>JACNJN010000076.1:10048-11258 GCA_014382535.1 Candidatus Desulfolinea nitratireducens | reverse complement strand
TTCATCAGGAAGGGGATATCTTCTATTCCTGCCAGGCGAAAGGTACATCCACGCTCTATCTCCTTCGGTTGGATTGTGTGGAGTGGGAGATTTATGTGATTTTCCAAAGGGATGGAATATGAGTATCCAAACTGACCATAAAACCCGGGGATTCCTTGAATAATTGCAATATCAAAATCATCTTCTTGAAGAGTCTTGTCAAACTCCTGGTTGAGGATCCTCATTAGTCCCTGCCGGCGATATTTCTCAAGGGTCCCGACAATACCCATTTCGGCAACCTTGAGCTTGATGCCCTCCAATTCCCAAACCCAGGGGATGAGGGCAAAGGCAGATATAATATCGCCGGTTTGCTTCTCTCCTACGATAAACCAGTATTTATTTTCCATTCCTGGAAGATGCTTAAACATGGTCTCGGCCAGACTTCCCACATCATCTGGATGGAAAACTTCTGTAAATAGTTTATGCAATTTTTCTGCATCGGCCGATGAGTTGGCTCTTCTGATGATATGATTTTTATCCACTTGCTTTCTCCTCAATGATATTTGTCGTGCCTGCACATAATAACAAGAAAAACAGTGCTTGGGTATATAATTGGGAAATGTCGCATGAAATCGCGGAGGATCATTGATATGTGTGAAGAAATTACAGGAAATGAAGCTCTGGCATTCGGTGCAATAGCTGCTGGGATCAGCATGACAACCAGCTACCCTGGCTCTCCAAGTTCGGGGACAATGAACACCCTGATCGACATGGCAAAGGAGCATAATCTCTATGTTGAGTGGTCTGCCAATGAACGGGTAGCGCTAGAGATGGCGATTGGCGCATCCATCGCTGGCCGGCGCTCACTGGTTTGCACCAAGAGTGTCGGTATGAATGTGATGGTCGATCCCTTGATGTGCCTGAATTTAACGGGAGTAAATGGGGGGTTGGTGATCCTTCTGGGAGATGACCCAGGCGCTTATGGATCTCAAAACGATCAGGATACACGCCTGCTGGTCCCATTTTTGGAGTTGCCCATCTTGGAACCATCTTCTCCCAACCAGGGCTTTGAAATGATGAAGGAAGCTTTTAATCTTTCAGAGGAATTTAATCTGCCTGTTATTCTCCGCATCACTCGTGCCTTCACACAAAGCCATGAAGAATTTAATCCCACATTGGGGAATATCATTCAGATCTCGAAAGGGTATCAAGCAGAAACGTACCGTTTTGT
>JACNJN010000076.1:0-9503 GCA_014382535.1 Candidatus Desulfolinea nitratireducens | reverse complement strand
ACAGATCATTGTCAGTATTATGCCTACGAAGAAATATTGGAAATCCTTCTGGATATTAGCCGTGAACTGGATCAGAAGCCGATAATCATCGCCGACCCGGGCTGCATGGTAAAAGTCGCCGACCAATTGGACGCCAAATTTGCGATCGGATCGGCTGTCGCAGTAGCCAGCGGACTCTCAAAAGCTGGTTGCGATGAAAAGCTGGTTGCATTCTACGGAGATTCGGCTTTCTTCCATTCCACCATTCCTGCTATTTGTAATGCCGCCTATAATCAGTCGGATTTGCTGATGATCTTATTGGATAATAGCGGCGCAGCCTCAACGGGAAATCAACCATCCATGGGGACAGGCCGGGATGCCTTTGGTGAGGAGGCACTAAAATTGAGTATCACTGACATTGCGCAAGCCTGCGGCGTAAAGTTCGTTCGCAGCCTGAAAGAAGGAATATCAAAATCCGAAATACGAAAATCTATCCGGGAAGGTTTCGAATTTCAGGGTCTGGCGTTGGTGAAGATTTCCATGGCAAGAGTTGTGCCGAAAATCCTGGCTGATAAATCTTAACCGGAGAGCTAGAAATATGGATAAAAACAAAGATAAATATCAGCGTAATTGGATCCAAAAGGCGCTGTTAAATTTCACTTCGTCAAAAATAGGAGCAAGAATATCTTCCCGAATTCTTCATCCTTTGGACAAAGCAGTATTGAAACTCACAAAAAACAGCAGCTCTCTAACAAGCATTTTATCCGGCATTCCAGTGATCGTATTAACAACTATCGGCGCCAGGAGCGGGGAGCCGCGCACTGTCCCTTTGCTCGGAGTCATAAAAGATGGAAAGATCTTTCTGATTGCTTCAAATTGGGGGCAGAAACACCATCCTGGTTGGTATTACAATTTAAAGAAAAATAAAGAGGCTCAATTATCCATTGGCAAGGAGAAGGGGCACTATATCGCAAGGGATGCAACCTATGCAGAACGCGAGGAATATTGGATTATCGCGGTCAGAATGTATCCGGGGTATGCCGAATACAAGAAACGGATCACATCAAGAAAAATACCGATGTTCATATTATCGCCAAAAGGTTGAGTACTCGAACCTAAGTTTTCCCATTTGCGTTACCTCCGTGAAGTTGCTTCGTGCAATCAGAAAGGTAACTTAATTGAAATTCCTAATTGATTTCAGCTATAAAATTCTTCTGGGACTTGCTCTCCCTTGGGAGTGGCAATAATTCGCAATAGGTATTGAAGTGATCTTTCTCGTCGAACAGAAGATAATCTCTCGAGATAAGCAGCAGGGTTTACAAAATTCGCGGGTAAAGATTTTGGCCTAATTCACAGGATCGGCGGTCATCGTCACCCTGACTTTTTTATAGCCCATGCACTGCTCAGGCATCATAACGATAAGCTGCCATAAGGGTTTCTACCCGTATTACCCAAATTGGAGGATCCATTATGTTTTCACGCATGAACCAAATTATTGCGCTGACCGCCTTTACGGCCGGCGTTCATTTTTCACGCGCAGCTGCAGATCCGGAGATTCGGATTTTATTTCTCCTGAATGGATTGGGGTATTTTGCCCTGGTTTGGGCTTATTTTTTCGCCCCGCAACTGGCTTCCCGCAGAAGCCTGATCAGAAAAATTTATCTTGGATATACAACAGTCACTATCCTTTTTTACGGGATATGGGCAGCGATGAGCGGGGACTGGACACTGCCACTCGGCCCGATCGATAAGATCGCTGAAATAATTTTGCTTTTTCAACTCTGGAAGGATAAGGTGTAATCGATTTTAAACTCACAACGCTCCAATTAGCAAACCGGGGCTTATTCTAATAAAATAGAATAAACCCCGGTTTTTTCTCCAGAATACCAGGTTTTTACTTTATTTTAAACATTTGTGTCAGTTTCATCGCCAGATTCAAATCGCCAGCTAATTTCAGCTTACCCTGCATAAAGGCCGCCATACCATCCACTTCGCCGGTAAAGATGCCAATATAGTCGGCAGAATCGGCGGTCATGGTCATTTTTGGTTCATCGTGAACGCCTTCTGTTGTTTCGACCTTATCATCTCTTATTGATGCGTACCAATCGCTGGCCTGCTCACCAGTGAAATGAAATTGAATGACTGCATCCAGGCCGGGGGCCTTATCGGGACGGAATGCGCCGGGCATTTTTTCCATCAGGGTTTTGATTGTAAGCGCCATTATTCTATCTCCTATTTGTTGTGCACCACAAAGACACAAAGTTCACAGAGTTATTTCTTATGAGCACAAAGAATTTTTTTTTACTCTTCGTGTCTTAGTGGTGAATTATTTATTGTAAATTCTCAAAGATCGCAGCAGCCCCCATGCCGCCGCCGATACACATCGTCACCATGCCATATTTCGACTTGCGACGTCCCATCTCGTAGATCAGTTGCGTGGTCAGCTTTGCCCCCGTGCAGCCAAGGGGATGCCCCAATGCGATCGCTCCACCATTGACATTGGTCTTCTCTTCATCGATTCCCAACTCGCGGATGATCGCCAGCGATTGCGATGCAAAGGCTTCGTTCAACTCGATCAGGTCAATATCTTCAAGCGCCAAGCCAGCGATTTTAAGCGCTTTTGGAATCGCAACTGTCGGTCCAATTCCCATGATCTCAGGGGGGACGCCGCCAACCGCATAGGCAACATAACGTGCGAGGGGCTTGATACCGAGCTCCCTGGCTTTATCTGCGGACATAATGATCACACCCGCTGCACCATCCGACATTTGGGAGGAATTCCCAGCAGTGGATCTGCCCCCGGTTTTGAAGGGAGCTTTCAGCCGCGCTAATGCTTCCACGGTAGTGTCACCCCGCGGACCTTCGTCCCGGCTGACTGTATATTTACGGGTAGCAGGCTTCCCATCCGCACCGACTTCGGTCACTTCCACGTCAACAGGTACAATTTCCGCATCAAACAGACCGGAATCTACCGCCCTGGCAGCTTTCTGATTGCTGCCCACGGCAAAGGCATCCTGGTCTTCACGGCTGATATTATATTTCTCCGAGACGTTCTCGGAAGTCAGCCCCATATTGGTGAAAGCCTCTGGTCTGCCAGACGCCTGACCATAATTCGGGGAGAATTTATAGCCCGTCATGGGGACCTGTGTCATCGACTCGGCCCCCCCTGCAATAGCAACATCGATTTGGCCGGACATAATTGCCTGTGCCGCATGCGCAATGGATTGCACACCCGATGAGCAAAAACGATTGATCGTTTCAGCGGGGACAGTATCAGGCAGACCGGCATGCATGGTCGTCAGACGAGCCATATTCATTCCCTGCTCGCCCTCGGGAAAAGCACAACCAATAATAACATCGTCGATATCTGCGGGGTCCAGCTCAGGTGTCCGCCTGAGCAATTCCTTGATCACTATCGTTGCCATTTCATCTGCCCTGACAGTCGCCAAACCACCGCGCTTTGCCTTGCCGACCGGCGTTCGAACAGCGGCAACAATTACAGCTTCTCGCATTTCCATGATTTACTCCTTTTTTACACGGTTTGCAGGTTGGAATGTTGAAATGTCTGAAGGTTGTGAAAAACTTGCAAACCTTCAAACCTGCCAACCTGCAAACGGGTACTAATTTCGTAGCGGTTTACCCGTATTCAACAAAGCCCACATCCGCTCCTGGGTTTTTTCTTCACCACACAGAGAAAGGAAAGCCTCCCGTTCCAGGTCGAGAATATATTGCTCACTGACCCAGGCAGCTTTGCTGAGACCTCCGCCGCTCAAAACATAGGAAAGCTTTTGAGCGATCTTTTCTTCGTACTCCGTGATGAATTTGCCTTCCTTGAACATATAGGCGCCAACTTCCAATGCTCCGCGCATATCACGACCTGCGGCATAGATCATCTCCGGTGCCGGTGGAGCATAGCCGGTATTGACCATATGCAATACTTCCTTTTTGGCTTCGGCCAATAAATGATCACGGCTCATGACGATCCGATCTGTTGCACTCAGGATGCCCATCTGCTGGGCTTCGCGCGCACTTGTTGCCACTTTGGCCTGCCCGATTTGCAGGAAAGCTTTTTGAAATGGGGCATATAAATTCATATCAGGAATGCGCATGGCCGGATTGACAACACGGCGCATGATCTCTTTTGTACCGCCGCCTGCGGGAATCACACCAGCACCCAATTCAACCAGACCAATATAGGTCTCACCGGATGCTACCACGCGCGAACCGTGCATGGTGATTTCACAACCTCCGCCAAGTGCCATCCCGGCCGGGGCTATGACAACTGGTTTCGGTGAATAACGCATCCGCATATTCATATCCTGCAAACCCCTGACCATCTCTTCAAGTTGATCCCACATCCCTTGCTGGGCAGCCATGACGACCATAAAGAGATTCGCGCCAGCACTGAAATGATCGGCTTCATTGCCAACGACCAAGCCGTCAAATTCATTTTCAGTACGGTCAAGGGCCTCTGTCATGATCTCGACAATATCGGCATCAATTGCGTTCATCTTGGTGTGGAATTCCACGCCAGCCACACCATCACCCAGATCGTAAAGGGAGGCACCGGCATTCTTTTTGATCAGATTCTGTTCCTTAAGCAGGAGCAAGTCAGGGGAACGAGCGATGCGGACATAGTCTTCTTTTGAGACGTCATAAACACCGACTATATCTCCATCTTTATATTGATAGAAGGATTCATGCCCGGATTTCAACATGCTGAGGACCCAATCGGCAGGTGCGAACCCTGCAGCAGTCATCTGCTCAACGATTGCCTGAACCCCGAGCATATCCCAGATCTCGAAGGGGCCAGCCTTGTGCCCAAATCCCCAACGCATGGCATCGTCAATCGGCTTGGGCGTATCAGCTACTTCCGGAATCAATACGGATGCATACTGAGAACCCTGATAGGTTAAAGCCTGAATTAATTTTGCAGCCTTATCCTCGCCATCGAGCATCGTCTGGATGCTTTCTTTGAGACTCTCAGCTTTCTTTGCCACGCCAACAGAATCAAACCTCGGCTTGGATGGTTCAACATATTCCATCGTTTCAAAATCAAGATGCAGGAAGGTTTTCTTCCCATCGGCATCTTTCTTGACGTTATAGAAACCGCCTCGGGTTTTATTGCCCAGCCAGTTTCGCTTGACCATTTCGGCAATCAGCTTATTCGGTGCTTCGGCTTCCAAAAAAGGCAGGGCGTATTTATCGTGCTGGATGAGGGGTGCCAGGTTGCGACCGACATGATCCCAGACATCGATGCCCACAAGGTCGATCAGGCGGAAAGTACCTGTTTTCGGGCGACCAACGATCGGGCCAGTGACCAGATCGACCTCTTCGATGGTGTAGCCATTTTTTAGAATGAAATCAAGAGCAAATGCCCCGGTGCCAAAGCCGAATCGATTTCCGATGAAATTGGGCGTATCCTTGCAAAGGACAATTCCCTTGCCCAGGCGATATTCGCCAAATCGGCTGATGAACTCAATCACTTCAGGAAGGGTATCTGCGGTTGGGATGACCTCAAGCAATTTGAGATAACGCGGCGGGTTGAAGAAATGCATCCCAAGAAAATGTCCCTTGAAGCTTTCAGAAAGTCCTTTTGCGATATCCTTGACCGGGATCCCGGAAGTATTCGTTGCAATGATCGCGCTATCCTTGCGAATTTCATCAATCCGTTTCATCAGATCCTGTTTGATCTCCAGGTTCTCAATGATCGCTTCAATAACCAGGTCAGCCTCGGCGATGACTTCAAAATCATCTTCGAGATTGCCGGTCTTGACCAACATCTGCTGATCGGATGAGAAAAATGAAGCTGGGCGGGATTTTTTAGCCGCCTGCAATCCATCATCAACGATGCGATTTCGGACATCTTTATCCTTCAGCGTCAACCCTTTTTTCTCTTCTTTTTCGGTCAGTTTGAAGGGCACGATATCCAATAATGTCGTTGGAATCCCGGCGTTGGCGAGATGGGCTGCCAGCGCTGCGCCCATTGTCCCTGCGCCAACCACGACTGCTTTGTTCACTTGATATTTCATATTTACCTCCAAATTTATCTCACCACAAAGGCAGAAAGTTAACAAAGAAAAACCTTTGTTGTTTTCGTGTCTTTGTCGTTAATTTCTTCTAACGCAATTGGCTACCGCGATAACCTAAAAGGTTACGCGCAACAACCAGACGATTGATCTGTCCGGTCCCTTCGTAAATATCGGTGATCTTGGCATCACGGAACCACTTCTCGAGCAGGAATTCACGGGAGTAACCCAGCGGTCCCATTATTTCGACGGCTTTCTGCGTAACCCTGGTGACGACATCTCCGGCTTTTACTTTGCTCATGGAGGATTCGAGCGCGTTGGGTTTGCGATTGTCCGCCATCCAAACTGCTTTTAATATCATTAACCAGGTTGATCGAATCATCACTTCCATATCAATAATGTCACGCTCAATGGTGGTCAGCTTATTTCGAGGCAGCCCATAACGAATTTCAATCCCTTCTTCTGTCAGCTTTTCCTGGACGAATTCCAGTGCGGCACGCGCTACTCCGATACCCGTTGCCGCGACAAGAGGCCGGGTCGCATCGAAGGTTGCCATCGCGCCCTTGAAGCCTTTGGTGGTCTTTTCGACAGTTGGATTTCCCAGAATATTCTCAAAGGGGACACGACAATCCTGCATGACAATTGAAACTGTATCTGAGGCCCGGATTCCCATTTTATGTTCCTTCTTGGAAACTTTAATCCCGGGTGTCCCCGCTTCGACAACAAAAGAGCGCATTCCTGCCCTTCCGGCCTCCGGGTCTATGGATGCCCAAATGACAACAAAGCCCTTTCCAGATTGCTCATACTGGGTCAATGATTTATCACCCGCAGTGACAAAGATCTTTTCCCCATTCAAAACCCATTCGTTTGTCTGCTTATCCAATACAGCTGTAGAGCGAATTGCAGAAGTATCAGAACCAGCACCGGCTTCGGTCATACACATTGCCGCGAATGTCGGTTTATCGCCCATGAAGCGCGCCAGGAATTTTTTCTTTTGCTCATCCGAACCAGCAGCCTGAACAGCAGCAGCACCCAATCCTCCTCCCGGAGTAACCAGGTACATTCCAACATCTCCCCAGGAGATGATCTCCATCATATGGGCCAGGAGTTGGTAACTGATAGGCGGGTGTTTCGGCTTACCTGGATCTTCCTTTTTCTTCTCTTTGGGAGCTAGTGAACCAGCTCCTGATGCTTTCATTGCCTGATGCATAAAGGTGATGTAGTCCCAAGGAATTTCTTGTTCATTTTCATCAAAGTAACGGGAGTGAGGCCTCATCATATTATCGGCAACAGTTTTCAAGACATATTGCTGTTGCACGATCGGTTTCGGGGTTTCAAATTCAATAGTCATTATTTATCTCCTCATTCTCTTACCACGAAGAACAGAAAGTAACACAATGGAAAAAGATATTAATCTTCGTGCTCCTTTGTGTTCTTTGTGGTGAGAAGGTTTTTAGACAATCGCCAGGCCAGTGAAAGTTGCGAAACCACGCCCATTGCGCATCCACCTTTCTACCGGGTGCTCACGGATATAGCCGTGCCCTCCCAATACCTGCACGCCACGATCGGTGACCATCATCACCATGTCGATTGCACCTGTCGCCGCCAGATAAGCCGCTTTGAAGGCATCATCCTTGTCGTTATCCAACTTCCAGGCTGCCTCCCAGGTCAACATCCGGCTGGCTTCAATTTCCATTGCCATTTCTGCCAGCATGAAAGCGATGGCTTGTTTTTGGGCAACTTTAACCCCAAAGACTTCGCGTTCTTTAGCATATTCAATTGCATAATCCAGTGAGGCCTTTGCGACACCAACAGCCAATGCTGCCAAGGCAACACGGCTTGCAGCCAAAGCTGCTTCAAAATCACCTTCTAGCCGATTGGCCTTTGGTACGCGCACATCATTCAGTCTGACGTCGTAGAAAGGCAACGCATTCAGACTCATCAGTTTGTTACGCTCTTCGCCAACTACCAAACCATCTGATTCCGCGGGGACAATAAAACCCTGCGTCAATCCATCCACATTGGCGTAGACGATCATCGCTTCGGCCTCAGCGGCGTAGGGAACGTAGGTTTTATGACCGGAAAGTAGATAATCATCACCCTCAACTGTGGCGGTCGTTTTCAGATCGGTCGCGTCAAAATCAAAGGATGGTTCGATCAAGGCGGCAGTGAAGGCTTTCCATTCCATTTCGATCACTGGGGGGATAAATTCCATCTTCTGTTCTTCTGAGCCGGCCAACAAAATTGGCAACACAAAGAGATTTGGAGTCATTACCGCCATTGCGCCAGCCAGATCGCCATAAGCCAACTCTTCGGCGGCCAGGACGCCAGTCACGCTGGAATACTCCCCAAATCCACCATACACCTCAGGGATCGAGGCTTGCAAAATCCCCATCTCCCAACCCTTCTCAATCAGCCCATCCGGAAATTTTTTTCCTTCCTCGGCCTCCTCTGCTGATGCCCGCAGATCATTTTCTGCATAACGACTGACAGCATCAATAAGCATTTTTTGTTCTTCATTTGGTTCAAAAGAATACATTGCTCCTCCTCCAAAACTGGGTCAGGTTCACTATGGCGGCAGAAGGCCCCTCGTCCGTGCGCACCCGATCAAATCCTTCGAGTAAATGTTCGTTACAATCACCGAAACCTGAGCCAGTATCAATCAAGACACGGTGATCATCCGCAATAACAAGATAAGCGTAAGTCCAAAATCCCGGGAATGCTTCCAACGGGATTCTGGAAATTCGAGCGCCATTTTTTGTGGTGAATTTTTCGAATGTATGCGAGGTTTTTGTGGACGGGAGTGCTTGCATCTAGATACCTCGCAGGCCATTGAGAAAAAGAGTTGCTGTTTGATCTGAGATTTCTTCGATAGAAAGTTCCCCGTTAGGTTTATACCAGGTGATAATCCAGTTCATTGCCCCAAGGAGATTACGCACGATAAGCGCGGTTCTGGCTATCGTAAAATCGCCGGAATCCATTCCACCAGCAATAACTTCACGCCAAAGAGCTTCAAAGCGATCGCGATTGGGGACATGCCGCGCGTGTAGATCAGTGTCCAATGAGCGGTGCTCAATCAAAAGAACGGAGGCCAGGTCAATATGATCCGTGAGTGCTTTGAGATAGGAGAGCATCATTTGTCGAAGTTTTTCACTTGGTGATAACTCCTCATTTTCAGCCACGAGGAGGATCTCTGCTGTGAGCAACTCCAATGCATGATCCAACAACTCAAGCAATATCTCCTGCTTGCTGGAAACGTGATGATAGAGACTGCCCTTTTGCAGGTTGACCGCGCCAGCAATATCCTGCATGGAGGTTGCGTGATATCCCTTTATGCGGAATATTTGTGCAGCGGCATCAAGAATTTGATCTTTAGTCATCATAATAAACCTACCGACCGTTCGGTAGGTGGATATTACCAGAATCACCCTCCTCAGTCAAGGTGTATTGATCAAAAGAATCAGTTATGGAGTCAAAATGCGGATAATCTATTCT
>JACNJN010000163.1:5584-11265 GCA_014382535.1 Candidatus Desulfolinea nitratireducens | reverse complement strand
CGCTCCGCTTCGAGGTTGCGCCGGGATGTCCCAAACCTGGTCGGCTCTCCATCGGGCATCACGTCCACATCAAAGCGTGGAGAAGCGGGGTCATTCAAAATATAAAGCAGGATATGAATTTGACCGTTCATTGTGTCGGCCAGATGACCATAGAGAATCGGATCGCGGAAACCGTATTCGTGATAAAGAGAGATTTCAACACTTGAACTGCCAGGCCTGGCCTTGAGATTTAGGAGCGAGCGGCCCTGAATATCGGAAAGATAGGGGTTGAGTTCGTAGCGTTCGAGCAGCTCGTCCGGGATGATGCTTCTGTAGATTTCCCGCTTTTCATGGGTGGGGAGAAGATTGATGCCCCCGATGGTTGATGTACTCATCTTTACTCCCCGTCTCGCACTTGCCTTTTTAGATCACGCTCAATTTCCCGGTTGGCGATGGTTTGTCGTTTGTCATGCAGTTTTTTGCCGCGGGCGAGAGCGATCTCGACCTTGGCGCGTCCGCCTTTGAGATAGACCTTGGTCGGGATGATCGTCAATCCCTTTTTACGGACGGAATCTCTTAGCTTTCGGATCTCTCTTTTATGCAGCAATAATTGACGCGGGCGACGCGGTTCATGGTTATAGCGATTGGCTTCAATGTAGGGTGAAACATGGGCTTCCATCAGCCAGGCTTCACTGCCATCCACACGGATATAGGCTTCTTTAATGCTGATTTGTCCCGCTCGAATCGACTTGATTTCTGAACCTTTTAGGGAGAGTCCAGCTTCAAATTGATCGAGGAGGAAGTATTCAAATTTCGCTTTGCGATTGGTGGCTACAATTTTAATATTCACGCTGGGATTGTAACATGGGAGAAGTTTATTTACTCTGGATGTGTTGGGTTGCGGCTCTTTAAACACGAATGAAACTTCGATGGATTTCAAGAAACTTAATCTTGGAGATGATATTTTACCTTGCGAGTGGAGCTAGTTATTTGGATGCTAAACAAAAGCTTCGTTACGTTTTTTTTCAATGCGAATGAACGAAAGATACGAATTTTGCGAAAGTTTCCAAGATGTTTGCATTTTCGCTCTTTTCGTGCTTTTCGTGTTAAAGGGCGAGGGAGGGTATATTATTGAACGAAAGATTTCATCATTCCACCACATCTTTGTGATAAGTCTCTTCCACGAGTATAATCCTGTTTGTGAGATGATTTCTCAGTGAAAGAAGGTTATTGGATGAAAGAAATTGCAGTCGCCCTGGGTGGCGGCGGCGCAAAAGGGAATGCGCATATTGGCGTATTGCGCCGATTGGAGCAGGAAGGTTACCATATCGCTGCGGTGGCCGGAACAAGCTTTGGTGGCCTGGTTGGCGCCATTTATGCAGCCGGCTATTCGCCCGATGAGATAGAAACTCTTTTTGCAGCGGTCGATCAAAGCAAACTCTATCATCTGGGGCTTCATTCCCAACCAAGTCTATTTGGGATTGGCAAGGTCCATCGTTGGTTGGATGAAGTACTCGGTGAAAAAACCTTTGAAGATGCGCGTATTCCCTGCGCGCTGACGGCTGCTGATCTGCACAGGAACGCCGAGGTTAGTATACAGACAGGCACGCTCAAGAATGCGATCCTGGCGACAATTGCCATCCCGGGAATTTTCCCGCCTATCGAATTGGATGGGCATTATCTTGTGGATGGCGGCGTGCTTAACCCGGTCCCGGTTTCTTTGGCGCGAGAATTGGCGCCAGGGCTTCCCGTGGTAGCAGTGGCACTTTCTTCGTCGCTTTCGCCAGCAACACTCTATCACTTACCGGAATCCTTTTCTTCTGCGATCCCCGAATTGATCACTCGCAGACTCTCGCGAATGAATATTGCGCAGGCAATGAATATTTTCTTGCAATCAGTTGATATGAGCTACCGGTCAATTACCGAGTTGCGGTTGAAAAGCGAACCGCCTGATATTCTCATACGCCCGGCGGTGGGAGAGATCGGCATGCTTGATCAGGTTGTTGTAGCCGATATTGTCCGTCTGGGTGAGGAAGCTACTGAAATTATTCTGCCTGAGTTGGCCCGGATTACACGCCGCCCATGGGATTTCGTGCAGGAATTATTTGGTAGGAACAGGTCATGAGCCGAGATTTACGGGAATATGCCAGACAAACCAGCGTTCAGCTTGGCGTAGGTGCTTTTCTCCTTCTCTTTATTGTTGGCGACGGGTTGATCTATTTGATCTATGGAAAAACCGCCGCGCTGATGGGTCTGACCTGTCTTCTGGCTGGCCTTGCCCCGATTATTCTGATTGTCATAATAATGATTATATTGAATTGGATTGTGAAACGTGCAAATCGAGACTAATACCAATCTTCTGGATCAATTCGGCTGGACCTTTCGCGTTAGCCCGAGCTTAGATGATCCCTCTCGAGTATTGTTGCTTCTCCATGGTTGGACAGGTGACGAAAATTCGATGTGGACTTTTACCCAAAATATTTTTTCCAGTTATTCGATCATCGCGCCACGTGCCCCTTATTCTGCCCCACCGGATAAGGGCGGATACTCGTGGCGAGAGTTGAAACCCGGAACCTGGGGATCGCCGACGCTGGAGGAGTTGAGTCTTGCCGCCGACGCCCTCGTCTCCCTCGTTGACGATTGGTCTGCCTCCCTTTCAATAACATCTCCGACTTTTGACATGGTCGGCTTTAGCCAGGGTGGAGCTTTGGCAGCTACCCTGGTCGCACTCCATCCTGCCCGTGTCGGAAAGGTTGCCGTGCTTTCTGGCTTTGTTCCCTCAGGTGTAGAAAGACTGCTCCACCCCGGATTGCTGGAAGATATTCGTTTCTTTTGGGCGCATGGCACAAAAGATGAATTGATCTCCATTGAACGTGGACGTGCCTCGATCGAGTTTTTGGAGAACGCAGGGGCAGAGGTCCAGTTTTGTCAGGCGGAGATTGGCCATCGGGTTAGCAAGGAATGTTGGCGTTCCTTAGCGACCTTCTTAAAAAATTAATCTCTATGTGGTATCCTTTTTGCGGTCTTTTAGTGGTTGATAGCAGGTGAATGAAATGGAAAAATTTTCTCGACGAGATTTTCTTAAACTAACGGGAGCCAGCCTGGGGGCCATGGCGTTTCGCCCCTTTGCAGGAATCATCCCTTCTGGTAGATACCAATTCCCGGAAGGCGAGTTTTTGGGGCGAGCATCCATATTTCCAACTTATTATTCAACGGCAATCAAGTCCGAGCCTGACCCCGCAGCGCCTACGGTGCGTGACTTACCCGAAGATGAGCTTGTAGTCTGGCTGCGTGAGGTGGTTGGGGGCGCAAAATCGACCAGTAAAAGATGGGTTGAAACACCTGAGGGATATGTCTATGCGCCCGACTTGCAGCCTGTTCGTAATTTACCGAATACCCCCCTTGTGTCTATGCCGGCGGGAAAAACAGGTTTCTGGGTGGAGGTCACCGTTCCCTATGTCGATTTGATCATTGCGAATCCGCCCGCACGTGCAGGTTGGTATAAGGACAGTGTTGCCAATAATTTTATCCCGCGCCTGTATTATGGACAGGTTGGGTGGGTTGATCAGGTTAGGACAACTGATTCGGGTCAGGTGCTATATCGACTGAATGAAAAATATGGCTATGGTGATCTTTTTTGGATGGAGGCAACCGGGCTTTACCCATTAACCCCTGAGGATATTGCGCCTATCCATCCTGATGTGGATCCCGTGGAAAAACATATTATTGTCAATACAACCTATCAGACCCTTTCAGCTTTTGAGGGAGAAAGAGAAGTATTTTTTTGTCGCGTCTCTACTGGCTATGACAGCGAAAGTTACCGCACCACCGCTGGAGGCTATAACCCGCATCGGAAATTGATGTCTATCCCCATGGGCGCTTCTGCCCAGGAAGGCAGGTCTGGATATGATACCCCTGCTGTCGGGTGGCCCTTTTTTATGAATGGAGACGGGATCGCAATTCATGCCACATTTTGGCATAATGATTTTGGCACACGCCGCTCTCACGGTTGTGTAAACGTCTGTGCAGAGGATGCAAAATGGATTTTTCGCTGGACCACGCCCTATGTATCCCTGGAAAATAGTGAAATAAGCCTGGCCTGGCCTGATCACGGAACAAAGGTAGAAGTTGTTCAGCGTACTTTATAACCAGTAACTTTTATTTATCAATTAGAACGAGGTATTTCAATGGATTTGTCAAATATTACCCTAGGCCTGGCATTTTTAGCCGGACTGGCTTCTTTTCTTTCCCCCTGTGTCTTTTCGCTGGTCCCGGCTTATGTCGGCTATCTGAGCGGACGCGCTGCAGGAGGTGAAGGCGGCAAAAATAGCCGTTTTATTACTTTTACCCACGGCCTGGCTTTTGTCATTGGTTTTAGCGTGGTCTTTATTTTATTGGGTGTCGCTGCCTCAGCCTTTGGTGGCTTACTCTATGATATCCGTGGTTGGTTGGCGAAGATCGGTGGGATCGTGGTGATCATTTTCGGACTGCATATGATCGGCGTTTATCGGATTCCCTTCCTTGAATATGATACCCGTGTCCAGTCTCTCCCCGACCCAAAATGGGGCTATCTCTCATCGGGAATGCTTGGTGTTTTCTTCTCTGCCGGATGGTCCCCATGCGTCGGCCCGGTTTTGGGAGCGATCCTGACCGTTGCCATCAACGGTGGTGACGTATCGCAGGGAGCAGTCATGCTGACCGCCTATTCGGCCGGATTGGCGATCCCCTTCCTGATCGCGGCTCTGGGTATTGGCTGGGTAGGTGAAACCTTGCGTAAATATGGCAAGGCAATGCATTATGTGGAAATCGCAATGGGTATAATTCTCATCATTGTCGGGATCATGCTTTTTTCGGGAACCTTTGAATTGCTCGCTCGCTACGGCACATTTGTAGATTTTGGGCTGTAGAGAACTAATGGTTGATCTAACGCTTTATACGAGAAAAAATTGCCATCTTTGTGATGTAACCAGGGAAGATCTCGCGTCTCTCCAGGAGCAATACCCCCATCGTCTTATCGAAGTGGATATAGATGCCGATCCCTCACTTGTAACGACCTATGGCGAAAAAATTCCTGTGGTTGAAGTTGGACCCTACAGTCTCAGCGCACCCATCGACCGAAAAGATTTGGCGATGACCATCGGAGCTGCCATTGATCGCGAGGAACAACTTGAAAAAGTAGGCGATGAAGGATACCGAAGGCGGTCCAAGCGTGGGCAAACTGTTTCAGGTGGGGATAAATTCTCATTCTGGTTCTCCCGCCAGTACATGCTGGTTTTCACCTTGCTTCTCTTCCTTTATGTTGGCCTCCCTGTCCTTGCTCCGGTTCTAATGAAGGCAGGTGCTACAGGCCCTGCCAGTATTATTTACAAAATGTACAGCCCTCTTTGTCATCAATTTGGTTTCCGCTCATTCTTTCTGTTCGGAGAGCAGCCTTATTATCCCCTCCGTGAAACGGGATTGACCGGAGGAGAGACAGGCCTTGTGGATTTTGAGTCCGCAACCGGGATTTTTCATTTGCATGAGGCCAATGGGAATGCCCGCTGGGAAGCACGCGCCTATCGGGGTAGCGCAGAGGTTGGTTATAAAATGGCGCTCTGTGAACGAGATATGGCAATTTATGGTGCCATGTTTCTTTTTGCACTCATTTTCTGGATTACCGGACGCCGCATTCCACCCTTACACTGGATCTTTTGGTTGCTGAT
>JACNJN010000163.1:0-5197 GCA_014382535.1 Candidatus Desulfolinea nitratireducens | reverse complement strand
TAAGCCCTGTGCCATGGGATTCTCTTAATGTTGGCGGAACTGTGGGGGATGATCTGGCAAATGTGCGAAAAAACCGCATTCGCTCGTTTCGCGTGCTGGGACGAGACACCGAATCTATTTTCGACGTTTGGCAGGTTCACGGTACCGCAGTATCTTTCGCCAGTGAACCGCGTCAGCCAAATGAGCACGAAGACAAAGCGGATCTCATCTTTACGGATCGACCTGAGGTAAGTCTGTTTATGCGATTTGCCGATTGCACACCTCTCCTTTTTGTCGATGCGAGTCGGGGTGTAATTGGCATAGCCCATGCCGGTTGGATGGGAACCGTGCGCGGAGTCGCAACCGCAGCGGTTAACGCAATGCGAGAGAAATATGGCTCAAAGCCTGAAAATATTCAGGCGGCGATCGGCCCCTCGATTGGCCCCGATCATTACGAAATTGGGGAAGATGTTATTCAGCAGGTCCATGATGCCTTTGGTAAGGACGCTGAATCCCTTCTGCCCGAAGTGGGCGAACGCAGACATTTCGATATGTGGGCTGCAAATCGTATCCAGTTGGAAAGAGCGGGTGTTGACCATATCGAAAGCGCAAATATTTGCACGGTCTGTCATCCCAAAGACTGGTTCTCTCATCGTGGTGAAAAAGGAAAAACAGGGCGATTTGGTGCCTTGATCGGATTGAATCGGTAGAATGTATAAGGCCAACCTGGAGTATGATCAGGTTTCCTAAAAGACCAGGAGAAAATTATTGTGGTTGACGATTCTATCGTTGAATTAATTCGCGAACGTTATATTAAGATCCAAGCGCAGATTGTGGATGCTGCTCGCATCGCTGGACGGGTTCCAGAGTCTGTTCAATTACTTGTCGTGACGAAGAAGCAGCCTGTCTCGGTCATTGAAGCGGCTATCGCCGCAGACGTGAAGATATTCGGGGAAAATTATCCGGAAGAAGCTGTAAGTAAACAGCAAGTTCTCAAGATTGGAAATAAGGTAGAATGGCATATGATCGGTCACGTGCAGAGCCGTAAGGCGCGCCTGGTGGCTGAGCATTTTGCCCTTTTACATTCCCTGGATAGCTTAAAGCTTGCCCGTCGACTTGATCGTTTTGCTGCCGAATTTGGGCGCAAACTTCCCGTTTTACTGGAGTTTAATGTCGGTGGGGAGGGGAGCAAGTTCGGCTGGCAAGCCTCAGATGAATCTCTCTGGGACAATTTTCTTCCCGATCTGGAAGCTCTGCTTGCCTTGGAAAATCTTGAAGTTCAGGGGTTGATGACAATGCCCCCCTTTTTTGGAGATGCGGAATTGGCTCGCCCATATTTTCGTCAGCTTCGGGGGTTGCGGGATTACCTTTCAGTCCTGTATCCGCAAGTTAAATGGGAGCAACTATCCATGGGGACGAGCGGTGATTTCCAGGTTGCTATAGAAGAAGGGGCAACTATTGTCCGGGTGGGTCAGGCCATTCTCGGATCTCGCCCAGTTTAATTTTGGAGGATTAATGATCGTTATTTTGATCAACTTGATAAATATCGCAGCACAACTTCTGGTTTTGTTGCTTATTGCATCGGTTGTGTTATCATATTTTATGTCCCCGTTCCACACGGTGAGGCAAACCATCGATCGGATTATCAATCCGATGCTGATGCCAATCAGGCAGGTTGTACCGTTGGTGGGGATGTTTGATCTGAGTCCTTTGATCTTATACTTTTTGATCAGGGCAATATCCTGGGCTCTGATCAATTTTTTGTCCGCATTGCTTTGAGGTGAATGATGGTTTCTCGTAAATATAAATTGCATGACGGCAAGGTAGGTTCGGCATTGGCTATACGGCTAACCTCACAGGCTGGTCAAAACGCTATTGCAGGAATAATGGAAAACGGAACAGTTAAAGTCCATGTAACTGCGGCGTCCGAAAATGGGGATGATAATGAAGCACTGATACAATTGCTCGCAGATGTATTGAGTGTTCCAAAATCAAAGGTGGCTGTTGTTGCTGGAAATACAGGACGTGACAAGATACTTTCTGTGTTAGGCCTGGACGCGATTACTATGACGAGGTTAATTCGTAAGAGTCTTGATTAGCTGAAACAGTGGCCATTGAACTGCTACATAACAAAGACCTGATCTTAATAATCAGGTCTTTTCTTTATAAAACAAAGCACAGATTTACAAAGAACCTATCCAAAAATTCTTTTGTTTTAATGGCTTCAGCCGAAAAGAGCGACCAAAGTCGCCACTACGGGATAATTTTAGGGTGGATATTAGGGCGAATTGCCATAAATTGATTTGTAAATATTATATGTTTCATATATCGCCCTGATATAGTTCCTTGTTTCGGTAAAACGGGTGCTTTCGAGAAGCAAGTCCGGATCACCATTAGAGAGGGCCTGCCATTCTATGGCGTTACCAGGGCCGCCATTATAGGCAGCAAGGGTGGCGTACAGATCGCCGTTCAATAAATCGCGGTTGCTCTCAAGGTACCATGTCCCGAATCTAACACTGACAATGGGGCGATAAAGATCTTCGGCAGAATATTCCCTGGGCCAATTTTGTGAACTGGCGATATTTGCTCCGGTTGACGGGATAATTTGCATTAAGCCTCGCGCATCAGCTGCCGAGTGGACAAAACCCTCGAAGAGACTCTCCTGTCTCATTATGCTGTAGATAAAAAGAGGGTGAAAATTATTTTCCTCAGCGACAGGGTTTACAAGATCGCTGTAATAGGTTCCGTAGCGGATATGGCTAAAATAAATCGGCGCGTGAAGCGATTCCGCGTGGGTGTCCATTCCAGCCAGATCTAAAACCTGTCGCGCGGCGAAGATGGCAGGACGATAAAGGCCCAAATCGAGCATGTAATTTGCCAGCCGGAAGCTATCTTCCGCGCTCTCACTCACATCTGCACGCAGACTTTCGAACTCGGAGCGGGCTTCATTGTTGAGGCCCATTTCCCAGAACTCCCGACCTCTTTGGAGACGAATGTCCTGGAGAAGAGGTCCGGGGTCATCAAGGTTGGTATCCGGAGGCAGGTTGAAGGTGATCCTGAGCCAGGAGGCGGCCTCAGCCCGCTCTGTGGCGAGGTCCATTTGGGGGTAGTAAATAAAGGGGAGGGAGAATGGCTCGGTACTTATTAAAAGATCACGGGCTCGTTCACTATAGTACCCCGTCGGATCGGCAGATTGTGCCTGTTGCCAGGCATCCCTTGCAAATTCTTCCTCACCTAAAATTTTCTGGGATTTTCCAATCCACAGATAAATGCGGGCTTGATCCTCAGCTGCAGAGGTTGAAAGAAGTAAGCCCCTTTGAAAGAAGGTTAGGCCTTGCGCATAGTCACTATTTCGGTAAGATACAATTCCGGCCAGGAATAACGCTTCAGGAGCGAGATTGCTTCCTGGATATTCATCTGCAAGGCGTAACCAAAGGTCCATAGCCTCATCGGTTTCATCGTTTCGCTCCATCAGACGGGCAGCATCCATCAAAAGGCGAGGGGCCTCAGGATGCCCTGGTACTGCATAAACAAAATCGAGCAGGGTTTGTTTGCCAGCCTGAAGCTGATTGAGATCAGACCATTGGGTATAAGATTTCTCCTCCCAGGCATCCACCCAATACCGATGTTCCGGGTATTTATCAATAAATTCACTCCATGCGGCAACTTCCTCATCATAACGCCCGAGTGCATAGAGAGTTTTAGCGCGATAATATTGTGCTGAACCATCGCTTTCGGGATTTGCGGAAATATAGCGGTCAAAAGCGAGCAGGGCAACATCATATTGGTCTGCTGCATAGTCCGTCAACCCACGGTTGAAATCATCCACGGGGATGTTTGCTGCAACCAACTCTATCAGGGCAATATAAGAGTGATAGGCCAGAGGGTAATTTTCAACACTGTGCAAATAGCGTGCGTAGCCACTTTCTGTTTCACCAAGCATCAGGTGGGCAAAGCCGGCAAAATAATCCATCTGTGCTTTGATGAAATCGTTATTGCTTTGCTCTGTGATTGAATCGTAATCTGCAAGCGCGCCTGAATAATCTCCCATTGCGGCTTTGCTGGTAGCGATCTTTACCTCTAAATTGATTCCGTCATCGAGGCGTGATGCCTGGTGAGCGGCTTGATAGGCGTCAAGCGCGCCTGAAAAATCTCCCATTTCAACAAATGAATCTCCACGTAATTCCTCAACATAATATTCTAACAAGCCTGGTCGTAAATTGAGATAAGCAGCATAGGATTCAACAGCTGCCTGGTGACGGTTAATGCTTGCGTTTGCTTTACCTGCTATAAAATGCGCATAAGCAAGAAAAGGCGATTCGGGGTACTCAGTAGAAAGTTGTTCTGCAAAAGCGACTGCTTCATAGGGGTGTTCGTCTTCATAGTTGACGCGAACCAATCCCCAAAGTGCGGCCGAGCGGAGCTGATTATCTGAAGATGAATTGACGACGGTTTGAAATTCTGCGCGAGCAAGATCGTAATCTCCGTTGCCGAGCGCCTGTTCTCCATTGTGGACGCGGGCCAGGGGGATTAACGTCGGAATTGGGGATGGGGTAATCGTCGGTGTAGGGGAGGGTGTGATGCTTGGAGATGGAGTCAGGCTGGGAGTCGCGGTTGGTCCCAGAATCGAGTTGGGACTGAAATTACACGCGCTTAGCAGGGCAAGAATCCATAGTCCAGGCAAGAGTTTTTTGACATTCATGGCCTCCCTTATAATGGGAAACGTGTGCGCTGTCAATGAGATGAACTGAAAGATTCTTCGCATGTCAGTTCCTTGTCTAAAAATCCGGCAAGGCTTTCTCTGATATAATTTGCGCTGCTATCAGTGATAGTACTAATCTCCACAATAATAGAGGTTTTATGCAAGATAATTTAACCATCAAAGAAATTGACGAAGTAGTTGAAGCGATTCGCGCACGTGTAGAAACCAGGCCACGTATAGGAATGATCCTGGGTTCAGGATTAAATGGATTGGCGGAATCGGTTGAAAATGCAGTCTCAATTTCTTTTGGTGACCTGCCTCATTGGCCTGTTTCTACTGTAAAAGGACATGCAGGCCGTCTTGTAATTGGTCAACTTGAAGGTCAGGATGTCTTTGTGCTGCAAGGGCGTATCCATTTTTACGAAGGCTATACCATGAGCCAGGTCACCTTGCCGGTACGCGTTATGCAGCGCCTGGGCGCAGAAATAATGATCGTAACAAACGCTGCCGGTGGGA
>JACNJN010000149.1 GCA_014382535.1 Candidatus Desulfolinea nitratireducens | reverse complement strand
TTTTCAATCAGGGAGTTTAATAGATCTTGTTGGGCAATCGTTCGGGCGCGTTGTTTTGCGCGAATCCCCTCAGCTTTGGTCTCCCCAACCCTTGCCATGTTGATAATTTCTCTTTTCGCTTCCCAGTATTTTTGTTGTTTATCAGAAATTTCCTGATCTACGGGAAGGAATTCTTTTATCTGCAAACTAAGAATCTGGGAGCCATCAATAAACAGGCTTTCATTGATGCTCACAAGGAGCTCATCAGATACCTGGAACGAGGATAGTTGAGGAGAATTCACGTCAAGCAGGAGAAGTTCATCAATAGAGTGTCCTGCAATATACGCCTTTATTTTGCCGACCGTAGTTCTCAGTGCGCTGCGTTCCCAGGATCTTTCAGAAGACATTTTTGTTTCATTGTTATATTCAACTGCAATGCTTTCAACAACCCGCTTTACAGCCTTGGCATCGTAAGGAAACCTGAGATTGGTTGCACCCTTACTTTCTTCAAGGATGACTGAGTTTTGCCTTGCCTCATCACTGGATGCAATCTGAAACTCAGCACGCACAATAAATTGGACCTCGATACCGTCTTTTGTCCAGGTTTTTATTCCTTTCCTGGTTACTACCTGTGGGCGTAAATCAATGGCTAATTTGATGGTTTCATTCCGTTCGAGAAAGGGCATTGGTAAACCAGGACCGACAACTCGAGAAAACTTACTTCCCTTTTCCAGATAAAGGGCAACACCATCGAAAATCATCAATTTTGCTGGTCCCCCAAGCCAGCGTGACCAGTGTTTCTCGGCCAAATCTCCCACCTTGCCTACTCTGATAATTGGAAGACGTGTTAACCCATCTAATAATTCCGGGAATATTCTCTGAAATAGTAGCGAAGAAACTTCATAATTCTCCGGTAATCCATAAAAAGTTCTGGTCAAATCTATACTGCGTTTGATCAAATATCTGATCCAAAAAAATGCTGCTATCACAGGAATCAAGGCAACTAAAAGATCAGATAATAATTCCAAAATGCGGGATCCAGTCATAGTTAGTCGCCTCGGCGTTTACGTAACAGGATTTCTCTCCACAAGGATGAGTTATCTTCATCCTCGGGATCATAGTTTTCCAGTAGTCGTTCAAGCGTAGAGATGAAATTTAGCGCAACTACTTGCTTTGGTAATTTGGGATCAAGTTCACGAGCCTTTTTTAAACTGCCCACGATGGATTGCATAAACGTATCACTGGTGGATGTTTGGGCCATGATTCGTGACATCTCGGCCTCTGTTTTACCATCTTGAATAACACTCTGTGTTTTTTGCTCCCAGGCACCCAACCAGGAGCGAATAAGTTGCTTGCGAATGGGATCTTCTGCTGGAATATTGAATCCAACCACACTTGTTTTTATGATTTTCACTCCCAAATCATGTAAACGTGGCGTAACCCGCTCGATGATTACTTTTTCTATTTCATCGAGGGCACTGGCTCCCCTGCGATCATCTCGCGGTGTCCACAGCTCATTAAGAGTACGTTCAGATAGCGCAAGACGGGCTTCCCTTTCTACACGTTGGACCACAATCTCATCCCAATAAATATTTGAGCCATTTTCTTCCGGTGCTGAAGACGTTTCCATGCTGGTTGCACTTAGTGCAGCGTGAACTCGGGCAGATGAATATGGGTAGCTGCTATCAAGATTTTGGTCAAGCTCAGTTCCTTTTTGAAGAATCGGAGCTTTTCGCCAGATTTCGTGTAGAAATTCCCGATCCCATTTTTTCCAATTTGAATCATCGATCTTGAAAGATGTGAATAATGCTGCACTAATTGAAATGCCATCCTGTGTAACGGCTTGTAGATCCGAAACAATTCTTACTTGTTTTCTCAAATCAATCACAGCAATAGGATGTTCGCCACGTCTGAGAAATAAAAGTCCTGGTCCGTCAACTTTGTTAAATTGAGCCCCAAAGGACAGCCCGACAACCTGATGGGAATGAGACCAGGCTATTCCAGGTTTGCTATATTTGTTTAATTTTCTGCTGGAAATTCGCTTGTCCATATCTCGACTTGTGCTATCTTTGGCCACCCAAAACGGATAATGCCCTCCCCAGATATACCAAAAAAATGCCCGGAATTTATTTTGTTTTGCCTTTTTACTTTCTTCGTTATTCTCCAATTCGAATGATGGGAAAATAACTTGTGCCAAGCTATAGAGCAGGAAATAAAAGACTGCAATAAGCGGCACTGAATATATTATGATGCCGAACCATTTTCCAAGCACCCAACCCAATAACAGTATTGATAAATGAAAAAATGCAATGAGTGTACTTTTAAATTTGCTGGACTTAAATGTTATGATAAAAACCAATGGAAGTACGACGGCGTAAATGAAAAGCCAGCGGATTAAATCAACGGTCATATAGGATGTGAATTCATATTGACTTGCTGCTATCCCCATGACTTCTGTAAAAAGAACAAACCCGACCAAGGAGACTAAGGGTATTCCGTACGAAATAATTTTTAGATACTTCCTGTTGGAAGCCTTTTTATCTCGGATAATTGGTATGGCTTTATAAGCCCAGTAGGCAGTGAGGATAAAGAGAGCTACAATCAGGGGAATTGGCTCACTCAAAATATTGTTTATAAGTGTTTGTAAAAGGATTTGATTCTCTGTCATAGCCTGGCCATCATCTCTTTTAAAAATCCCTCTTCCTCGTTAGTGCATGTTACTAACTCTGCAAGTATATAATTAGGGAATATGCTTGTCAAGCATATCTGAATTGACAATTATGATAAGTATAGAATTCCATTGTCACACCATTTATTCAAAAGATTCCCTCGTTGCACCAGCTCGACTCGTTGAGACTTGTATTCGCAAGGGGATCGATCGTATTGTTATCACGGATCATAATACCATTGCCGGGGCGGTGGAAGCGCAAAAGATGGCTCCAGGGTTGGTCATTGTCGGAGAAGAAATTATGACGACGAAGGGAGAGCTCCTGGCTGCGTACGTTACCGAGGAAATTCCGGCGGGGCTATCGCCACAGGACGCCATCCGGCGTTTGAAGGAGCAGGGAGCCTTTATCAGTGTTTCGCATCCTTTTGATTCCACCCGCCGTGGACATTGGCAGGAGGGCGATCTGCTGGAAATTCTGCCGTTCATCGATGCGATTGAAACCTTCAACGCGCGCTGTTTATTGCCAGACATGAATCATCAGGCAGATGAGTTTGCCGCCAGGCACGGTGTCGCCTCAACGGTGGGCTCAGACGCGCACTCGCTTTTCGAGTTGGGACGCGCTACTTTAACGCTCCCGCAATTTGAGGGTCCGGAAGAATTGCGGGCGGTTATCCGTCAGGGGGTGGCACAGACTCGCAGATCCGGAATTTTGGCGCGGGCGGCCTCGAGATATGCCGTCCTTCGTAAAATAACCTCACGCTCTTTATGAAAAAACTGATCAAGCCATTTTTATTTGCAGCATTTATTCTCTCTCTTTTAATGCCGCAAACCGCTCAGGCACATCCTGCCGATATGTATTTTCACACGATTGCGGTCAATCTTTCAGCAAAGGATATGCAGATTTTGTGGAGCTTTATGCCCGGGCCAATTGTGACTCATGTGATTTGGCAGGAGGCGGATGGTAATGGGGATGATTCGATTTCGGTGGAGGAGGCGGAAAGTTGGATTGCTCCGCTCTTGAAGGGTTTTTCTGTAAAACTCGACGATATCTCTCTGAGTTTTGAGCTTGCTTCCGTTTCATGGCCTGATGAGCTGGATTTGCTCCGAGCCGGTGAAGAGCAGATCCTGATCGAGCTGCACACCGATTGGCCCGCCGGCATAGATCATTCTGGTGGACAAGAGCTGATTTTGCTGAATGAATTTAATAGCCAAAACAGCCTGAACTGGTACACGATCAATACCGAAGAGGGGATCAGTTTTGCTGCACCCGAGCAGGATAATGGTTTTTTGAAGGTAACTTTCGGGGAGAATATCAACGATGGTGAGAGTTTCTGGGAGAGCGGCCAGCCCTCCATTCCACCTGTGGTGGAGGCTCTGGGACTGGGTGCGGCGGCTGAAGAAGCTGCCAGGCAGGCCGAGAATCAACAGGGATTTCTGGCAATTCTCGAAGGCTTTTTGCGTACACCGGATATTTCTCCGCTTCTATTTATGGCAGCCTATGTAATTGCCTTGCTTCTTGGGGCCCTGCATGCGCTCAGTCCCGGGCACGGAAAGACGATTGTCGCTGCATATCTGGTTGGTTCGCAAGGGAAGGCATATCACGCCATAGTTTTAGGGCTATTGGTCACGCTGGTGCATACAGGTTCTGTCTTTGCCCTGGGTTTGGCGACTCTCTCCCTTTCGCAATATTTTATGCCGGCGCAAATTTTCCCGACACTGGAGCTGATCTCCGGGGTGTTGATTCTTGTTTTGGGGATTGCGCTCCTTGTCCCAAGATTGCGGGATTTTTACATAGAGCGTAAAAGTAGAAATCAAAATCCCTCCCCAAAGCGGATCGAAAAATCTGAGAACCGAGTTCGCCTCGTGCTGGATGAAAATATCAGCGAACCGGGGCCAGCTCACAGCCATGATCCTTCGCAATTTGGTGCCATTCCTGTGCCTCGAGGAGTAGCCGCCGTGGCAGCAAATCCGCTCTCCGGGATAAGTTGGCGTTCACTGATCGCCCTGGGAATCAGTGGCGGTCTGGTTCCCTGCCCGGATGCAATTGCCATCCTGTTGATCGCGGTGACGATTAACCGGATCGCTTTTGGGCTAGGGCTGATCGTTTCATTCAGTTTAGGGCTGGCGGTTGTATTGATCCTGATCGGGATCGTCATGGTGCGAGGCAAAGAAATATTTTCCCGCCTTCAATGGTTTAGCCGTGTTTCATATATTGTTCCCGTCATCAGTGCATTGGTTGTGTTGGGGCTTGGAGCAGCCCTGAGTGTCAGTGCGATCAATAAATTCCCACCTGGTATTTTATACCTTGGAAGCTCCAGTGATTTTGATCTTGAGAAAGCTGAGGTTATATATCTCGCGATTGATGAGGCATATCATAAACAGCTTTTCCTTATCCCGGCTTCAGGGGGTGAAGCACGGCAAATTACTGATGGTAAAAATGGAGTCTGGAGCTACAGCGTTTCACCTGATGGACGAAGTCTGATCTATTCCACCCCCGATGGTAAGAAAGGCTCTGAACTCTGGTTTTGGAATGCGGATATATCGGAGCCGGAACACATCCTGAGCTGTGCTGAAGAATCCTGTTCGGATATTCTTTGGTCACCGAATCAGGAGCAGATTCTTTATAGCCGTCTCGAGTTTGGGGATGAGCAAGCTTATTTGGGAATCCCCTCCATGTGGTGGCTGGATCTCAATACAAAAGAGCCTCAGCCTGTTTTTCAGGATGCCCAAATGCCTGCTTATAATCCGCGCTGGTCTTTTGATGGAAACTGGTTGAGTTATACCTCTGCCAATCCCCTGGAAATCCAAATTTATAACCTTGATACCGGAGAACGCCAAACCCTCCCAACCGAGATCGGCTCGGCGGCAGCCTGGTCACCCAACGCCATGCATTTTTTGCAGGCCGATTTGCAATTTGTCGGTGATATTTATCTCAGCAAGATTTCATTATTTGATTTGCAGGATCGCAGCCTTCAGGCTTTGCCCTCTGAGGAGTATTTTGATGATACTAATCCCACCTGGTCAAAAGATGGAGAATGGATCTCGTTTTCCCGCGGAGAGTGGACTCTTTCCCGACCTCCCAGCGGAGACCAACTTTGGGTCAGTCGTCCGGATGGGAGTGAAGCCCGGCCCCTGACCAGCGACACCGAAACCACGCATGGACCTGTGGCTTGGTCAGCGGATGGACGCTATCTCCTGTACCGGGCGTATGCTGTTGCCAGCACCCAGGCCCCTTCGCAAATTCGAATCTTTGATCTGGAGACCAACGAGGTGATTCAGGTTGCCGCTCCGGGGGAAAATCCGAGTTGGTTTATCTCGAAGCGATAATTTAATTATTGTATAACCACGATCCAAAGGATTTATTTAGAACCTGTCCTAAAATTCTTTTGTAGTAACGGCTTCAGCCGTAAAGGGTGACTAAAGCCGCCACTACGGGATAATTTTGGGATGGATATTAAATCAAAAAACTGCATCAGTAATAAAAAATCACCCTTGATTGATTTCCAAGGGTGATTTTTGGTCAGGAAGTTAATCTTACTTACCGAGTTTTGCTTTCATCGCAACGGTCAGCGCGGGAACGATCTCGTGGAGATCACCAACCACGCCATAGCGCGCCATTTTGAAGATGGGAGCATCGGGATCTTTGTTGATCGCTACGATGACCTTGGAGTTGCGCATACCGGCCAGGTGCTGGATGGCACCAGAAATGCCATTGGCGATATAGAGGTCGGGGCTGACGACCTTACCGGTTTGTCCAACCTGGTTGGCATAGGGGATATAATTCGCATCCACGGCTGCGCGGGAGGCGCCAACAGCGGCATTGAGGACACCCGCCAAATCTGTGATCAGCGCAAAGCCCTGCTGGGCTCGCCAGACTTCTGCTTCGTCGTCGCTCATCCCATCTGGGGGAGTCAGATTGGGGTTATTGGAGACACCACGTCCACCAGAGACGATCACGCCCGCATCTGCCAGGCTGACTCCGCCAGTGGATTCGCCATAACCTTCGACAGTTGTCGGTGCATCACCTACGTTGACGTCAACTTTGGTCAGAGTTCCCGAGCGTCCGGGTTCGGCTTCAGGCTTGGCGAATATGCGGCCACGTACCGTGATGATCTGTGGGCTGGCATTGCATACTGTTTTCTGGAGCAATTTGCCTGCGTAGATCGGACGCGTGGCAACGACTTTATCTCCGTCGAGTTCCATTGCAATCACGTCTACGAGGACGCCGGTATTCAGATCAATGGCGACCATGCCAGCCAGCTCACGTCCCCGGGATGTAGTGGGGAAGAGAAGCAAGCCGGGGGCTGCGTCTGTAACGAGCGGGGAAAGGGCGTTTGCGTACGCTTCGACGCGAAAATCTTCGAGAGCAGAATTATCTGCCAGCACGACTTCATCCGCACCATATTCAAATGCGGCCTTGGCTAGCGCGTCTACGCCCGTGCCGAGGATAACAGCCGTGACGTCGCTACCCAGAGATTTTGCCGCGCCAATAGTCTCCCAGGATGCAGGAACGGCCTCCCCTTTAAAGTGGTCAATATATACCCAGGTTTTCATAGGATTTTCTCCGCCATGATTTTGTCGGCCAGTTTTTCGGCGATCTCGGTGGGGCTGCCGCCTTCGATGATCTCGACGCTGACGTCTTTAGCCGGCGGGTTATTGAGCTCGGGCCATTCGACAACCGAAGCAGGGGCTTCTATGCCAAGATCTGTCAGTCCCCAAAGGGGGATTTCGGCTTTTGAAGCTTTGCGAATTCCCATAAAGGAGGGGTAGCGTGGCTCGCCATAATCCTTGACAATGCTGAAGACAGCGGGCAGGTTTGCGCTGACGGTCTGGCGACCTTCTTCCACTGATCGCTCAACTTTTACAGAATCACCATCCACTGCGATGGACGCGGTGAAGGTGAGTGCAGGCCATCCCAGCACGCGTGCAGTCTGCGCAGGGGTAATTCCGGCATCACCATCAATGGCCTGGCGGCCAAAGAAGGCCATTTTTACATCGCCGATCTTTTCAATGGCGGCGGCGAGAGCTTTGGCAGCTCCCTGCGTATCGACATTGGCGAGGGCGGGGTCAGAAACCAGAATTGCTTCCTGGCAACCCATCGCAAGGGCGTGTTTGAGGGCTTCTTTGGCGTTTTCATCGCCCATGCTGACGACGGTTACGTCCCCGCCCATATTGAGTGCCGCTTCAACAGCGTACTCATCCCATGGGTTGATGACCAGTGGTGCATCGCCCCAGGAGGCTACTCCGTTCTCCGCGACGAGATTTGCCGCGGAGTCTGGCACTTGTTTGACACAGACTACGATTTTCAAGATGTCTCTCCTTATGTTTTAATGCTTGAAGATTGGGAAGTTGTTCATGGAATCTCAGACCATCTTTTCAATCATGGTTGATTTATCAGTTGGTGAGAAATTCATGTTTTTCCAGAAAAATATATGATTTGTGAAACTTTGCATGATTATATCCCAAAAAATAAAAGCGACCGGTAATTGAGGTGGAAAAGGAGGCTAAATGCAATTGAGCCAGGGATTGATAACCTCTGTGCAGTTTTGCGTATTTTTTATAGGTTGCCTTATAAGAAAGCCTGAATACCCGTCTGTGCTTTGCCAAGTATCAGCGCATGGATATCATTCGTGCCTTCATAGGTGTTAACCGATTCAAGGTTCATCAGATGACGGATAATATGATACTCATCTGAGACACCATTGGCACCATGCATATCACGCGCATGGCGGGCAATTTCAAGGGCCTTGCCACATGAATTGCGTTTGACCAGCGAGATCATCTCAGGGGTGAATTTTCCCTCATCCATCAAACGTCCCACGCGTAAGACACTTTGCAAGCCCAGTGTGATTTCTGTCATCATATTTGCCAGTTTGAGCTGGATCAGTTGGTTGGCTGCAAGCGGACGTCCAAACTGCGGACGGTCCAAAGTGTATTGTCGTGCCGCATGCCAGCAAAATTCAGCTGCGCCTAAAGCGCCCCACGAAATGCCATAACGGGCCCTGTTTAAACAACCAAACGGACCTTTCAGACCAACCACATTTTGGAAAAAATTCTCGTCAGGGACAAAGACTTCATCCATCACGATCTCCCCAGTGACACTGGCGCGCAGGCTGAACTTCCCTTCGATCTTCGGAGCGCTTAATCCCTTCATCCCTTTCTCAAGAATGAAGCCGTGAATCTCTCCGTCTGTGCTGGCTTTTGCCCAAACAACGAAGACATCCGCAATAGAAGAATTTGTGATCCAGGTTTTGCTGCCATGCAGGATCCAACCGCCATCCACTTTTTTCGCGCGGGTCTCCATGCTGCCAGGGTCACTGCCGTGATTGGGTTCGGTCAGGCCGAAACAGCCGACCCACTCTCCACTGGCCAGTTTTGGCAGATATTTACGACGCTGTTCCTCGGTCCCATAGGTGTAAATGGGGTGCATCACCAATGAGCTTTGGACGCTCATGGCGCTGCGATAGCCGCTATCCACGCGCTCCACTTCGCGGGCAATCAGACCATAAACGACATAACTCAAGCCCGACCCACCATATTCTTCAGGAATTGTGGAACCGAGGAGACCCATACCACCCATTTCGGTCATGATCTCTCGATCAAAGGTCTCGTTGCGGTTTGCCTCGATAATGCCCGGCATCAATTTATCCTGACAAAATCTCCGTGCAGTATCACGGATCATCCGTTCTTCATCATCCAGCTGCTCGTTGAGCAAAAAGGGATCGTCCCATTTAAAAGTTTGCTTTGCCATAATCACCTCTGTTTTTTTTAATTATGATTTACGCATTCTGTAACCTTTGTCCCAATGCTCTGCGTTGGGGTATTGGAGACAAGCCGTAACGCAGAGCATTACTGTAAGGGAAAAGGTGTTTTGCGTCAGTCATTTATTCATTATATCAAGCTACGAGAAAACTCGTTTTATTGCGGGTGTGATATCTGTCAAGTCTTTTATGCCACCTGAGTTATTCCCCACAAACCTCTCTCTGAGACCCTTTGTTCCGATCAGCAAGCCCGGCACGGGTGCACCCGTGTGCCGTCGCGTGGAGATGTCTTCCATATTCCCATGATCGGAGGTCAGCAGAACCAGCAGGTCATCTGGCATGGTATCCAGCAGGCCAGCTAAGATCCCGTCGAGATCTTCGAGTTGTTTTACAGCCCAATTCATGTCCTGCCGGTGGCCGGCATAGTCGCTGGCCCAATATTCAAAAAACGAGAAATCGTATCGGGTTGCCAGCTCAATCAGTTTCGCGCCTGCGGCCTCCGGAGAAAGGACAGGCGCATTTTCATCCTTGAGCAGCCGGCGCCAGCCTTCACCGGTAATATCGGCTGAGAGGGCTCGTCCAGCATAAAAATCTTCTGCGGTAAAGAGGGGCAGCCCCGCCTCCGTTACAGCGAGGGGAATCGCAGAGTATAGTCGTTTCCCGGAGTTGATCCCTTTAAAATAACCTTCAGGGTATGCGCTGAGCAATGCAGCCGTCTTATTATTTGCGCGTAACCATGAAAATATAGTGCCATTCCAGTGTTTACGTATTTCCTTTGTGTTTCTCGTGTGCCCGTCAGGGTATTGTGCTCTTTGTGGTGAACTATCCCCATTGAGTAAATATTGCCTTACGGCAGCATTTGGCTTTGGCCCGTAGTGATATCCGATCTCTGCGGGAATATTGATGCCGGTCAGCAGCGTTGCCTGCCCAGTCGCGGATTGGGGAAGGCCATCCACACCGAGAGATGCATCCAATGAGAGCAGCGATGCTTGCTCGCCATGATGGGGCGCAGAGGATGCAACCATTGATTGACCGCCAAGCAGAGCGTACAATGTTGGCATTTTTGCCCGAGCAAAAGGATTTGTTTCAGGATCATCAGCACCAAGGCCGATGCCGTCTAAGAAGATGAAAAGAAATTTCATAATAATAATGTTGAGGCGGATTTTAGACCCGCCTTTACCTGTAAAAATTATTCTGATTTTTGAAATAAAGCCCAGACTGCATCACGACCGATCTTGTCGAGACTATCTGTTCGTGAGATCAGAGTGAATCGGGCAGAGGCAATTTCAAATTCAGCTGCTGACAGACCGTGTTTTTGGTCTCCAAACTCTGACGAAAGCATGTGGGCATAGAGTAGCCAGAATCCACCTGGAGCCAGAATTTGATCCAGCCGATGGAGATAATCTTCTTTTTTATATTCCAGATTATGAAAGCAGCCCATATCCAATGCAAGATCATACGGACCCGTCATTCCATGTAACCTGGTGACATCGCTAACGTGTAAATCGGCATCAATATTGGCATGTTTGGCTTTTCGGTGAGCAGTTTTGATGGCGCGCGCTGCAAAATCGACGCCGCTCACTTGCCATCCATGTTGAGCGAGAGTGATTACATTCGTCCCCGTACCACAGCCAAGGTCGATGGCGTGTCCAGGAGGATGTGTTTCGATGAATTCGAATAATTCAGGTGGCGAGATACCGCTATCCCAGGGAGCGTGGTGGAGGTACATCAAATTAAAAAGGAAGCGTTTCATAAAGATGATTACTCGCAGGCATTTGCCAGATGTTCTTCAAAGGTCTCGGCAAAGGCGTGTAATCCCGTCCCATCACAACGGGCGCGGAAGAAATAATAAGGCGTTTCGGCAGGAAAGGCGACCGCCTCCAGCGCTCCCAATGATGGATTGCAAATTGGTCCGGGTGGCAAACCGGGATATAGATAGGCATTATAAGGGGAATCGACTTCGAGATCGGCATATGTGAGTGGATTTTTCCACCAGCTCTGGCTGATCTTATCATAGCCGAGTGCATATTGCACCGTCGGATCGGACTCGAGTTTTTGGCCTGCTCTTAGTCGATTGAGAAATACCGAGGCGATCATCTCCTGCTCATCCGCGACGACAGCTTCTCTCTCGACAATGGAGGCCAGCTTCACTCCTTCATAAACCGTTAATCCCTGTTGCGTAAAACCCAATTTGATTTCGGGAGTAAGATGGCGCGCGAAATTCAGCGTTAACTCGGTGATGAGCTGATCGGCGGTCAGATTCCGTGACAGAAGGTATGAATCAGGGAAGAGAAATCCTTCGCTTGTTGGCGGATCCACGTCAAAGATGCCTAGTGGCGGGGTCCGCACGGCTGCGAGAAATTCCACTTCTGAAATGTGCAAGCCAGAGGTGGGGAGCGAAGCGGCAACTTCCTCCATCCGCCAACCGGGAAGGATGACAAAGAGAACCTGACTGGCGCGTGTGTCTTGCAGGGTTCCGGCGATACTTCTCATGGAAAGGGAAGGGCTGAGGCGATAATTGCCTGGCAGAAGGCCAGTATCCATCCCGGTATAGACGAGCAGGGTGATAAAGGCCTCAGTGTCAAGAATAAGACCTTGTTCTTGGAGGCGTATTGCGATTTCGTAGGGGGATTCTCCCAATGCAATATTGAAGTTTTGCTCTGTGCCATAAATGTCAGCAGGCAGGCTGATGGTTGTGTCATACCAGAGGATTTTTACTGCGTATTGCAGGTGTTGAATTCCCGCAATAGCCGGAGATGGGGGGCCATAAAGTCGTGCAGCAATCAGGGGGACGACGAAGATAGCAGCCAGGATAAGGAGGACGAAAAGGAGGGAGAGTAAAAAGAGGAAGCGACGCATGAGATTGATCAGTCGCGATGCGCGTCCAAATAGGATTGCAGAATAACCGTGGCGGCAATATCATCAAGATGGCCAGAGCGCTTTTTGCGCGAGACACCCATTTGTATGCGAGCCTGGCGGGCGTATTGGGTGCTGTAGGATTCGTCCCAGAGTTTTATTGGGAGATCGGTTTGCGTTCGTAAAGCCTTGGCGAAACGGGCAGAGCGGCGTCCTTCAAAATTTGGCTTCCCATTTTCATCAAGAGATTGCCCAATGACGATCAATTCGGCGTCTTTTTCTGTCGCGATTGTGGCGACTTGCGCAGCATCTATTTCACGCCTAATATGCTTGATGATGGTCAATGGATTGGCAATGGTGGCGGTCTCGTCACTTAAGGCGAGACCAATATTCTTCTGTCCTGGGTCAACGGCTAATATTCTCATAATTTGTTATTTTAAAATGACATCAATCCGAAATGGAGCGATAGGGAGCCAGGACCACCATGAGGGGGTTATGCTTATTTTCGGCACAGAGGCTAACTCAAGATTTTCTTCAAGACGTTGTCTGGCAATTTCCGGAGTGCGTCCCTGTACCCAGCCAGCGACTTTTATGGCAGAAATATTGGCGCTTAATTCCTGTTCAACGCGCATCTGCCAGGAGGTTGTACCCGGGAGATTATATTCGAATGCGCTTACAGGGTTGAATTGCAGCGATTCAGGGATCGGGGAATATCCCTGTGGGAGTGAGGCTGAAAGCGACGACTGTGCCAGTTGCGCCAGGTCTGTTTCCCTAGCGAATTCTACATGAAAGGAAACACGCATGGTCAATTCCAGGCGATCTCCCGGTTCCCCTTCAGATGGTTCATAATCTTCTGCAAGTATTTCTGCTTCGGTGAGACTTTCAGGAAATACCAGATCTTTTGCATCCATTTCTTTTTGGATTTCTTCATCAACATGGGCATAAAAATAAGCCATTACCAGATCACGCAGTTCTTCGCGATCACGCGTAGTAGGTGCACTTACAAAACTATCGCCGCCGCCGGTTGTTGCTTCGGGGTTGGTGGCTGCCAGCCAAAGACCGAGTTCCCCTTCAATGGCCTGAAGCATGTCAGGTTCAAGGTTGCCACGCTCGCCAAAAATCAGTGCCTTGACGGAAATTGCGATATTTTCGTCCACGCCACCAGCTATCTCTCCATCTTCCAATGTCGTAAAACGGATTTCTTCATCAGTGCTACTGCGAATGATCGTCCCGGCAGGAATCTTTACGGGGAGATCGGTGAGGTTACGAAAAATGACCGTACCACGCGCAACCTCGGCTGGTACCGCCATCTGTCCGCTTGCGGCGAGAGAACGATGATTCGTTAAGTAGACGGTCAGTGTTTGGGCGGGAACGCTGCCTGAAAGGAAAACATCCTGAACCTGGGCGCTTGCCCGAACCGGGATGGTCACAGTTTGGAGGCGCCTTTCTGGCTCAATTGTGATCTCCGCCTTCGGAAAAAACGTAATAGCGAGTGTGAGAACCGCCAGCGCCGCAAGGGTGGAAAACCCCAATCGTACGATAGGATGCTTTCTCCAATTTGCTTCAGATCGATTAAATTCTGCACCTTTTTGGCGCAGGTTTTTCCGCTGTGAGGGTCGTTTATATTGCGAACGCTTTTGTGGTTGCCATGCTTCACGTTGGGCTGCCAGGTTGTTCGCAAAAACCGGGATACCTAATTCCGCAGCTGCACGAATTACCCGATTGGATTTTGTTACCAATCCCAATTCCGAACCAAGATTGATGGCATGACGTTGGAGCAATTTCAGGTCAAGGGTACTCAAATCCACCCTTCGTCGTCGCGGCCAAATTAATAGGACACGCGGTGTTTTGCTCCAATTCATTTTATCGCGAATTGAGATATGATCGTCATGTGGCTCGAGTTGGATGATCTGGGTTTTCATGCAATGGGATTATAACGGACGTTCTATTGAAATCAAAATCACAGCATCGCATTAATAACCACCCAGATGGTGCTGTAATTAATATGTGCAATTAAAAAGCGACTGCAAATATTGCAACCGCTTCAAAAATGGGTGCGATGCTATTTTGAAAATGCTTTTTCCTGCCAATAAACAACACTGCTGCTAAGGAGCGCGGTGGCAATACTGAGATCCAATGCAGCGACACTCAACAGGAAGGGAAAACTGCCATGAGCCATGCGGGACAGGGTCACGCCTGTTCCAATCATTAAGGTTAAAAACAAGAAGAATTTGGGGCGATAAAATTGCCACAGCCTGGGGTCTTCCAGCGCATCGATCCGGACAAGATTTTTCCTGCAGCTTTTGACGAAAAGATATTTGGACTTCAAACTGCCCAAAATAACTCCGAGCGCAATGGAGAAACCTATCCATGCCATTATTGAGTTAAGTGAATAAGCCTCGATAAGCAGCTCGCTGCCTTTACGGATGAGCATCACGCCACCTATTACCCAAACCAATACAGCCAGAATTTTCAGTGTGCGGTGAGTTGTCGTGAGAGTTTGTTTTTTCGCAAAAGTGATCATGCCTTCAGTTTAGTGGAGGCAGAGAGAAGGTGACAGATAAGTTTCTGTAGATTTGACTTAGAGTTCGCCGAGAAAACGACTGTCTGATTTCTTATTTTTAACTTTCCCCTTGGATTTATCCAGCCACCCAATTTGAACATCTTGAGCATTTTCGAACTCCGGGATATAGGGCTTGATGTCTATCAGCGGTGTTCCGTTGAGAATATCAATATCATCAACGTAGACCAGATTTCCCTTAATGCTGGTGAGTTTCACTAAAGACAATCCAATTGGATTTGGTCGGCGAGGTGCACGAGTCGCAAATATTCCGCGGGGCTCTTTGTCCAGGAAGGGCGTCACGGTTAGCTTGGCGGAGCCTCCCTGGTGAAAGTGATAGAGCAGGTATATATGCGAAAATCCCTCCAGGTCTTTCAATCCCTCTACAAACTCAGGCTGGATTTCTATCCTACCTGGGGCGCTGGAATCGCTTGTCGGTTGGATAGGCATCTCCTTCAGGCTGGTGAAGGGGCTGTAGATAATGCCGATAGGTTTGAAGATGATTTCCACTAAAGCTCACCATACATCTGGTCGGGGGTCAGAATTTCGCTGAATTGTGGGCGTAGTTCCCTGCGCGCCCAATCGCAAAGATGGCAGGCATCCGCGTAATTCTTTTCAGGAGACAACCCGTTTCGTACGGCCAATTCGGCCGGGCCGCCATTTAATAACGCTCCTGTGATTGGATGCGTCTCAGCGTTATACGACTCGCATATTTCGTTTATGGGTGTCTCGAATATATTTCCAAGTGAGATCCCCTGACAGATATGCATCTGCCCAAAGGGGTCGATGTGGACGCGTCCCGGTTCGCGCAGATCTTCATAGGGGCATGCTGTGAATGATTTCCACGGCTGTCCTTCAACACGATTTGCCAGTTTCGCTGCGGCGCGTCCCTGATATTTGATCCCTGAAAAACCCTCGGGTAATTGGCCAACGCCAGTTTCGACGGATCCATCGTCCGGTTGGGCAATGCTGATAAAGCTGAGCTCAATTCCTAATTCGAGTGCAGCGGATTCTGCGTTCTGTGCTTGTTGGCTGAGAACTTCGTTGTAATGAAAGAGGTCGCTGCTGACTGAGATGCTGCCAAGTGTCCCCTCAAATGGGCGCAGCCATTCGAGGGCATCTTCTTTGCTGGTTGCCCAATAGCCGTTGGAGACGATTCCGGTCTCGAAGCCAAGTTCAGCAGCGAGCTGAATACCTTTTAGCAAAATTGGATAATAAAGAAATGGTTCGCCGCCCTCGAAATAGATCGACTTGATCGAGGGATGATATTGTGCCTGTTTCAAAATCTCCCGGATTTGCGCCAGGGTCATTGTGCCACTTTGCCAGGGGCTGCCCCACAGGAAGCAATGATCGCACTCAAAATTACAGCGATAGGTCAATAGTAAATGTAAACCAGTCAACTTCATCGTAAGCTCCTCAGCTTTCTTTTCTTCGGACCCTTAGTATAGCAATTTTTGTCGAATGGTTGAAGGGGGCTGGGTCGACAGGTGGCACACCGACGCGCGTCTCTGCGTATCCGGTGAAATCCTCTGGTGCTGGAATCAAGCTTTCGATTTCCAGGTAGCCATCTTTACAGAGTTCCTCAAGTGTATGAAAAAAGTCGGTTCCTCGCTGAAAAAGAGCATTGTTGATCGCAACAAGGTGACCGCCGTCCACGATCAATGGACGCACCTTGTTGATCAGTCGCGCGCTGTTTTCGGCCAGGTCCACACGGCCTTTGCTGGTGGATGCAAAAAAAGGCGGGTCGAGAAAAACGCAGTCAAAGCGCTCATTCGCACGTTTTAGACGGTTGATGTGTGGCCAGAAGTCGCCAATTTGAAAATCCTTTTTGTTGATGGGAAAGCCATTTAAGGTATAGGAGGTTTTTGCCACCTTCAGGAATTTGCGACTCAAGTCGCTTTGCACAACCCGCTCCGCGCCTCCAGCTGCCGCGGCGACACCCAAGCTACCTGTGTACGCAAAGGTGTTCAGGACTCGTTTCCCGCGCAGAGTCTCAATAGCCCACTTACGCAAATTGCGCGTATCCAAATAAAGACTTGCGTCGCGGTTCATCAGCAAATCGAGCGCATACCAAATTTCATGTTCGCGGATGCGATCATCCGGTTTTTCGCCGAAGATCAGGATGCCGCTCCTTGCCTTCGGGCTTATGCCTTTGCGCTCTTTGACGAGGATCGCTTTGAGCCAGGGATATTCGCTGACTAGAAATTCTTTAGCTGCGTGGACAACAGTCTCACCCTCCGAAGGTAACTCCGCGTAATTGTGAATAATCACTGTCCGCGCGTAGAGATCAACCGCAATGTCCGGATTTCCCTCCAGAAAGCCATTAAAAAGACGAAAAGCAGTTTGATGCTGATTATCAAATAGTGCGGCCCGCGCAGTAATGGCTTTTTGGAGGATATCGTCAAACTGATTCAAATTATTCATAAGCCAGCACCTCATTGATCGTCAACTTCGCTGCATTACGAGCAGGCATGATGCTGGCAATAATCGAAAGGACGATGACAATTCCCAGCCACAGAAAAATACCCAGCGGGGTAAATTGCGCCGCCATCGCTGACCCCATCATCGTTTCGCCAATGATGGTCAGCAGAACCGTACTGATCGGAAAAGAAATGCCAATTGCCAGCACCCAGGTGATCATTCCTATCACCAGTCCTTCAATGATAACAGACTGCATGATGACCTTGTCCACTGCGCCGATGGTGCGCATTACGCCAATCTCACGTGTGCGCTCCAGCACGTTGATGCTCATCGTTCCGGTGAGGCCGATACTTCCCACAAAGGCAGTCAGAATGGCCATGATCAGCAAAAAGATCACCAGCATATTCATCCCAATCGAGGCATTTTCCCGCAAGGCAGACCCCGATAGTACGCTTTGTACGTTCAAATCTCTCATCATAAGTTGCCGATCTATGCGCTCCGTTAATTCGATTTGCGCGTCAGCATCGTGGGTTGCGGTTACAACCCGGTAAGATAGCGCCTGTTCAGGCAGGCCGGTTTTTCTGGCAATAAATTCGAAATTAGCATATCCCAAAGGGTCCCCAAGCATATCCACGAATCGAAATATACCCACAACCTGCCATTCCTCTTCACGTTGTCCTGCAAGTTTGACTTTCAGCATATCGCCTGGTTTGAGATTCGGAAAAAAATTATAGATCGTATCTGAGAGAACCAGTTTTTTTTCTTCATTGGGCAGTAGCCAACGGCCAGCGACAAATTCGGGAGTGAGCAGTTGTGTATTTTGTGGCGGTGCAGAGATAGAGAGATCGGTTACCACCTCGCCATTTTCATCCAGAATTTCGCCAATAGCCCCGGCCCAACCCTCCACCGCCTCCACCCCGGGGATATCAAGGAGGGCTTGTTTTACCTCACTGACGCGATAAGGCTGTTGAAAAGTGACTGTCACGTCGCCCAAAAAATGATCCATAAGTTGATCCATCAGATTGCCCATCGAATCACGCACATTGAAAACCGCAATAAAGACTCCCCCGGCTACCGTGAGCGTAAAAATGGTCAGGAGCAGGCGTCCTTTTTTGCGGAAGGTATTCCGGAAGGAAAGCAGGATCGGGCGAGATATCGAACTGATCCTCTTGGGTTTGAAATTAAGGAGCGACCGTGCCTTGGACCTGGTGCCCGGTCTATAGTCGCTGATCGCACGCCGAACGCTGGTTCGTGCCCCGCTTCTGACAGGAAAAAATCCTGCGCTCAACGGCACAGCAAAGGCAATCACAACCTGCGTAATAACAGCTTCCGGCACAAAGCGAAATCCTTGCAGGACTGCACCCAAAATGGATGTGATCAGCCAGGACAACCCATATCCAGCCACCGCCCCCAGGGGCACTGCAAAAATCAAAGCGATCAAACTATAAAAGACGATCAAGCTCAAATACATGCCTAAAATCTGTTTGCTGCGCCCGCCCACCAATTTCATCACACCGATTTGACGCAATTGTTGGGTCATCAAGGCGTTGAGCGTGTTGATAATCAGTGAACTACTCAAAATTGTGAGCAATCCACCTAACGCACCCAGCAATCCTATTATCGCCAGCGTACTGTCGCTCATGGGATGTTCATTAGAAAGCCCTTCATCCCGATTGTATATTTCGCGTCGACTGCGCTCAATTTTTTCTTCAACGGCATCTCCGACCTCGGTGATGAATTCGCTGTTGGTGCCATCTCCCGTCACAGTGATATAGAGATGATTGAAGCTGTCTCCCAAGCCAAAAGAATGGATGGTATTCATTGTTACATAGGCGTAGACCATTGGGTCCGGGCTCGGCTTCGATGTGGTTTGGTCAGTAACAAGCCCAACCATAGTCAGTTCCCGTGTTTTTTCATCCGGAAAGATGACTTTGATAACGTCACCAGGATGAAATCCTGTCGTATGCATCAAATCCTGACTGATGATGATCTCGTTATCGCCAGGAATCTCTGATCCCTCAATGGCTGTTAAAAGATTGATCTCTCCAGGAAAACTGGATAAGCCGAAAAGTTTTAGATTTTGCGGATTTTCCTCGCCAATGCTGGCCCGGACATCAAATACACGATGAGCGACGACATCTTCCACGCCATCAACCTTTCTCAAACTTCGGACAAAATCCTCGTCAAAGGGGTCAGCCCAGATCTCGATATTTGGCGGGTTGACCGATGCATAACTGTGGCTAATATCCTCGTCCATGATGAAGTAAGCACTGATGACCATGCCGATCGCAAAAACGCCTACAGCAATGGATGCGACAACAAGAATCGTGCGGGTTTTGTCATCCCATAAATCGGTGAAGACTTTGCTCCAGCGTGGTTTAAGGAGGTTGGGTTTGAGTTGGGGGTTTTTCATTTACGCATCCAATATGTGAAGATGAAACACGCCCAGTCTCTGAGCGGAGCATAGCGCAAACGCCTGTACCCGAATGGGTGAAGAGCGGCTTCTCCATCCTCCTCGTCCTTCGACTCCACCGTTCGTGCCGCGAGCACGCCGGTGCGAGACGGCAGGCTCAAGAGCAGTCGCCTTCTGCTCAGGAACTGTGTTTTCTCTTAACCTCATCGGTCGCTTTTCCTTCTCCGGTTTTCACTTTGGCGGGTACTCGCCACATCCTGAAGAGAATCCCGGGTCAACGGAGAGCCATCAATTAATTCATAAAATATATTCTTTGGCAAAAGTGCCAACTCTGCACCCTCTTTTGCTCCCCGTACCTGAGCGATAGAATCCCCTCCCTGGGTTAATTCTATTTCGCCAAAATATTGCCCTGCGCCTAGTTGCGCTAATTGGACCTCTTTGCCTTGCTGATTGGCGACGATGATGTCCACCTCACCAGCGACGATCATAAAGAAATGCTCGACGCTTTCGCCCTCCTTTAGGATGGTTGCACCCGGTGCGATTTTCCGCTTTTCAGCTTTATGCGTCGCCTCCATCATTTGCGCGTGTGACAGGAAGGGCAGCGCCCGTGCAACAGCCTGGTCGATGATCTCACCATCGGACAGGATGATAGTCTGATCAGTTCTCTGTGTGATGGAGGGATCGTGAGTGACGATTAAAATGGTTTTTCCATCTCTCGCCAAACGCTCGAATAAATTGAGAATATTCTTTGCCGATTTTGAATCCAGGTTGCCGGTCGGTTCATCTGCCAAAATAATGGAGGGGTCAGTTGCCAAAGCGCGCGCGATTGCAGCACTCTGTTGCTGTCCGCTGGAAACAGCGGTGGGGAGTTTATCGGCTTGCTCTTCAAGTCCGACCATTTTGAGCAATTCCATTGCGCGGGAAGGTCGCTCCTGAAATGGATAAAGATTACAATAATCCATCGGGAGGATGGTATTTTCCAGGAGTGTCAATGTCGGGAGCAATTGAAAAAATTGGAAGACAACGCCCAGATTTTTCCCCCTCCAAAGGGCGCGTTCACTTTCACTCATCCTATAAACATCTACGTTTCCGATCAGTACCTCCCCGGCGGTGGGATGATCAATGCCCGTAATCATATTTAATAGCGTGGATTTTCCGCAGCCTGATTTTCCAACAATTGAAATAAATTGCCCGTAATCCAATTGCAGATCAACTGATTTTAAGGCTACAAATTTTCCCGCTGCATTTTCATAGATCTTATCGACACCACGCAGAACGATGGCAGGATGCTCACTCCGGTGCGCTTTTGGCGTTTTTTTTGTCGGGGCTTGTGTTCCAAGCGGAATGGTAGTTGAGGTGGATCTAACGATAGCTTTCTCTCGTGGGATACTGACCACGCCATCAGTGATCTGAAGGCGGCGAGAGAAACGAGGGGCATAACTTTCATCATGGGTGACCATGACCACTGTCTTACCCTGAGCCACCAGTTGTTCAAAAATCTGGAAAATAGTTTCGGCGGTGACGCTGTCCAAATTCCCGGTCGGCTCATCAGCGATGATCAATTGTGGATCATTGACCAAGGCCCTTGCAATTGCAACACGTTGTTTTTGTCCCCCGGAAATATGAGCAGGAATTTTATAAGCGTGTTCCGCTATATCAACCAATTCCAGCAAATCAAGTGCTCGCTGCTTGCTGATAATGGGTTGGTAGGCACCCAAAAAGTCAGGAGGCAGCATTACGTTTTTGACGAGATCAAGGGTTGGCATCAATTCGAAGGATTGATAAATAATGCCGAGATTCTCTCCTCGCCAACGCGCAAGCTGATCTTCATTCAGCGTATGTATCAGTGTGGGAGATGATTCAGTTTCATTTAAGGGATGAAATAGAATACTCCCGGAAGAGAGGTTGCTGACACCAGCGATCATGTTAAGAAGTGTGGTTTTACCAGCCCCTGATTTTCCAGTGATTCCCAAAAACTCGCCCTGTTTAATATTGATGCTAACATGCTCGAGGGCGGTAAATGGAATTTCTCCAGTGTTGTAGGTTTTGGTTACGTCTTGTAGATCGAGGATCGTTTTGGGTGGGTGCATATTTTTTTAGCATGAAGAAGCGAATGGGAGAATTATATTTAAACACGATACCCCTTCAGGCGTTTACGCCTTTCAGGGTACAGGCCGACAAGACAAAATACGAAGGAAAAACCAAGCTGCCTTTTTCTTTGTGATCCCTTATGTTCTTTCGGTATAAGTTTTTTCCCTTTTGCGTGTTTTAACGAAGATTGCTTTTATCCAATCAAATTTATTGATGAGAAAATCAGTTGCATCCTGGACGAAGATCTCACCATCGAGGAGTGAGTCGGCGTAATCGTGGATAACCACTGTCCGTAGGTAGAGATCAATCGCGATGTCGGGATTTCCCTCCAGAAAGCCATTAAAAAGATGAAAAGTAGATGGATGCTTCCCGTCAAATAGCGCAGCCCGTGCGATGATGGCTTTTTAAAAAAGATCAATAAAAGTCATGCTTTCTTTATTTTATCCAATTGATCGAAGTGAACTCTAAGAAACAATAGCATTAAGAAAATGACATGCAACACTCTTGCCTTTATGTTGTATAAGGTTCGAATGAACAATACAACTGATTATCTATTTGGAAACCTCGATCAAAACCTCATTTCTTAATAGGAGAGGCATAGTAAATGGCGGATTAAATCTTGAAAGTATTGGATCCTTATCATCATTAAAGAACATACCATCTCTATTTAAATACTCTTTTAGGATTTCCTTTTTCTTATTTACCCTGATTTCATATGGATACCAACTAAATTTTAATACTGCATATATCTTTTCAGGAACTTCTGTAATAATTACTTTTTCGCTATTTGGTTTAGGTAAATTTTCTAAAGTATATTTACTTGGCATTACAAAAGATATTACATGTTCTCCTTCATCATTTATTTCATCGATAACGGGAGTAGTCATGGCAATCTCTTCATTCTTTTCATCAATAACAGGGGTAGTCATTGCAATGCTTTCGTTTGAAGTATTATTGCCAAATATATAGTCAGCTACAATTCTGAAACCCTCATTTGAAACTTCATTTTGATTACCCCTAACTTTAGCGCTAGCAACAATATGCTTATCGTACTTCTAACCTCATATCCATTTTTCTCTTCAATTACAGTATATGATTGAGATTCAATATTTCTTACAAAAAACCAACTCACAAATGCCCAAATTGCCAATACCAATAGTATCGAATATATAATTTTTATCATATTTGGATTATATCATTCAAAAAACCTGACATTTTGCCGTTGCAAAATTGTCAGGTTTAGAATATTGAATCCCAGCCTTTACTTTTTTATCTCTAGCCTTACTCTTTTTATCAAATAGGGTCTCTGTTTGAACTGTGTTTAATTATTTCTTCTCCTTGGACTGCGATTTTGCCCAGGTCCTCTCCCTGATTTCTTCCTTTGCGGTGATTGTTTTGGTTTATCCTCGATCTTGGGGATAAATTTATGCTGCGCCATCTGGTAATAATCATCCAGAAGCATGGTGATGATTGGAAGTTCATCCTCACTCTCGGCAAGATTTTGAGCCAAGACCTTGAAACGCAAACTCCGGTCAGTCTGTAACTGATCGCGTTCGCGCAGACTGGCTTCCAGAAAGACCAGCGATCTTTCGGCAACCACATTTGCGACATCTTCATGAGTGGGCACAGATCGTTCTTCAAATTCGATTTTGAAATGTGCAGCAACATGTTTCATTTGGCGTTTCTCAACAGCATATACCAGTGTCATGGCTACGCCTGTCGCTCCGGCACGACCGGTTCGCCCGGCACGGTGAATATAGGCTTCCAGGTCATCGGGTGGTTCGTATTGGATGACATGGGAAAGCGAGGTGATGTCAATGCCCCTGGCGGCAACATCTGTCGCCACGAGAAAACGCAAGGTCCCCTTCCGCACGCTTCCCAAAACATCTTCCCGTCGATTTTGTGAAAGATCGGAACTTAACTCATCGGCGTCGTATCCATATCGCTTGAGAATGGTCGCCACATAACTCACACGTCTCTTTGTGTTGCAGAAAATGATTGCCGAATGCGGATTCTCCAACTCGATCAGGCGGATCAATACCCGATCTTTTTCCATGCTCGGTACGTTGTAGATAATATGCTCGGTGTCGGTAACGTGGACATGGTCGCTGCTCAGGCTGATGAATTCCGGCTCATGCATGAACTCGTCGGCCGCGCGGATGACGTGCACGGGGAAGGTGGCTGAGAACATGCAGGTATTGACAGCGTGCCGCGGGAGATGGCTCTGGACCTGTTTCATATCCGGATAAAAACCCATCGAGAGCATCCGGTCGGCTTCATCAAAGATCAGCATTTCAAGGCGATCGAGTTTGAAACTTCGTTTGATAAGGTGATCAAGCACACGCCCTGGCGTTCCAACGACGATCTGTGCGCCCTGCTCGAAGGCCTTGATCTGTGGGCCGTAGCCAACTCCACCGTAAACTGCTACGGTTCTAAGACCACTATCCCGACAAATGATTTCTGCTTCCTTTTCCACCTGCTTGGCTAATTCCCGCGTAGGGACCAGGATCAGCGCCTGACAATATTTTTTATTTGCCCTGAGCCGCTCCAGCATGGGGAGCAGAAAAGCCCCTGTTTTGCCGCTACCTGTGCGCGCCTGAATCATGACATCTTTTTTGGCGAAGAGATAGGGGATGGCGCGAGCCTGGACGGGCATTAATTCACTCCAGCCAACGCGATCGGCTGCTGTGCGCAGTTTTTCGGGGAGTTCGGCATAGGTTGTTTTGGGGAGGGTTTCGGGGGATGTTTTTTCTTGTTTTTCTTCCGTTGAATTATTCAAAATATTCTCTCTTTTTTTAAAAACGCGAATTTCGCTAATAAGCGAATGACGCAAATGATTAGTGAGTCCCCTCTCCCCTCGGGAGAGGGCGGAGGGAGAGGGAGGGCAGGGTTGTCCCTGCAATTTTATACATATATCTCTTTGACTCTGCCGACTTGCCCATCCATCAAACGGACCTTGATCCCATGCGGATGATTGGCGGAATTGGTTAATATATCTTTGACAATCCCCTCAGTAACCTTGTCGCTGCGCTGATCTTTCTTTAACACAATGGCGACTTTCAGGCCGGGTTTAATATTATTGCGTTTAGTTCCATTCATAAGATTTATTGTAACAGGCATTGATGATGTTTGTGAATAAAAAAACCATGCAATTGCTTGTTATACTATAAGCCTGAAACATATTTGAGTATAAATTAATAAATTAGGCTCTGACAATTTATCTCTGGAGAATAATGATGGAAAATGCAATCCTTGACTTGATCCATGCCCATGGATCTGTGCGCCATTACAAACCCGACCCGGTTCCTGCTTCCATTGTAGAGAGGATAGTAGCTGCCGGGCAGCGGGCCTCCACCTCGTCAAATATGCAGACCTTCACCGTGGTCGCTGTCACTGATGCAGAAAAACGTTCTGCACTGGCAGAATTATGTGGCGGACAAAGTCATATCGTTCAGGCACCGGTCTTTCTTGCCTGGTGCGCCGACCGTTTCCGGCTGGAGCGGGTAAACCAGATGCGTGGCTATGAACATAATGCCGAAACCGTTGAGAATTTTCTGGTCGCAGCCATCGATGCGGCCATTGCCGCTCAAAATGCCGCCCTTGCGGCCGAATCTCTGGGACTTGGAATCTGCTATATCGGCAGTATTCGCAATAACACAGCTGAGATTATCAAATTACTCGAATTGCCAGAGCATGTTTTTCCCATCACAGGGATGACCATTGGCTGGCCAGAGAAGGCACCGATGATCCGTCCTCGCCTGTCACAGGAGGCAATTTTGCACTGGGAAAGTTACAACACAGAGCAGGATGCCGCGCTGCTGGCGTATGATCAAGTGATGATCGAAACCGGCATTTATACTGATCGCCAGGTTCCTGTCCCGGGTAGAGATGGAGAAATGGAAGCTTATGGCTGGCTTGAGCACACTGCTCGACGAACATCCCAAGTTACTCGCAAAGAAATGCTTTCCATTATCAAAAAGCAAGGCTTTGGAATGAAATAAAAATGAAAGAGATCAGCCGGGTAGTACGCTCAAAAGAAAAAGCCCGCCAGACATACGACGGGATCAGTCGCTGGTACGATCTATTTGCTGCCAGCGAGAAGAAATTTGCCGATCTAGGATTGGAGATGCTGAATTTGAAGAGCGGCGAAATCGCCCTCGAAATTGGCTGTGGAACTGGTCACGCCCTGGTTGCGTTGGCCCTGGCTGCTTACCCCGCAACAGTGTACGGAATCGATATCTCAGAGAAGATGCGTGCTATCGCAGAGAAGAGACTCCTCCGTGCGGGACTGGCAGATGCCGTTCGCCTGGAGACAGGAGATGCTACTTCATTGTCCTATGCCGACGAATATTTTGACGCTATTTTTATCAGCTTCACATTGGAATTATTTGACACGCCAGAAATCCCCATTCTGCTCAAGGAATGTCAACGTGTGTTGAAACCCACCGGGCGTTTGGGGGTTGTTGCGCTCGAAAAAGAAGATTCTCTCGCCGTGCGCATCTATGAATGGTTTCATGCCAAAATGCCAGCCTTGGTGGATTGTCGTCCAATTTATCCTGTAGACAGCCTGACAAGTACAGGATTTAAAATCCAAGAAAAGAAAATACTCAAAATGTGGGGATTACCCGTTAGCATTGTGATAGGTCTGAAATAATAAGGCATTCATTCCAACATCAGGTTTGATCCAGCATAAAAAGAAATTATCCAATAATCCCAAATGAAACCCCCTCATGGCGAACCAGCATGAGCTCGGTTTGGATGTTCAGTTTAGACAAATAAAAATTGGAGATAGTGGCATGGTAAATAGAGGACCAGGCAATTCTGTATTGCTCAATGGATGAATTTAGATCGGTTTGCGTGGATATACGGATTTTTCCTTCCACAAGAAATGACCCCAGTACAACCTTAACATGCTCCATCATCCTGTTTTCTTCATGCTCGTCGTAATCCACCTCATTTTCGATTCCCTGTCCAACATGAAAGCCGATGATACTGGGGACGGGAATAAATTGTTCATCAAATTTGATAATTCTGTCAGGGTTATCCGGTCGAATCATTTGCGCGTTGAGTAAACGCAAAAATGTTGGTGCACCTTCGGTCCGTAACCAGGTATTCACGCGGGCAATTTTTTTCGTCACAACGGAGCCGTTGAATACTGCGGCGTCAGTATACACCATCACGGGCGTGAGCTTTTCATCGGGTTTTAGTTTATACATTTGGCTGCCTCCTCCAAAGAATTACCATTATTATACAACACCCTTGCCTCGCCTATTATCCCCGCTTATACTCAGATCATGCAAACCCGCTGGCAAATCCAAGCCCCCCTCACCCCGGAAGCCGATCAGGCCCTTGAAAAATTCCCTCCCATCTTGCGCCAACTGCTCTTCAATCGTGGATATGCAACCGATGCTGAAGCACGCGCTTTTTTGAAAGCCGCCCCCGATCATACGATGTCGCCCTGGGCGTTAAAAGATATGGCGATTGCGGTGGATCGAATTATCCAGGCAATAGAGCAGAAAGAGAAAATTATTATCTATGGGGATTACGACGTTGACGGCGTCACATCCACCGCCTTGCTGGTTCAGGTTTTGCGGGTACTCAACGGGGATGTTCATGCCTATATCCCGAACCGTTTTGATGAAGGATATGGTTTGAATATGGATGCGCTGGATCAGCTTGCAAAGGATGGGGCGGGGTTAATTATCACCGTGGATTGTGGCATTCGCTCAGTGGATGAGGTCGCTCACGCACGTGACCTTGGGCTTGCCCTCATTATTACAGATCATCACACCCCTGGCGATGTGCTGCCACCCGCGCTGGCGATCATCAACCCAAAACAAAATGGTGATACTTATCCCGAGAAATACCTAGCCGGGGTAGGCATTGCTTATAAAATGGCACAGGGATTGCTGGAGAAAAATCAGGGAACCAATGGTTTCACTGCAGATAAACTTCTTGATCTGGTGGCTTTGGGAACTGTCGCTGATCTCGCACCTTTGACGGGTGAAAACCACGCCCTGGTCCGCAAGGGCCTGCGTGTGATGCGTAACGCCCAGCGTCAGGGATTGGTTTCTCTTGCGGCAGTTGCGGGGGTCAATATCAAGGAGGTCACTGCCATGAATATCGGATTTGGCCTTGGGCCTCGTCTGAACGCAGCCGGTCGCCTTGATTCGGCAATCGCAGCTTTAGATTTATTGATGGAAACTGACTTTATGAAAACGGGCGAAATGGCCCAGGCACTTGAGATCCAAAATCGGGAACGGCAGACCATCACCCGTGAGATGCAGCAGCAGGCTGAGGTCATCGCCCTTGCCGATGACCCGGACGCATTGCTGCTTTTCGCTGCCTCGCCGGAATTTAATCCTGGCGTGGTGGGGTTAGCCGCATCCCGCCTGGCAGATATATACTATCGACCCGCTATCGTTGGGGAAGTGGATGAAGAAACCACGCGTTGTTCGTGCCGCTCGATCCCTGAATTCCATATCACAGAAGCTCTTGACGAATGCGCGGATTTGCTTGTCCGGCATGGAGGTCACGCCGCTGCGGCAGGATTCACTGTCCGCAATGAAAATGTGGGGATATTACTTAAACGCCTGAGAGAGATTGCAACGGAAAAACTCGCGGGTGTAGACCTGCGACCGGTATTGGTAGCAGATATGGAGCTTGGGCTCGAATCCTTGAGTTTCGAGATGCTCGAACATTTTAATTATCTCGAACCCACTGGCTATGGAAATCCACGCCCGATTTTTGTTTCCCGCAATCTGCGTGTAAAAAGTTCACGTACTGTTGGACAGGATCAGTCTCATCTCAAGCTGACATTATCAGATGGTGAAGCCACTTTGGATGCAATCGCTTTTCGGCTGGGGCACCTCAAGCCTGATCTGCCCCCAAAAATCGATTTGCTCTTTACTTTTGAGGTGAGCGAATGGAATGGGCGGAAATTATTGCAGTTGAATGTGAAGGATATCAAGTTCTGAATTTAATTGTTGGTATAGGAGAAATTCCCAAATGACAGAAGAATTGGTAAAACGACTGCTCTCTGGTAATGAGGCCCTGGCGCGCGGCGCCTGGGAAGCAGGCGTGGAAGTGGCGTCGGGTTACCCGGGGACACCGAGTACCGAAATCCTGGAGTTTTTTGCTTCAATGCCAAATGTTTATGCTGAGTGGGCTCCGAATGAGAAAGTCGCGCTGGATGTCGCTGTGGGTGCAGCATATGCGGGTAAACGCGCCCTGGCGACCATGAAGCATGTTGGTGTGAATGTAGCCGCAGATTCATTTTTCTATGCCGCGATGACCGGGATGGAAGCTGGCCTGGTGATCGTTTCTGCCGATGACCCTTCAATGCATTCCTCCCAGAACGAACAGGATAACCGCAATTATGCCAAATTTGCGCGTATTCCCTGCCTCGATCCTGCTGACAGTCAGGAAGCCAGGGATATGATGGTGAGGGCATTTGAGATCAGTGAAGAATTTGACACCCCTGTTTTAATCCGCCCGACGACGCGGATTTGTCATACCAGCTCACTCGTCGCAACCGGACCTGATCGCTACCAAACCCCACCTCCGGGAAAATATCCGCGTAACCCTGCCAAATATGTCATGATCCCCGCCAATGCGCGCAAACGACATCCTCTTGTGGAGGAGCGTCTCCAAAAACTTGCTGACTTCGCCGAGACTTCTGATCTCAATCGGGCAGAGATGCGTAGTTTTGAGCTTGGTGTAATTACCAGCGGGATTGCCTATCAGTACGCTCGCGATGTTTTCCCTGATGCCAGCATCTTAAAGCTTGGCATGTCTTTCCCGCTGCCGCAAAATATGATTCGTGATTTTGCTGCAAAGGTTGATAAAGTCATCGTACTTGAGGAACTGGATCCCTTTATCGAGGAGCAGGTATTGATGATGGGGATCAAATTATATAAACCGGATGGATGGGTTGGCGGCAAATATCCACATTTTAAATCGATCTTTCCGCATAACGGTGAACTGAATTCGGGAATCGTACGATCGCACGCAATTCGGATTGGCTTATTGCCCGATGAACCGAAAACCCAACCCGAGGTCGAGTCTGCTCCGGCTGCGCGAGTGGAGTTCCCCGTCCTTTTGGTGGAAGAACTGCCCAGGCGCCCCCCAGCGCTTTGTCCCGGTTGTCCTCATCGGAGCACTTTCTATATCTTGAACAAGCTCAAACGACCAGTCAACGGTGATATCGGCTGTTATACACTGGGTGTTGTACCGCCTTTGAGTGCAATGGACACCTGCGGTTGTATGGGCGCAAGTATTGGCGTGGCGCATGGCGGCATGATGGCTGGCGACAGGGAACGACATTTTTCGGTGATCGGTGATTCGACTTTTTTTCACACCGGGGTGCAGGCCTTGATGAATGTGGCCTATAACCAGAGCAATGTGATCACGATCATTATGGATAACCGTATTACCAGCATGACAGGACAACAGGAAAATCCCGGTTCCGGGTTAACCCTGCAAGGCAAGCCAACCAACGAAGTCGATATTGAAGCACTTGTCCGCTCAATAGGCATCAAAACTGTCAGGCGCGTTGATGCCTATGATGTGGATGCGATTGAAAGCACGCTCAGGGAGTGGCTGAAAATCGACGAGCCGGCAGTCTTGATCACTGATCATGCCTGTGCCCTTGTTCCAGATGAGCGCAAAAAATATCTGCCCCTGGATATCGTTGAAGAGGATTGCAATGGTTGCACTCTCTGCTTCCGGATCGGTTGTCCAGCGATCATCAGATCAGAAAAGCTGGACGAGAAAACCCGGCGTCCGCTGGCGGAAATAAACCCGATACTTTGTACAGGATGTGAAATCTGCTCGCAGGTTTGCCCCCGTGATGCAATTTTATTTCGCGAGCAGGTATTGGCACGACAAGTGGATTAGGTTCACCACAAAGATACGGAAAAACACAAAGGTTTTCTTGGTGAACTTTGTGCCTTTGTGGTAAATCATCGAGGGAATTATGAAAAATATGCGTTTTCTACTGGTGGGCGTTGGTGGGCAGGGAACGATCCTTGCCAGCAACGTTTTAGCCGAATTGGGAATTAGCCTGGGTTACGATGTAAAAAAAGCCGAGGTTCATGGCATGTCGCAACGCGGTGGGAGCGTGGTCTCACACGTCAGTTGGGGTGAGAAAGTCTATTCTCCTGTCATTCCTGATGGCGAAGCGGATATTCTGATCGCATTTGAGAAGCTGGAAGCAATCCGTTTTGTGGGTGGAGTTCGCGAGAAAGGGATGGTCCTGGTAAATGATTATGAAATCACTCCCTTATCCGTCAGCTCCGGGATGGATGTGTATCCTGCCAATGAAAAGATCAAAGCATCTTTCAAATTGGTGACTGATAAAGTTTATTGGGTGAGGGGTGTTGAGATCGCTAAAGAACTTGGCAATATCAAAGCTGCGAATGTGGTACTTCTGGGAGCGCTTTCTAAGATACTGGAAATGGAGTCAGATCCGTGGTTGAAGGTAATTGAGGCCCGGGTCCCGCCGAAATTTGTTGAGCTGAACCGGGAGGCTTTTCAGGCCGGGCGTCAGGCTGTGAAGTAATCTCGCTCAGGTCTGGATCTCATCCTACTGATATTCAGATAAATTGGTTATGAGCGTCCCGCAGGTTAATTTTTTTGTACCTGAAATAATGGGAACCTGCGGGACGTTTTACTCAGATAATATTATCTAACTTTAGTGAATATCAATAGACCTCTTTCATATGTGCTCCCAGCGGCGTCCCCGCCGCCGAGGACGGCGGCTAGAGCAGTGTCAAAAAGGGGTTTTTGCAAGAAGTCTAATAGGAAAAGAGAACTTTATTACGAAAAACCATCCCGTTCCCGGAATGGTTTTTTCTTTTTTGAGAAATTATCAGTCTTGTATGCTTTCTTCCCGATAATGACAGCCTCTGCTGACCTTGTTCATTCTGGCAGCATTGGCAACGATCAGGGCGGCCTGGACGCTGTTGCGCAGGCCGATCAGGCCGTCTGTCAGGCGGGATTTTTTGTAGAAGCCTTCGATCTCGGTCCGTAAATGATGGAGTTCGCGCAGGGCGCGATTCATCCGATAATGGCTGCGAACCAACCCGACATAATGCCACATCAGGTTGCGGATGGTTTGCATGTCACCCTGGATCAAAGTAGGATCGGTATCGTATTGAGCGTTGGTGTCATCCCAAGGGGGGACATCATTTTCATCCACAATGGGGGCAGGTTCAAGGTCACGGATGTGACGGGCAGCGCGGTCGCCCCAGACCAGGCCTTCCAATAAGGAGGTACTAGCCAATCGGTTTGCCCCATGGACCCCGGTGCAGGAAACTTCACCTACCGCGTATAGACCCGGGATTGAGCTTTGTCCCCATTCATCGACCAATACGCCACCGCAGAAATAATGCGCAGCCGGTACCACCGGAATTGGCCGCTCGGTGATATCGATCTCCATTTTCAGGCAGCGTTCATAAATTTGCGGGAAGCGTGTTTTGATCGCATCCGCTTTCATATGCGAGGCGATATCGAGCAGGACATAGGGATAATCATTTTCCAGCATTTCCCAATAAATGGCACGGGCGACAATATCGCGCGGGGCAAGGTCTTTCCATTTAGAGGAATATTGGGACATAAAAGCTCGTCCACCTGGGGTCATTAATACGCCGCCCTCTCCGCGAACAGCTTCGCTGATCAGGAATTTCGTCACTCCTGGCATATGCATTGCAGTGGGGTGAAATTGGACGTATTCAGCATTTGCGACTCGTGCTCCAGCCCGATAAGCCATCGCTAATCCATCGCCACGGGCGCCACTTGGATTGGTAGTATTGAGGAAGATTTGTCCCAAACCGCCAGAGGCCAGAATGGTATTATTGGCCAGGACGCGTGAGATCTTGTGGTTTTTCTGATTAAAGACGTAGGCTCCATGACAGGCAGGATGCTGATAAATGGCAAGGGGATTTCGGGCGTGGTGGGGGAAGGTGATCAGGTCGATCGCAGTTTGCCCGGTGAGAATATTGACGTTGGGTTGCTCATCCAGTTTTTGGAGCAATGCACGCATGATCGCTTTGCCGGTAAAATCACCGACATGCAGAATGCGCCGCCGCGAATGAGCCGCCTCGAGGCCGTAGACCAGCCCGCCACTCTCTTTTTCGTCGAATGAGACGCCAACCTGTTCAATGAGTATTTTCTGAAGGAGTTCAGGCCCATCCTTTGCCAGGATTTCAACGGCCTCGGGAAAGCAGATCCCATCCCCGGCGTTGAGGATATCCTCCCTGAGCATATCGGAAGAATCTTCCTGCCCGCGCCCGACGATACCCCCCTGGGCATATTGCGAATTGCTTTCAATCGGTCTTTGTGCACTGGTAATGAGCGTGATCTGGCGTTGAGAGTCTGCGCTCAGGCGCAAGGCAGCGCTTGCTCCGGCGATGCCGCTACCGATGATGAGGACGTCTGTTTGCATATGTAGTACCCGATTGGGTGAAGGACGAGTTTTTAACGCGCCACTCTTCGACTACGTTCATCGCTACCGCTCTGAACTCCGCTCAGAGGCTGGGGGGTTCCTGTCTATCCAATTTCAATCATGCGCTGGACTGCGCGCTCGGCGCGAATGCGAATATCTTCAGGGATTTCGATTACATAGCGCATATTTTGTAAAGAATCCAGCGTGTCTTCAAGGGTAATTTCGTTCATATGCGGGCAGCGTACGCGACATAAGCCAAGCATATTTTTATCTGGGTTAGCAGCAGCGATATTGTCACCCATGGCACATTCGGTCAGCAATAAATATTGAGGCGCATTGCTCTCTTCCACGTAGCGGATCATGGCTGTCGTGCTGCTGGCAAAGTCGGAGGCGGCTACCACTTCCGGGCTGCATTCGGGATGGGCAAGAATCGCCACGTCGGGATATTGGGCGCGGATATCTTCGATATCCTTCACAGTAAATTGTTCGTGCACCTCGCAGCGTCCATGCCAACCGATCAACTGAACATCCAGGAGAGAATCGTTCGCCCTCTTTGTGCGTGTGGGGAAAATAATATGCTTGCCCGTCTCCTTGGCGACATTCCCTGCGAGATATTCATCCGGCAGGAAGATGACGGTATCAGTATTTAAGGATTCTACGACTGCCTTGGCATTAGCTGATGTACAGCAAATATCACTTTCGGCTTTCACATCGGCATAGGTGTTGACATAGGTCACCACTGGCACACCGGGAAAGCGTTCCCGTAAATCGCGGACATCCTGTGCCGTAATACTTTCTGCCAGCGAGCAGCCAGCCTTTTTTGCAGGAAGGAGCACCGTCTTTTTGGGGTTAAGGATTTTGGCAGTTTCGGCCATAAAACGCACTCCGCAAAAGACGATGATATCTTTGTCGGTTTCAGCAGCGATGCGACTCAGTCCCAAAGAATCTCCGACATGATCGGGGATCGAGTGAAAGAGGGCTGCCTCCATATAATTATGCCCGAGAATGACAGCATTCTTTTCAATCTTGAGTTTGTTGATTTCCCAGGCGATCTCGGCCTTGATAAATATTTCTGGTTCAGGAACGACATTTTTGAGCTTCTCTTGCATTTCCTGATAAAAAGTTTCAAAGGTCATTAGGTTCTCCAATAAAAGGAATAGTTGCGATTTACGCGACCATCCGCATGCTGATATCAAAAACTGGTACGGAATGTGTCAATGCGCCAACCGAGATAAAATCCACACCTGTTTGAGCAATCCCGCGGACAGTTTCCAGGGATACGTTTCCGGAGGCCTCCAATTGGACTCGGCCTTTTGTGATCTCGACTGCCTGGCGCATCATATCCAGGGACATATTATCAAGCATGATCCGTTCCGGCAATAGCGAAAGGGCTTCATTTAATTCATCCAGATCTTTGACCTCCACCTCGATGAGGTAGCGCGTGCCATACTGCTGACGTACGCCTGCTACCGCTTCCGCGATTCCGCCTGCGCCGTCGATATGGTTATCTTTGATGAGGATCATATCATGTAAACCCATCCGATGATTTTCGCCTCCGCCCATCAGGACCGCATATTTATCGATCACACGCAGCCCGGGCGCTGTCTTGCGTGTATCCAGGATGGTTGCATTTGTTCCAGCGACTGTATCCACATATTTTCTTGTCAGCGTTGCAATGCCAGAAATACGCCCTACAAAGTTTAGTGCAGTCCGCTCGGCAGCCAACATCCCTACGCCTGGGCCAGAAAGTTCGGCCAGAACCGTTCCAGGTTCTACCTGCTGACCATCCTGAACATTTGCAGAGAATTCAATTTTTGGATCTACAAATTTGAAAATGACAGCGGCCAGATCCAGCCCAGCGATGATGCCGCTCGCTTTCGCGGTGATCTTGCCATGTAAAATCACATCTGCATCGAGAGTGGCTGCGCTGGTTATATCCTTTGATGCGAGCTGTGCCCGATTAATTTCGAGATCCCCATCGGCCGATAAATCTTCTGCCAGCGCCAATTCCACAGTCTGTACAACGGAAAAATGCCGGAGCGGTTTGGGTAGATGTGAGTAAATCTTATTATCTAGAGAATTATTGTTCATGAGGACATTATCTTGGAAATAGAATAAAAAAGTGACCGTGATTTCTCACAGTCACCTGGTTTTTTATCTAGCGCTTCAGAGCACCCCAGCCAGCGTACTCGGCAGTATCGCCAAGCTCGGATTCTATTCGCAAGAGCTGGTTATATTTTGCCACGCGGTCAGAACGGGCGGGTGCGCCGGTTTTGATCTGACCGGTGTTCAGGGCCACAGCCAGATCGGCGATGGTTGCGTCTTCGGTTTCTCCGGAGCGGTGAGAAGTGACTGCATTCCATCCGGCGCGGTGGCACATTTCTACAGCCTGGAAGGTTTCAGTCAACGTTCCAATTTGATTGACTTTTACCAGGAGGGCATTGGCGGCTTTCTCGTCGATACCGCGTTGGACGCGCTCTGGGTTGGTTACCAAAAGATCGTCACCGACGATCTGGATCTTGTCGCCCATTTCGGCGGTCATCAACTGAAAGCCCTTCCAATCATCCTCGGCAAGGCCGTCTTCGATTGAAACAATGGGGTATTGATCGACCCAGGTTTTCCAGTAGGCTACCATTTCTTCGCTGGAAAGTTTCTTTCCTTCTGTACGCAAATTATAGAGACCATCTTCGTAGAATTCAGAGGCGGCCGGGTCAAGGGCGATTCCGATCTCTTCACCGGCCTTATAGCCAGCTTTCTCAATCGCTTCGAGAATTACTTCCACGGCTTCAGCATTGGCTTTCAACGCCGGGGCATAGCCGCCCTCGTCTCCGACCAAGGTTGCATAACCGCGCGCTTTCAAAACAGATTTCAAGGCGTGGTAGATTTCCGCTCCCCAGCGCAACCCCTCCGAAAAACTTGGCGCACCGAGAGGCATGACCATGAATTCCTGGGCATCTGTCGATTGCCAGGCAGTGTGTGCGCCGCCATTTAGTATATTCATCATCGGAGTAGGGAGCAGATGGGCATGGACCCCACCGAGATAACGGTACAGGGGCAGACCCAGTGAATTTGCGGCAGCTTTCGCGGTGGCAAGACTCACCCCAAGGATCGCGTTCGCGCCGAGCCGCGCTTTATTGGGTGTTCCGTCCAATTCGATCAGGGCCTGGTCAATTTCGCGTTGTTCGGAGGCATCCCATCCAAAGAAAGAATCGGCGATCTCTTCATTCACATTTGCGACGGCGTTGGCAACACCTTTACCTAGATAGCGATCTTTATCGCCATCGCGCATTTCAAGGGCTTCGTGCGTGCCAGTGGAAGCGCCCGAAGGAACAGCGGCGCGCCCCCAGGCACCATCAGCGAGTACAACCTCAACCTCAACAGTCGGGTTACCGCGCGAATCAAGAATTTCAAGGGCAGAGATATCAACAATCGTAGTATCCATTTGCTTCTCCAAGCGTTAATTAATATGTGTTATCTTCAAAATTTGCATCGCAAGTATAACCCTTTTTATTTGTTCTGGAGGTTTGTTTGCCAGTTTTAAATTCCCCAAATATCGATCCCCGTGAAAAGCAAAGATTCCAATTTGTAGCCACGCCCTTTCGGGTGGGATTGGTGTTTACCCTCAAGAATATTTTTCGTATTTTTATGGATTTGAAAATCGAGGGTAAGGGTAATTTCCCGCAGGAGGGGCCTGTAATCGTTGCCGCAAATCATGTCACCAATTTTGATGTTTTCCCCATGCAGCTCAGTCTGCCCCGCCCGATTTTCTATATGGCAAAATCGGAATTATTCAAAAATCCGATCATGGATATCGCGCTGAGAAATGTGGGTGCCTTTCCCGTTCATCGGCAGGGGAAGGATCTTTGGGCACTGAAACACGCCAAAAAGACGCTCTCTCACGAGCAGACTTTAGGCATGTTTCCGGAGGGGACGCGTTCACGAGGCGAGGGGCTTGGTCTCGCCAAAACAGGAACTGCCCGCCTCGCGATGGAGGCAAATGTCCCGATCATGCCGATGGCTATCATAGGTAGCAATAAATTCTTCAGGGAGTTCCCCAGGAGGAATCAGGTCACGGTGATATTTTGCCCACCCATACTTCCGCAAGAAGGCGATGATGCTCTTGCCCTGACGGACAGGATCATGTTTTCTATTGCGGCCAATCTCCCACCAGAGATGCGTGGAGTTTATGCCGAGATGCCGGAAGGGTTTGGAACCCCTCTGTGATCCCCCCCGCCAGCGAGGGGGATGGCTCGTTTACGAGTTGGGGGTGATTATCTGCCAGCTTTCTTTTTTGTCGCCTTTACAAAGCCTAGAAAAAGTGGATGTGGTCTCATGGGGCGTGACAAAAATTCAGGGTGAAATTGGCTCCCGACCATAAAGGGATGGTCGGCAATTTCTGAAATTTCGACCAATTTATTATCCGGTGAAACGCCCGAGAAGACCATCCCCTTTTTCTCAAACTCGTCACGATAAGCATTGTTAAACTCAAACCGGTGACGGTGACGCTCTTCGACCTGCTTTACGCCATATGCCTCGGCTGCTTTTGAGCCTTTTTTCAATACGCAAGGATATAAACCGAGGCGCATTGTGCCCCCCATATCGGTAATATCACGCTGATCCAGCATCAGATCAATGACCGGATCTTTTGTATTCAGGTCAAATTCTGTCGAGTTGGCATTTTCGTAATCAAGAATATTACGGGCAAATTCTATGCACATCAACTGCATGCCGAGGCATAATCCCAAATAGGGAATTTTATTTTCGCGGGCATAATTGGCGGCAAGGATCTTGCCTTCGATACCGCGCGTACCAAAGCCGCCCGGAACGATGATTCCATCTGCGGACTTGAGCGCATCCAAGCGTTTACCCTTTTCAAGATCGGCAGAATGGATCCATTCGATTTCTGATTCAACCCCGAGGGAGATGGAGGCGTGACGTAAAGACTCCCGGACCGACATATAGGCATCCTGCAATTCAACATATTTCCCAACCAACGCAATTTTTATGGTTGGCTTGTCTTTCTTTACTTTTTCGACCAGCTTTTTCCATTCTCCGAGCTTTGGCGTTTTACTTGCTTTTAGTCCAAGTTTTTCGATAACAAAGTCTGCGACGCCAGTTTTTTCCAGTAATAGAGGCACCTCGTATAATGTCTTGGTGGTGGTCATTGGGACAACAGCGCGTTTTTCCACATCGCAAAAGAGGGCGATTTTATCAACCAGCTCTTGCTCCATAGGATGATCGGAACGGGCGATGATCATATTTGGTGAGATACCAATCCCGCGTAATTCGGCGACAGAATGTTGGGTGGGCTTCGTTTTCAATTCTCCGGTTGCACCGATATGGGGCAGCCAGGTCACATGAACAAAAAAGAGATTTTCCCTGCCGATCTCACGGTTCATTTGACGCATAGCTTCCATAAAGGGCTGTGATTCGATATCGCCGACTGTTCCGCCGACCTCGACCAGGACGATCTCTGCCCCAGTCGTTTTCGCGACAAGCCCGATCCGGCGTTTGATCTCGTTGGTGATATGGGGGATGACCTGAATCGTCCCGCCGAGATAATCGCCGCGTCGTTCCTTGGAGATCACCTCGGCATAAACCTGCCCTGAAGTGAAGTTGCTGACCTGGGTCAGGGGTGTATCAATAAAACGTTCATAATGCCCAAGATCCAGATCTGTTTCGGCGCCATCATTGAGGACGAAGACCTCGCCATGCTGGTAGGGGGACATCGTCCCCGGATCAACGTTGATGTAGGGATCGAGCTTCTGGACCGAGACTTTGAATCCGCGTTCCTTCAGCAGCAAGCCCAATGCCGCGGCTGTAACGCCTTTTCCTACTGAGCTGACAACGCCGCCTGTAAAAAATATATATTTTGGTGTCATAATTTCCTCGTAATTTTACAAAAAAGATGCGGGGAGGGCCGCTGATCGGCTCCTCCCCGCATGGGGTTTATTTTGGAGTGAGAATGAGATGGGTTTTTCATCCCACCAACTTTGTAAGAGTTTCGGCAGCACGCCGCATTTCAAGGAGGATCAGTCCAAGTTTTGCTTTTTTGCGTGCCATCGCGGTGAGGACTGCTTCTTCGCCAATGGCGGTCAGGATGATAAAACCATTGTCGCCTCTGATATAAACCTGGTCAAGACCGCCGCGGCCGAGCTCTCCGGCGATGCGTTCTCCAAGGCTAAGCATGGCAGCAGACATGGCTGAAACACGGTCTTCCTCGACTTCGTCAGGTAAAGCGGAAGCTATAATGAGTCCGTCTACAGAAACGACCGCCGATGCTTCGATATCGGGGGCGGCTGACTGCATTTCGCGTAGACTTTCAACCATTTGTTCGCTGATAGATTTGCTCATCCGAGAGGAGCCTCCATTGCTTCGGGCGTGTTTATATTTCGGAATGAGTTTACCATAAAATCAAATCATCAGAGCTTGCCCAATCATTTATTTTCTTGATATATTCCATTTTAACAGGTCATATTAAATTTTTCAGGATCTTCACTCAAGCAGGAGTGTGTCGCACCCTCTTCGATAAAAAGGATATTCACTAAAGGCAGTTGATTTAATTGGAGTAAAACGTCCCTCAGGTTCCCATGATTCATGTACTTGAAAAACATAAACCTGCGGGACGCTCAAAGCATATTGGCTGCTTTGTGTTAAACTTAGCCGTTGTAAAAAAGAAGAGTAAATAATATGACTGACACCTATCTGATCGTTGGCCTGGGAAATCCGGGTCGTGACTACCGCGAAAATCGCCATAATATTGGCTTTATGTTGATCGATCGTTTGGCTATCCGTCTGGATGCCAAAATGACGCGTTTGCAATCAAAAGCCTTGGTGGGTATAGCCCGTCATCAAGATACCAAAGTGATCCTAGCCAAACCACAGACCTTTATGAATCTCTCTGGGCAGGCGGTGCAGGGGTTGGCTCGATTTTATAAATTGCCCTTCTCAAATTTGCTGATTGCCCACGACGATCTGGATTTGCCATTTGGCACAATTCGTTTGCGCCCGGATGGCGGGGCGGGTGGACAAAAAGGGATCAAATCGACAATCGAACAGCTTGGCACGCCGGATTTCCCCCGTTTACGCCTGGGGATTGGGCGCCCGCCCGGACGGATGGATCCGGCCGCCTATGTGCTCCAAAACTTCTCCATAGGGGATGAAATGCTTCTTTCAGAGACTCTTGATCGTGCCGCAGATGCAGCCTTCAAATTCATTGATGAGGGGATTGATGAGGCGATGAACGAGTTTAATGGCAATACTGCTTAAAGTTCAGCTGTCAGCTCCTGGGCGGAGCGATGACCAACGGGAAGAGTGCAGTCGAAGGACGAGTTATTAAAAATACGCTCTTCGCCCTTTCGAGTACAAGTCGTCTACAGTTTCGCTACGCTTCACTTCCGCTCAGAGACTGACTTGTTTTCCAACTTTCAAACCTGTAACTTTCTAACCAGCTTTCTTTGCCGCTTCCTTCTGCTTTCTTTTCTGTTCCTGCTTTCGGCGCCGATTCTCTTCCATTTTTTCGCTCGCGCGCGCTTTCTCGATCCTGGCCCATGTATCACGCAGGGTGACAGTGCGATTGAAGATCAAATTCCCATCGGTCGTATCGGGATCGACGACAAAATATCCCAGCCTTTCGAACTGGAAGCGGTCACCGGGACGCGCGCCTTTCAGGCCTGGTTCCAATTTGCAGCCTTTTACGGTCTCAAGCGAATCGGCGTTAAGATAGTCTGTAAAATCCTTCCCCTCCTCAGCGGACATCGGGTTGGGGACAGTGAAGAGCCGGTCATAAATGCGGACTTCGGCATCAATTGCATCTTCTGCCGAGATCCAGTGAATGGTACCGCGGACCTTGCGTCCATCCGGGGCGTAGCCGCCCTTTGTCTCAGGGTCATAGGTGCAGTGGACTTCCGTTACCTCGCCAGACTCGTCTTTAACAAAATCGGTCGCCGTGACAAAATATCCATAACGGAGGCGAACCTCACGTCCGGGGGCGAGCCGGAAATATTTATTTGGGGGATCCTCACTGAAATCGCTTTTTTCAATATAGAATTCCCGCGAGAAGGGAATTTGTCGCGTTCCAGCTGATTCATCCTCCGGATTATTGGTCGCCTCCAGAATCTCAGTTTGCCCCTCAGGATAATTGGTGATGACGACCTTGAGCGGATCGAGGACAGCCATCCGCCGTTCGGCGCGCTTATTCAGATCCTGACGGATATGGTGCTCAAGCAAGCCCACATCAGCAGTGCTGTTCTTTTTGGCGACCCCGGTTGCCTCGACAAAGGCGCGGATCGCTTCTGGCGTGTAGCCACGGCGTCTGTAGGCGGTCAGGGTCGGCATGCGGGGATCATCCCAGCCTTTGACCAGACCTTCCTTGACCAATTTGACCAGCCGGCGTTTGCTCATCACTGTATATGTCAGACCCAGGCGGGCAAATTCGATCTGACGGGTTTTAAAGATCCCCAATTCTTCCAGGAACCATTCGTAAAGGGGGCGGTGATCTTCGTATTCAAGCGAGCAGAGCGAGTGGGTGATCCTCTCAATGGAATCGCTCTGACCATGGGCAAAATCATACATCGGGTAGATGCACCATTTATCGCCGGTGCGGTGATGGGGTGGATTATGCAGGATGCGGTAGAGGACAGGGTCGCGCATATTCATATTCCCGGATTCCATATCGATCCTGGTGCGCAGCACGACCGAGCCATCCGCAAATTCGCCCTCCTTCATGGCCTTAAATAGTTCCAGGTTTTCTTCAATGGGACGATCGCGGTAGGGGCTGTTAACGCCAGGCTTGGTGAGGGAGCCTCGATTTTTACGGACTTCATCCTGTGTTTGCTCATCAACGTAGGCTTTGCCTTTTTTAATTAACTCAATTGCATATTCATAAAGCTGGTCAAAGTAGTCGGAGGCGTAAAATTCATTTTTCCATTCGTAACCCAGCCAGCGGATATCTTCCTTGATCGCATCCACATATTCCACGTCTTCTTTGGTGGGGTTGGTATCATCAAAGCGCAGGTTACAGAATCCGCCATTTTCCTCGGCGATGCTGAAATCGATGATAATGGCGCGGGCATGCCCGATATGCAGGTAGCCATTCGGCTCTGGCGGGAAGCGGGTGGCAATGCTGCTAAAGCGTCCGGATGCCAAATCTTCGGCGACGGCTTCGCGGATAAAATGGGAGGTTTTGTTAATCTCTTCTGTCATGATGGATAAATCCTTGATCTATAGAATAAGCGTGGGCGAATTATAACAAAGAAGAAGGCTATGAGTGTCTTTTGCTGGACGTATTATGGGGGGCATGGTAAAATCTTGCCGCTGAAATGGGGGCTCGTCTAATGGTAGGACAGCTGTCTCTGGAACAGTAAGTAGAGGTTCGAATCCTTTGCCCCCAGCACATAAAAGGCTCCCAATCGGGAGCCTTTTGGGTTTGGGTAGTCGTTTTTCAACATCTAAAACCATCTCACAGACCTTGACGCGGTACAATTTACTTCAATTGATTTTAGGATGAATTAATTCTTAGGAGAATAGAAATGAGCGGTATAACCAAAACCATCCCCCAAAAAGACGGTATCGAAGCTGTTGAGGCCCTTTATGATGGACGCGCAGGGGAATTTGAATTTCACATGGCGGGAAAACCATCACGCCTGAATGTCGGCGATTATGTCTACACAATCTGGTAGGATATGGTAGTGGGACGCTGCCAGATCACCCGGATTGAATTTGGGGCTGTTAACCCCTCATCCGGGAAAGCCCGCAGCCTGATCTTTGTAAAAACTCCCGGGGAAAAGGCCGAAAAGCCGTATCCAGGTAAGGGCCACCGCGGCACCCGATATTATGATGGAGAAGGTTGGGGAAGCTAGGATACCGCTCGAACAGGTCGTAGCCTTTGAATCCTTTACCACCGGCATGGAGATTAAGTATAGTCGAAGGAAAAAATGACTCCCATTCGGGAGCCATTTGGATTAACAGATGGACATAATTGCTTTTAATCAATAACTTTGGTAATTTCTGATTTCAATTGTGTCAAATCACGTTGGAGTATTTCCCAGACGATTTGTAATTTGACTTGATCGTAACCGTGAACAATGATATTTCTTGTGCCGATCATGGAAGCCCAAGGGATTTTATGAAATTTCTCCTGAAACGCTTCTGAGATTTGATTGGCCGCCTCACCAATAACGATCAGATTATATAAAATGGCATCCTGGGTTTTATGATCTGCGATGAATTCTTCGTAGCTGAAAAGAGCGTAGGATTCAATCGCTATTATCGCATCAAGGATATCGTGCAGCCTTTTATTATCTTTCATAAAGCAACTGCTTCTGCCTGCACGGATTGAACAAAGTTTTTATCTTCAATTTTTGGTAGGGTAAAGGTTGGAATGACATCAACCTGAACCCCGAGGAGCTTTTGGGCTTCGAATTGAAATGCGCCAACCCCAAAAGCGGATGCGCCAGTTTCCATCTCAACGAGGAGATCAAGATCGCTGATTTCACTGCTTTCCCCACGCGCTACAGAACCAAAGACGTAGACTTTAGCAATCCCATGTCTGGCAGCAATTTGATAAAGCTGCCCTCTAATTTTCTTCAATTCATTTAGATGCATGACAAACCTCACAGGAATTATAATACAAAGAGTGTTGATTTGAATCCTTTGCCACCAGCACCTGTCCTGCCGTCTCGCCCTCTTTTCTCGCGGCATGAAGGATGTGGAAATATGATTACCAATAACCTTTAGGGCAGTCAGAATGCCTAAGACTACACTACCTATGCTTAAAATCAAGTAAAAATTATCTGCCCCTTTCTCACCCAATATCTTCTCAACCGTTTGTACTTTATGGTGGTTGTTTACCCATTCCCAACGTTGAAATCGACCCAGAGCGATAAATATACCTAATAATATTAAACCAACCCCACCAATAACATGACCTTCCAGCATGAAGACCTCCTGAAAAAAAGTTTTGTTCGCCGCAATACCTTCTCGGTCGATCATCTTTGCTTAGAATCAGGTTTCTGAGAACAGGCAGCCTCACCATATTTTTTCTATTTTACCTATACCTTCCCAACAGGGGCCATATAAACCGAAAATTCTTTTTCGCCGTCTATGTTTAGAACCTTATCCATTATTTTTCGGTTAAAAGCCCCCACCGCACAGGTTCCCGCCCCGATCGCCCCACAGGCGGTATATAGGTTTTGGCAGACATGCCCGGCGTCAATCGCGACCAGCTTGGGGCCTGCTGGGCCATACCGCCATTCTGTTCGGTAGGGGGTTGCTGTCCAGATAAAGACCACCGAACTCTCGGCGATAAAATAATAATCCTCCCCAGCATGAGGTGCATTCTGCATCAAGGAGCCCTCGTTCACTTGTTGAGCGATCTCAGGATCTATTCTCTCAAGCACCAGTTTGTGGTCTATGGGAAGGTAGCGATAAAGCCCTGCGTCAAATCCACCCACCCGGTGGATGCTGAGGTATGTCTCGAAGGGGTGGCGGTTGCCGCCAGAGGGTACATTGCGACGATAATAGGTGATTCCATCGATCATATCCACCTCCCTGACACCCTGGGTTGCCCACAACAGAAAAGACAGTTCTTCCAAGGAGAGCGTTTCAGTTTTAAAGTGGCGATGACTGAGACGCCCGCGGATCACGTCTATCGCCGGAGTGTTGCCGATCTTAAAATCTTCTGGGGGGATCAGGTTGAAGGTTTGGGCATCTGCTGGACAGGGTTTTTGCACATCTGGCCGTGTCAGGCCCTGTTGTTGGTCGGTATTGAATTCGTCGAAATCATCTGCCCATTCATCCCCTTTAAGCAGTTGATGATATATCTCCATTGATTTTTCGTGATTCATTTTTCCTCCGCCTGGATTTGAATTAAATAGTATTGTGGACAACCACCCTATTTTACACCAGACAAGAAAAACAAATCTAGAAAATAACTCGTCTCCCGGAGAAGGAATATTATGGCAACCACTATAGACTCCACTGCAAAAAGGTAGATTGCCCCTCCTCAAAAGGGCAAAAGTTTAATATAATTACTTCATGTTCCGAAAAAACACAAACCACCAACAACCTGCACTGATCAGCGCTGCCAGCGAACTTCCGGCAAAGCAGCGCAAGCGTCTGGAGAATTCTTGGGCGAGCACATTCTACAAAGAATTCTTCTGTCGGATTGATGAAGAGCGCTTTGCCGTGCTATATTCCGAAAAAGACTCGCGTCCGAATGTGCCCGTGAATGTTCTGATTGGGCTGGAAGCGTTGAAATCCGGCTTTGGCTGGAGCGACGAAGAATTATACGAGCATTATTGTTTTGACCTGCAAGTTCGCTACGCCCTTGGATATGATCGCTTGGGCGATGGGGACTTTGAGATTCGCACGCTGTACTATTTCCGCGAGCGGTTGAGCCGCTACAATGCCGAAAAAGGGATCAATCTTCTGGAACAGGCTTTCGAGAAAATCACCGATGCTCAAATTACGAGCCTGAAGGTGCGCACGAAGATGCAGAGAATGGATTCGACGCAAATTGCCAGCAATATTGTCTCTGCCAGTCGTTTACAACTGTTGGTAGAAGGTTTGCAGCGTGTGGCACGCATCTTGAGTGAAGCGGACAAAGCTCGGCTGGGGGAACTTTTGGCACCCTATACCCGCGATAGCGCCGGTCACTACACTTATCGGGTCAAAGGGACAGAAGCCGTGCAGGAACATCTGCAAGAGATTGGGCAGGCAATCCATCTGCTCTTGCAGGAACTCAAGAAGGCCTATGCCGCCGAAGTACCTTATCAGGTGCTTGCGCGTCTCTTTGCCGAAAACTTCAAGCTGGTTTCCAAGGCAGTCAGTCCGAAAAAGAACGATGAAATCACGTCCGGTTGCCTGCAATCCGTGGACGACCTGGAAGCGACTTACCGCACGAAAGCGAAGAAGCATTATAAGGGGTATGTCGCCAATATTACTGAAACCTGTGATCCGGAGAACGACCTGCAGTTGATCACGAAGGTACAGGTTGCGCCCAATAATGTGGATGACGGACAATTGCTGGCAGAGGCGCTCCCCAACCTGAAAGAGCGGACCGATGTCGATACCATGCTGACAGATGGCGGCTATGGCGGCGAGGTTAGCGATCAGGCATTGCAAAAACAGGATGTTACCTTGATCCAAACCGCGATCCGTGGACGCAGCCCTGCCTCTGACAAGGTACATCTTTCCCAGTTCACGATCAAGTTCAACAAGGATGGCAAGCCAACCAAAGCCACCTGTCCAAAAGAACAAACTGTTCCCGTTCAAACCAGCAACCAGAAGAAATCCTTTGTCGCTCATTTTGATCCGAAGCAATGTCGGAACTGTCCCTTGCGGGAAGCCTGTCCTGCTCAACCGGGAAAACGTGACCCGAAGTATCATCTTCGTTTCACTCAGAACCAAGCCCGTGCTGCGGAGCGGCGCAGACAAAGTCAAGCCTATGCCCGATCCAGTCAAAACCTGCGGGCTGCGGTGGAAGCCACGGTCCGTTCGGTTAAACACCCCTTCCCTGCTGGCAAATTGCCGGTGCGAGGGAGCTTCCGCATGACCAATCTAATCATTGCCTCAGCCGCCATGGCCAATGTGCGGCGAATTCAGCGTTTTATAGCAGCAAAAAGAAAGCCTCAATCAGCCAAACCTGATGGAGAAGCAAAAGAAAAGACAGCCCAGGATTCTTTTTTCCTTTTCCTTAGCGGCTGGACACCTCTACATTATGGATTCGGCTCAGTTGTCGGTTGTTAAAGTTCAGCTTTTTTCAGTGGAGTCA
>JACNJN010000160.1 GCA_014382535.1 Candidatus Desulfolinea nitratireducens | reverse complement strand
GCCTGCTTTTTCTATACTCGCTTTGCCAGTGGAAATTTATTACGGATAATGTCTATTGATCCCAAATTCGTATACGAACGGATCATCAGCCGTTTCGATCAGCAAACCCATGCGCCCATTCCAGATATAAGTGATGCGCTTTTCTTCCAGGTTAAGGGTAGCCCCCAGCTCTTCTTGAACCTTTGCCAGCATTTCTTCGCGAGACGAGCTTGGTCGCACGGCATTGCAACCTGCCGGGTTATTAAAAGCATATTGTCTTGATTGAGTTTTTTTGCCGCTTTTAGCTAATGGTCGATCCAGAAACGCTCGTCGAAACAGATTGTTTTGGGGAGATGATGACAATTCTATATTGCCGAAGGCCCCTTCTTCTTTGGCAAGAGATTTTTCATGATTAACGTTCTGACTTCCCAGCATTGGTGCGAAAAATGAACTTGCCAGATACAGGGAGATGGTTGATATTAGGGTGAATTTCAGCATGACATTCCTCTTTTTCTAAAGAAAACGGGCATGGATCCAAGCTATAAACCAAGCCTTTGCGAAGGAATGTCTCAAACCAATAGTGAAAAACACTTTGGCAATATTGCTTTGATAGACTTTCGGCGGCTTGGCAGTCATGTCCGGAGAAGGATTTAGACCCATAGCTTTGCGTCCCTGCCTTTCGACAGGTTTGCCGTTATCGATGTCGGATTCTCTAATTACACCTCGTTGGTTAGTAAAATAAAAAACAGGCCAGGGACGTGATCCCAAGCCTGCCGGTCAGCTATACAATAGCAGAACGTATAAATTGTAAAAGACTTTCGGCGGCTTGGCGATCATATCCGGAGAAGGATTTAGACCCATAGCTTTGCGTCCCTGCCTTTCAACAGGTTTGCCATTATCGATGTCAATAACTTTTTTCTAACTTGCGCTCCTTGTTAAAAAGAAATCTGATAACAGTATACTCAATTTATACACAAAGAACCTTACAAACACCAGACAAAATATCCGGTCCTGGAGCAATAAAACAAGCTTACGAAGTGTTAAAACTCATCATATCTCGTAGTGGCGATTTTAGTCGCGCTGAAGGGCTAACGCTAAAGTGTGCCAAGCGGAGCCCTAACTACTACCGTAATTCTCGCCAGGGTGCCAGCCACCCGAAGTTTTAACTTCAACCGATAGATGTTGGGCTCAAGAAAACTCCCCCTGCAATTCTTTTCCATATAAGCGATGCGTTTTATAAAAATCAATCCCGAAATTGCGCATCTCACGCAGCATATTCTCATTCTCGGTGCGGATCTGCACGATCTCGGCATGCTTGAACTGACCGCTTTCGGTAGCGGATTTGTAAATTTCACTAAAGAGAATGGCCGTACCGCCCAGACCCCGATATTTCTCAAGCAAGCCTGCCCCATTGAAGTTGAGCCAGTCGGTGCTCTTGCGTTCGAGCAGCGCAGTAATCCAGCCAAAAGGAAGCAACTTGCCGCGTACCTTTTGAATGGCTGCCGATATATCGGGGTAGGATAAAACAAAGCCAACAGGATCATCCTCTTTCATGACGACCTTGATCAATCTCGGGTCGGCAATCCAGAGCAATTGCTCACCCAAGGATTCGACCTCTTCATCCGTGACCGGAACATTCGTCCCGGCATCGCCGAGAGAGCCATTATATAAATCCTTCAGATGAGGCAGTAAGGCACGTAATTCCTTGCGGGTGCGGTAGCGGGCAACGTGCAGGCCTCGTCGTTTTTGAACGCGCGCAGATAGCTCATGAATACGTTCAGGGAAAACTATCTGGGAATCGATATAGCCAGAATAGGTTTCCCGATTCATGCTGAAGCCTTCCCGCTCGACCAATTGAAGATAATATTCGGGGTTATAGGGCTGTCCAAAAGCAGGGCGATGCTCGAATCCCTTCGCGAGCAGACCATTCCCGTCCATGGGTGTAAAGCCATGTGGACCGAGAATCTTATTCAGGCCGCGTGCGCGTGACCATTGGCTTGCTGCCGCGAAAAGGGCAGTGGATACAGCCTCATCATCCACCGTTTCAAAGAGATAGAAGAAGGCAGTTTTCTCACCCCGAAAATCGTTGTAGCGGCGGTTATCCATCACGCAGATCCGCCCGAGCGGAGTTCCGTTTTGACGGGCGATAAAGAAGGCCGCCTCCGAATGTTCATAAAACGGGAACCGGTTTTGGTCAAGGACGAGACGGGCATCCCCGGCCAATGGCGGAACCCACTGAGGAATATCTTTGTAGATATGAAAGGGCAGATCCAAAAAATCCTGAACCTGCCTTTTGTTATTTAGATCGATTTTTGTGATTTGCATAAATTTAGAAGATAAGTCTCTGAGCGGAGATGGAGCGAAGCGAAATTGTAGTCGAAGAGCGATTCGAATGAAAGTTGTCCTTCACCCTATCGGGTACAGGCGACTGCGCTCCTTCCTTCGGTCGCCGCTCACACCGTCCCGGTATCCTCCGGGAGGAACTGACGTTGATTTGGTTACGCCGTCTGCCTTGCTTTCTCATCTGCGGCACGGGCTCCCATTTGCTTGCGAAGGGAGCCAATATCCCCATCAATGAAGAACATCGCACCCGTGTAGAAGAGGAAGCTCAGACCCCAGGCGATCAGGGAGATGGACAGAATGGCGTTATGCATGGAGCTGGCGTCAGCGATGATACCGGCCATCAGGGGGGCAAGGGCAGCCCCGCCGTTTTCGATGAAATATTCAACCGCCTGTGCCGTGCTGCGCACCTCCGGAACGGTGACATCATAGACCGTTGAGATCACATTTGGCGAAGAGAATGGCATAAAGAGGGCTGCGATAGCCATGAAAATAAAGAAAGTTGTCCGGGATTCAATCGGGCTGTTCATCGCAAAGAAGAGGAAGATCGCGCCCATCAGTACGCCAAGACTGGAGACGATCACACGTCCCTTGAGCGTGCGTTTGAAGAGCCAATCGCCCAAAGAGCCGCCGACAAAATATCCGCCTGCCAGGATGAGAACGATCGGTGCCATCGTAAGAAGAACGCTGGTTTCATCGTAACCGCGTTCTTTGGCGAGGTAATCGAAGAAGAAATAGGTGATCACATTCCACGGAAAAACACCCGCAAAGCCCTGCAGGAGAACGAACCACATGGTTTTCTTTTTGAAAACTTCCCTGGCTGCCTCCCACGAAAATTCAAATTTGCCGATCTCCTCCATCCCTTCAAATTCGGGTTCAGATTTGCCACGCGGCATTTCTTTAACACGGAAATAAATGACAACGGATAACACGATCCCGAGAGAGCCAGTGATATAAAATACTGTCCGCCAGCCAATAATGGGGGCCAGCATCAATGCGAGCACCATCCCAACCAGGTAGCCGATCGGTTGGCTGATTTGCAGGATGCCGTATACTTTGCTGCGTTGCTCCGGGCCAAAATAATCAGCGATCAGGCTGTACAGGCCGGGGTAGGATGAGTCGTCAATCCCGGTCGAGGCACGCGTGATCACAAAGGGGATATAGCTCCGTACGATGGCACTCAGCCAGGTGGTAGCTCCCCAGATAAAGGAGGCCAGCGCAAGCAATTTTGAGCGCGCATAGCGATCATAGAGATATCCCCATATCGGGTATAAAATCGTGCTAACAATCAACGCACCGGAGATAATCAGACCAAATTGCGTGTTATTAATGCCAAATTCTTCGCTAATCGGTCCTTTTAGCGGACCAATCAGCAATTTGTCGGTCTGATGCAAAAGCATAAAAACAAAAAAGATGCCAACAACCTGCCATCGATAACGTTTTGGTTTATTCATATGCTCCCTCGGGGTTTAGGTAGAATCTATCCTGAAATTCTTTTGTAGGTCCGGCTTCAGCCGTAAAGAGCGACTAAAGTCGCCACTATGGGATATTTTTAGGATGGATATTTAAATAATATTACTCAGGCTGCAACGCAACCAATTCAGATAACGTAACTACGCTATATCCGCGTTCTTCCAAAGCGGGCAAAATGATATTCAAGGCCTTCGCAGTTCTTTCTCCACGGCGATCATGATCGTGCAAAACAATCACTGCTCCAGGTTTGATGTTCCCTAAAACATAGTACGCTGAAAACCAGTAAAAACCTACGTGAGGATCATAAGGATAGACCGAACCTAAAGAGCAATGGTACCCATGCTTTTTCATTGTGGCAAGCATTCTTTCGTTATACCACCCCGAACCTGGGCGTACCCACGAAATATCCATAAATTGAGATAAAACTTTATCCGCCTTGAGCAATTCCCTTTCAAATTCCTGATCGCTCATCGCAATGCTTGGCTCGTCGGCGGTCATATGATTTCCCAATTCATGCCCCTCTGAAACCATACGTTTTACCAGGGTTTCATTGCCTGAAATATGATCTGTGATCAAAAAGAAAGTGGCATGTGCCTCATATTCTTCAAGGATTTCCAGAATCTGCGGAGAATCATTTGCGTCTGGTCCATCATCAATGGTCAATGCAACAACTTTTTTATCAGTCTCTACAGAATATAGCACTTCAGGTGAGCGGCGGCGTAATTTAGCGATCATCCATTCAGGTTTTAGCCAAAGTGCGATTCCAAAAGTAATGAAAACTATGATGCTCGTTGTTATCAGGGCTCGTATGAAAAAAACCTTGTCCATATTTTTAGACATCAGGCATCAGACTTCAGCCACCCGCTATCTGGGTCTGATGTCTATTCCTCCACCAACATTCTTCTCAAAACCTTGCCAACAAAAGATTTTGGCAATGTTTCCCGAAATTCAATTTCCCAGGGGACGGCATACTCATCCAGCCGTTTACGGCAAAGTTCCATTAACTCATCTTCAGAAAGGTTAGTGCCTGGTTGTGGCACGACGTAGGCTTTGACCTTATTACTCAACCAACCTTTACGCTTGATCCCGACAACTGCGACCTCTAAAACTTTGGAATTCTCATAAAGGACTTCTTCAACATCCCGCGGATAAACGCTGAATTCACCCGCCATGATCGTATCACGTTTACGGCTGATGATCTTGAAAAATCCATCTGCATCCATGACCGCCACATCACCTGTATATAACCAGCCGTCGCGGAAAGATGTGTCCGGATCGCTCTTGCCCTCGGCTTGCCAATAGCCCTTCATCACCTGTGGACCCTTGACCAATAATTCGCCAATTTTCCCCGGGGGCAGGTCTTTGTCCGTGACCAGGTCGACGATTTTAGCATCCGTATTGGGGATGGGAATACCGATCGAGCCAGTTTTCGCATCGCCTCTCAAAGGATTGGCGTGAGTCACCGGCGAGGTTTCTGTCAGACCATAGCCTTCAACAAGCTGCCCGCGGGTTAATTTCTGGAAAGCCTCCTGGACTTCAATGGGCAGGGGGGCTGCGCCGCTAATGCAGGCTTTGATCGAATTGAGCCCATATTCACGCACATTTGGCGCATGATTGATCGCTGCATAAATGGAGGGTACCCCCGGAAAAATACTGGGGTTATGTTCCTTGATATGGTCAAGAACCTGCTGAAGCTCGAATACAGGCAATAAGACAATGGTCGCACCGATCACGATCGGGATATTCATCGCTGTAGTCATTCCGTAGCTGTGGGTCAGCGGAAGAACAGACAGAAATACCTCTTCACCGTATTTGACATCCGGAATCCAGTGACGGGTCTGGAGTGAATTAGCAACCAGATTCGAATGTGTCAGGCAAACCCCTTTTGGCTTGTCCGTTGTCCCGCTTGTAAACAGGATCGCTGCCAAATCCTCAGGATCAACTTCAAATTCAGGGCGCTCCCGGGATGCATCCAGCATCAGCCTTTCCATGGTTTGGCCCTCATCCACCCAGGGGATCTCATCTTCGCCAAACCCGGCGGCATGCCAACGTCCCAATAAGGCTTTATAGACTCGTGCCGAGACTGCATCTCTAATATTCGCCAAAACGACCTGGACAGGGCTGTTCTCCTGGACCTGTTTTGCCAACCCGGCAAAATCTTTCAGCGTCACAAGCACCTTGGCATCTGTATCTTTGACCTGTTCCACAATCTGTTGTGCAGTTGCATCTGGATTTGGGAGGACAACAACACCGCCGATCTTGAGGGTCGCATAATAGGCCATGATCATTTGGGGCATATTTGGCATGACCACCATGACGCGATCTCCACGGCGAACACCAAGCCCATGCAAGGCATGCGCAAATTGGTTAACAAGACGATCGAGCTGCTGGTAATTCAGCGTTGAACCGTAGAAAACGGTCGCTTTTCGCTTCGGAACTCGGTCTGCTGCGGCTTCCAGAAACTTGTGTAATGGCTGGCGGGGAATTGGACAGGTGATCGGCGTATATTTCCCATAGCTTTTCAACCACGGGCGCGAGATGGCCAGATCGGTGCGCAGCCCCTGTTCGCGCCATGAACCTTTCCCTTTTCCGCCTTGGTGAACGAAACGCTCGATCGCGCGGTTGACCGCCTTATGACGCTCCAACTGGACCTTATGCTTGGATGCGCCTACATCGATGACATCAGCGCCGGGGAGCGCTTCGCTGACCCGGTCGAATGCCCAGCGCGGGAAATAACTGTCACGTTCCCCGGTCAGCACCATTGTCTTCGTTGTAATTTTGGGAAGCGCATCCCAGCCCTTCCATTTCCCCATATTATTGAGCATCATCCGCTTCAGGACATGCACCTCCGCATTCCAGCGCGGACGATATTTCCAGAAGGGACGAATAACAGATACTGGAATTTTCGAAAGCAAAGAGGCGCTCTTTGGCAGGGGATATTCCCCCGCTGTTGCGATCAGGACCAATTGTTCAAGACGTTTTGGATGAGCGGCAGCATATTCAATACAAACTGAACCGCCAAAAGAATGCCCAACCAGAATAAATTTTTCAGGGAGATCAAGGGCATCCGCGACCGCGTTAATATCGGATACCAACTCAGCCATGGTGTATTGTGTAAAAGGAGCGTCGCTCTGGCCATGTCCACGCAGATCGGGGACAATTACCCGATACTCAAGCGCAAAGTGATTGATCTGGTATTCCCAGGTTTCAGCACAACCAGCAAAACCATGAATAAAAACAATTGTCTTCTCGGCCCCATCGGGATGAATATCGATCACACTCAAAGAGACATCCGTAAGTCCAGAGATAGGCACCTTTACCCGGTAAAGATCCAAATCCAATTGAGTTTCGCGATGCTTAAGTCCTCGGAGTTTATTCATAAAGTATGATCTCCTTTTGGGCTACCAGTTAATTTGCTCAAAAACAGCCCTAGCCGCTAAGTAAAAGCCAGGAACCTGCCAATAAAAGTGTTTTTTGTGGAGCCTCGAACAATTTATAGGGTTTGAAAGGAACACAGGAAGTGTACAGTAGAAGAAAAAGAGAGTCAAACAAAAACAGCCTCCCGTACGGGAGGCTGTTTTTGTATTAAAAAATGATTATTTGCCCATGAAGAGAGTGACGGCAGCGCCAAGAGCAAAAATGGCGGTCAATGTTGCAAAGATACCACCAGCAAGAGCAGGTACAAATGCGGCTAGACCAACAAATAGGAAGAAAAGAACCATAAACCATGTTGAAAGAGCTTTGGGCATATTCATTTTACAATCTCCTTAGAACGAGATGGGCTGGCCGAATTGCCAGATCATTTATATAAACCCAACTTTATCCAAATAGTTTCAGTATTTGATAGGGTACGTTACCAGAATGGTACAATCATCTTCTTATGACAGCACATCCTCTTGCCTCTGAATTCACCATTTCGCGTACTCATTCAACGAATCGGACCAGCCCTGCGCGCTGGATCTGGTCACATGCCTATCGTTATTGGTGGATATGGATCGTCATCATTATCGGCGCGTTGGGGAACGCCGGCCTTGCCGGGCTGATGCCCGTTTATGTCGGCGAAGCCTTCGATGCGATCACCGCAGCCGTTCCCCAAACCAGCAAATTGCTCCCCCTCGCCCTGCTTATCGGCGGTTCGCAGGTTGTGCGGGCAATCCTCCAGCTGGGGCGAAACTTTGGGGCCGATCTGATCGCCCAAAAGCTTGAGCGCAATATTCGTGACGAGCTTTATATTTCCCTTCTCGGCAAAAGCATGACCTTCCATAATATTCAGCCAGTTGGTGATACCATGGCGCGCGCCACCAATGATGTGCGCGAGATCAACTTCATGTTCAGCCCGGGCATTAATCTTGTGGTGGGTTCATTAACCTTTCTGATCATGCCTTTTATCTACGCGCCGCGTTATCATCCGGCGCTATTGCTCACACCAACCCTTTTCGCCATTGCCTATTTCCTCGCTCTCTGGGAATATTTGCGTAGCCTCTCTCCCGTTACCGATGCGGTCCGCGCCACCTTTGGCGATATGAATACCCGTCTGGCCGAGGCCCTCGATGGTGTCGAAACGGTCAAGGGCGCAGCGCAGGAAGAGGCCGAAGTATCTCTCTTCAATCACCAGGCCCGGCGTGTACGGGATGCTTTCGTTAAACAGGGTGATCTCGAAGCGCGTTTTATTCCCATGCTGCTTTTCGGGATGGCGCTCGGCGGCGGGCTGCTGCATGCACTGATCCTTCTGCGCCAGGGTGAGATCCAGATCGGTGCAGTTGTTGCCTATGTTGGCCTGTTGGAAATGCTCATGTTCCCGACCTTTGCCTCGACTTTCGCCTATACCCAGGTTTCATTGGGGATGTCGAGTGCGCGCCGTATTCTGGAATTAATTAATAGCGAAACCCTCCTTGATCAAAATAGGGAAGGCTACGCCGAAATCATGCGCGGGGAAATAGGCTTCCGTCAAGCGGCATTTTCCTACAACCAGACCGATCCCGTTTTGGAGGAGATCACATTTTCCGTTAAACCCGGACAAACGGTCGCCATTGTCGGACAGACTGGCGCGGGGAAGACCTCCCTCGTCAAGTTGCTCAACCGGACCTATGATGTCACCGGCGGGCAGGTTTTTGTCGATGGGGTCGACGTCCACGACTGGAATCTCGGTTCGTTGCGCCACCAGATCTCGATCATTGAGCAGGATATTTTCCTCTTCTCCAACTCGATCGCAGAGAATATCGCCTTTGGCAAACCAGATGCCACCCAGGCTGAGATTATCGCTGCGGCAAAATCGGCGCAGGCGCATGAATTTATCATGAGCTTTGAAAAGGGCTATGAGACTGTTCTTGGCGAACGCGGTGTGACCCTCTCTGGCGGGCAGCGCCAGCGGATGGCGCTCGCGCGCGCCTTCCTGACCGATCCGCGCATTCTCGTCCTCGACGATTCGACCTCCGCCATCGACAGCGCCACCGAGGATAATATCCAGCGCGCCATTGCCGCCGCGGCGAAGGGACGCACGACCTTTCTGATCACCCATCGCCTCTCGCAAATTCGCTGGGCAGATCTGATCATCGTCCTGCGCAAGGGGCGTATTGCCGCAATTGGCGATCATGATGAGCTGATGAAAACCAGCGAATCATATAGGCGCATTTTTTCGGAATAAAAGAAAACCGCCAGTCTCTGAGCGGAGTGCTGAACGAATGTGAAGCACGCAGTCCCCTGTACCCGATAGGGTGAAGGACGGTATTTGCAAAGTCGCTCTTCGACTACATACCTCGCATTCACTCGGTATTCCGCTCAGAGACTGTCATACTTTTACTTTCTGACAACTCACTCTTCACTAATCACTGGACACCGACTTATGGGCTTTTTCTCCGGCCTTGGCGCCGAAAACTACGACCGAGAATATTCAGACCGCGAACTAACCAAGCGCATCGCGGGAGGTTTTTCAGTTCAACGAAAACGGATCATCAGTATTTCTATTCTGGTAACCATCGTTGCACTGATCAGCGCAGCCACCCCGATCATCATCAGCCGCAGCCTCGAAGCGCTGGATACCCGCCCCACAATGGAAGCGACCCTGCTGATTGGCGGTGGCGTCTTTATGATCGGTGTGCTCAACTGGGGCATCAACTGGATTCGTCGCTCGATCACGGCTCGCGCCATCGGTGATGTCGTCATGGAATTGCGCACCAGTGCTTTCCGTGCCGCTGCTGACCACGACCTATCCTTTTACGATAAATTTTCATCGGGGCGGATCGTCTCGCGGATCACCTCCGATACCAAGGATTTTGGGCAACTGGTCACCATTGTCACCGATGTGACTGCGCAACTTATCCAGGCCAGCATTCTGATGGTGGTCCTCTTCCGCACCGAATGGAAGTTGACCCTGCTTGTCATCGCCTATTTGCCGGTGATTTTCTTTATTACCTCTGGTTTCCGCAAGATGGCCCGCAAGGTCACCCGCAATGGGATGCGCGCCATGGCTGAGGTGAATGCGACCATCAAGGAAACGGTCAGCGGTATCTCGGTTGCCAAGAATTTCCGTCAGGAAATGAGCATCTTCGGGACCTTTGACACAGCCAATAAAGATTCTTATCGTGTCAACGTCCGGCGCGGTTTTGTGCTCGCGCTGGTTTTTCCCACCCTGAATGCCATGGGCGGAATCGCCACAGCCATCATGGTTTACGTCGGTGGGTGGAGCGCCGCGCAGGGTGGTGTGACAGCGGCGGCCTGGTTCCTCTTCCTTCTGAGTCTGAACCATTTCCTCTTTCCGATCATGAATCTCTCTGCCTTTTGGGCGCAGATCCAGCAGGGCTTATCGGCAGCCGAACGGGTTTACGCGCTGATCGACGCCGATCCAAATGTTATTCAGGTGGATGATCAAGAGGTGAAGCAACTCAAAGGCGGAGTCCGTTTCGAGGAGATTTTCTTCCACTATAGCCCCTCTGAACCGATCCTTTCCCACTTCAACTTGCTGATCCCGCCCGGAGAGAATCTGGCCCTCGTCGGGCATACCGGCGCCGGGAAATCATCGATTGCCAAGCTGATCGCCCGCTTTTATGAATTCCAGTCCGGGAAGTTGACCCTCGACGGGCAGGATATCCGCAGTTTCGACCTGACCTCCTATCGCCGCCAGTTGGGGATCGTCTCGCAGGTGCCCTTCCTCTTTTCGGGGACGGTCGCTGAGAATATCCGCTATGCCTGCCCGAATGCGACCGAGGCCGCGATGTTGAAAATGGCCCGCAAGATCGGCGATGGTGAATGGCTCGAGACGCTGCCAAATGGATTTGAAAGTCAGGTTGGCGAGCGCGGTGGACGCCTTTCGATGGGACAACGTCAATTGGTGGCACTAATGCGGGTGTTGATCCAGAACCCGGCCATCTTCATTCTTGACGAGGCGACCGCCAGCATTGACCCCTTTACCGAATGGCAGATCCAGCAGGCTTTGAATTTGATCCTTGAGAATACGACCAGCATCCTGATCGCTCACCGCCTGTCGACGATCAAATCTGCGGACCGGATCCTGGTGATGGAAAATGGCGGCATTATCGAAGAGGGGGATCACGATAACCTGCTCGCGAAAGAAGGGCATTATGCCGAGTTATATAATACCTATTTCAGGCATCAAAGCCTGGCTTATGTGGAAGGCGCGCGGGAGTTTTCGGACGGGGATTAGAAGT
>JACNJN010000156.1 GCA_014382535.1 Candidatus Desulfolinea nitratireducens | reverse complement strand
GACTTCGGACTTCGGACTTCGGACTTCGGACTTCGGACTTCGGACTTCGGACTTCGGACTTCAGACTTCGGACTTCGGACTTCGGACTTCAGAAGAAAAGATAAACACAAAGGGCACGAAGAGACACTAAGGTTTAAAATTTTCGGAAGTTTTCCTTTTTTTCGTTATGTCCTTTATGTTAAAAAATGTCACTTTTTCTTGATCACGACAACGTGCGTGTCAATCAGTTTGGTGAAACGCTCCCAATCGGTTTCCGTATTGAAAAAATGGCGAGGGAAGATCAACAACATGCCGCGGATGGTAATCAAAGTCACAAGCCCACCCACTTTACGGAGACGGTTGAAATCTGACCAGGGATAGGATTTATCGCCTTTGGGGAAATTATAGGTGATTCCCTGTTTGGTGACATAACCACTCAATGGACGCTGCACAGAGGTGGTATTCCACATCCTGCGTGCGCCGAGATAAGTAGGGATATAAGCCTGGTAGAGGACAACTCCCAGCAGCAGGAGCAGGGCAATCTCAATGATATTTCCAGCAAAATCACCTGTTTTAATGATCTCACTGATCGTAGAAACAGCCATCACGCCAAAGACCAACCCAACGAAAATATACATCAGGCGGGAGGTGCGCCCTGGCTGATTGGCAAGGCGCACGGCATTATAAAAGAGTTTTTTATCGTATTGTCCCTTGAATTTTATTTGCATGAATTTACCAAATTGTTTCTACATCATATAAGTTAATCATTCTGTCTTTGGTTATTATCGGAAAAGACTCTAATTGACTTTGCGCAATCAATAACCGATCAAATGGATCAGTATGATGGTTGGGCAAATCGTATACTTTTACTGAATGACTGATTTGGATTGCCAATGCCTGAAAGTGATGTAAATTAATACGATTAGCTATATATTGTGCTGGTTCTTCAGGTAATATCAACCTCCCCTTTGCTGTCTTAATTGCAATTTCCCAAGTGCTTGCAGCCGAGAGGTAAATTTCATTTTTTCCATCCGCAATAATTTCTGTCGCTTTCTCAGAGAGCTGCGGATCGCCCAGATTCCACCAGAGAAAAGTATGCGTATCAAGCAAGCATTTCATAACTCAAACTCTGGTAATGGTTCATCAAAATTGGCTTTGATAATAACTTTTCCTTTATCGATCCCAGATGTACGCGGTCCAATGATTTCGTTTTCATAAGGAAGCAATCGCACAATTGGTTTACCAGCTTTTGCAATAATAATTTCCTCACCACTCATTACACGAATGAGCAGCTTAGAAAAATGGGTTTTAGCTTCATGAATATTAAAAACAGTCATTTTACACCTCTTGTCCATTATAGACTAAGAAGTAGACTAAGTCAATTTAAAAACAATAATGCAGGCAGGAACCCGTTCCCTTGGAGGGAACGGGTTCCTTGTAACTATACTAATCCCAGGTAAAGCGATCATAACAGTCAAATTCAGCACCATTCGGCGAGATGACGTGCTGCCGCCAGTCATCATTGTTGACAGAGTAAGAATCCAGTTCGGATTTGATTGCCGCATAGTCCCGGGATGCCGTCCAGGTCGAAAGATGAAAGGATTGCCAGTCTGTTGAACGCCCTGTTGTCTGGTCACGGTGACAAACCAGTGAGGCGGCAACCGCTTCTCGGGTTACGCGCGATACGCCGGGATCATCCATCGCGTCCACCAGCGCAGGGACAATATCATCGGATAAAGAGGCAAGATAAGCCATATCCAATTCCGCTCCGCCTCTTGAACGCTCCACATTTTGGCGGACGATCAATCCGTCCACGCTGAGCAGGTTGAGGCTTGCGGCAAACCCGATGATCGCAAATGCCATTGCCGGAGCAAAAGCACGTTGTCGGCGCAGAAATTCTAGCACTACCACCGCCACCAGCAGCGCACCGAGCCAGATCATAAAGATATGCGAGTATGCTCGCAGGCGCGAAAACCCATAATTAGTTTCATACAGAGTAAGACGCTGGAAAGCGGAAACCAGCATGACCAGCACCAGTCCCACCAAAGTAATCCCCAAACCAGAAAAAGTTTTTTGCTGGCTGGTCTGCTCACGACGGGCAATCGAACTCAAACCCAAAAAGAGCAGCAGGCTGAAAACTGCCACGGTGACCAGCTCGCCAAATCCACGACGGGCATATTCCGCATAGGTAAACCCCTCTATATTGATATTTGCCTGCCCGCCAAAAAAGTATTGGAACTGCACGAGGACGAAAGCGGCAAAGAGCAAAAGGACACTTCCCAACACGATACTGGCTTCTGTAAATCCTAAAAAGGGTGCCAGGACAGGCTTTTCTTCGCCGATCAGTTTTTCATCCTGACTTTTATGCGCGGCGTAGAGCAAAACACCAACCAGAATATAGGCAATGATCAGAATATAGATGCCTCGAAAGATATATTCGGGTAAATTTTCCAAACGGAAAAGTTTGATAAACTCTTCCATTCGCTGGGCAAAGACCAGATCGGCGGAGGATAAAAGTCCCGCAAAAATAGCGACCACAGGCAAGGCGATAAACAGCCCACGCAAAATCGGCCAGAAATTGTTCTTTTTGGTCTCAACCCCGGCCTCTTCGCGTTGTTTCCGAGTTTCGCTGATAAATGAAAATCCATTTACGAGCGCATTCCCCCCCAAACGGAGGAATCCCGCAATATAGTCACTTATACTGTAGAAAAGCCAACGTCCACCCAGAAAGCTGAGGGCAAAGAATCCCATAAAAACCAGGGTGAGGGTGTAATTTAGAAAAGTGGTCATTGGTTCAGCACGAATAAAGGTCATCACCGCGAAAAAACTGATCGGGAGAAATAACCAATAACTGCGTCGTACAGGGTGGATATCATCTTCCGCCAATACCCTAATTCCGCTAAAGAGAATTAGGGCAACAAATATAGCAAAAGAGACACCGGGTGTATTCTTCCAAAACAAAATATCGAAAGCAATACCGAGCAAAAGCGTTGTCGTCCATAATCTTTTCGAGTTAAGCATAACTACCTCCTGAAATGGTTTCAGCAATCGTAATTGACCAAAGCTGGCGAAGTCAGGCAAATGGTTTCAGAGTGTGTCAAAAGCTATCACTTTTAATAAATTTTGCGCTCATCGAGTAAAATTGAGAGAATATATTTATTTCGGAGGCTAATTTATGGAATGGATCACCAACCCATCCGCTTGGATCGCTTTACTCACGCTAACCGCATTGGAAATTGTACTCGGCATTGATAATATCATTTTTATCTCAATTCTCAGCAGCAAGTTACCCGACGATCAACAAGGAAAAGCACGTCAGATCGGGTTATTGGCGGCATTAGGCACCCGCATCCTGTTACTGCTTTCAATATCCTGGATCGTGCAGTTAACCACACCTCTATTTACAGTTTTAGAATTAGGCATCTCTGGTCGGGATTTAATTTTGTTCAGTGGTGGGTTATTCCTGTTAGCTAAAGCAACCCATGAAATTCACGACAATCTGGAAGGATATGAGGGCAAAGAAAGTGCCGACCCAAATAAAATATCCTTTTGGGGGATTATTGCTCAAATCGCAGTATTGGATATAGTTTTCTCTCTTGATTCTGTCATCACCGCCGTCGGGATGGCAGATGATCTTGCCGTGATGATCATCGCGGTCATGATCGCGGTAGGCATTATGCTTTTTGCCGCCACGCCTCTCAGCGATTTTGTCGACAAGCACCCCACCCTCAAAATCCTTGCGCTAAGTTTCCTGTTGTTAATTGGCCTCAGCCTGGTTATGGAAGGACTGCATCAACATATTGCCAAAGGCTATATCTATTTCGCAATGGGTTTCTCTGTCTTCGTTGAAATTCTCAATCTTCGCATGAAGACAAAAACCGCTAACCCCGTCAAGTTGCGGACACGGTACGAACAAAAGAAGAAAAAAGCTAATACAAAATCGGCTTCCTAAGGAAAAGAAAACTGGAGCATCATTATGGCCCTTTATTGGCTTGCCGGATATTTTTCAGGCTCACTTCCCTTTGGCTTGTGGATCACCCGTCTCTTTAAAAATACAGATATCCGGGATGGTGGCTCGGGGCATGTAACGACAACAAACACAGTCAGACAAGCAGGATTTTTTGCGGGTGCGATCGTTCTTATTCTCGATATCGCCAAAGGATTCATCCCTGTCTGGTTTGCGATCCGGGCGGGATATCCGGCCTGGTCGGTGGCAATCGTCGCGGCACTTGCCGTGATCGGACACTGCTGGCCCATCTTTGCCAATTTCCGCGGCGGGATGGGACTGGCGACCACGGGAGGTGCGATGTTGGCATCATCAATACCTGCTGCGCTGGTTGTTCTCGCCTTGCTGCTTACCCTTGTGCTGACAATCCGCCATTCTGCACGGGCCGCGCTTTTCACCGGATTAATTGCCCCGATCATTCTCTGGCTATTTCAATTTCGTGGGATTGAACTTTGGGTGATGGTCGCGACAGGTCTGGTGATCGCGGTACGCTTTACGATTGACTGGAATCGGAAATATCGCGAACTATGGCTGGATCGTGAAGAAAATACTGACCAAATAGTCTAAACCTCCTCACAATAGTCGTCCATCAACTCATCCACCCAGGCGGGTTGCCGAACAGGTTCCGTTGGCAGAAACTGTCGAAAGGCAGGTTTTATATCCAGCACGGGCGTCCCATTGATCGCATCCAATCCTTGTACAGTTAAAATTCTTCCCTCCACTTTGATTATTTTGGCAATCGTCAACCCAATCCGGTTTGGACGGTTTTTGCCACGCTGGGAAAATATGCCCGTTTTGGGCCAGGAGGGATTATTTCTTGGATGCCGTGCTCCCTCGACGATTTTTCCGTCCTGCACCTGATGAAAATAGAAGATAATCTCAACATGGGAAAACTCATTTAAACCCTTGAGGCTTTCGGCGGAGAATGACTCAGTCAGGGTGATCTTTGAAATTGTTTTTCCCCATTGATCATCAGTAATTTCATCGCGATGGTTTTCAACATAAGCAATTGCTTCAAATTCAATTTTCATGGAATATCTTTCAAAAATAGGACTTATTCTAAAACCCTTGCCCCATCGCTCTGCGTTGGGGCATTGCTGCCAGAAAATAGATGTTTTACGTAAGTCCTAAAATAGTAAGGAGCAGAGATAAAAATACCGCAGTTCAACTATAAACTACGGCATTAAAAAGTCACTTGTTCAAAATATCAAAGAGCGAATTCAATATCAGCATCCCGCATGGCGTTAAAAGAGGCAATTGAGATTTCGAGCATTTCCAGATCCGGCTCAAAGGTGGTCAGTAATTGCAGAGCCATATTTGGACGGATAAGGGCCTGCACAATTTTGGAATCGAGGTGCCCTGCCGTCCATTTGATATATTCATAGGCCAACCCAGAGAGAACCGGCAATAATAATACGCGGCTGACCAGGCGCCAGCCCAAGGACATGGGGCCGAGGAGGGAAAAAAGCAAAATGGACATGAGCACCAAAGTAAGCAGAAATGCCGTCCCGCAGCGGGGGTGTTCACGGGAATAACCGGCAACAATTTCAGGTGTGAGTTCAGCACCATCTTCAAAGGCATTGATCGTCTTATGCTCAGCGCCATGATAAGAATAGACCCGTCTGATATCGGGCATAAAGCCCACCAGCCAAACATAGCCAACCAGCAATAGCAAGCGCACAACACCTTCAAGCACATTTCCCAGCCAGGGGTTCCAGTCAAGATATTTTTCAGCCAATCCGCCAGCGGTGGCAGGTAGCAGGAAGAAAAGGCCAATACTGAAAACCAATGAAAGACCCAGGGCAAAGTATAAAGCAGGCCCTTCAAGCTTTTCATCCTCGCCAGTTTGGATATTGGCCGAAATTGTCAGGGCCCGCATGCCAAGACCGAGTGCGTCCCACAGGAGAACCAAACCACGCAAAAAAGGAATTTTTGCCAGACGTGTTTTGTAAATTCCTGCCAATTTTTCAACATGGAGAGCAATCTCACCATCTGGCGCTCGCATCGCGATGGCAAGTGCCTTGCTGCCTCGCATCATCACCCCTTCAATCACGGCCTGGCCGCCGTAAGAAACTAATTTATCTTCCATAAATTTACCTCTAAAGTTCTCTCTTTTAATTACAGGGCTAAACCCTGAACAAATTATTGTTAGCTTAAATTGTAGAAAAAATGGATCAAGGCATCAATTCCACGATACCAGGTTGGCAGATCCTGTTTCTCGTTCGGGGAGTGGATGCGATCATCTGGCAATCCGAAACCGGTCAGAACCGATTCGATGCCTAAAATATTTTGCATCTCGGCAACAACGGGAATTGATCCCCCTCCGCGTGTGAAGAGAGGTACCACGCCCCAAACATTTTCGAATGCCTTTGCCATGGCTCTAACTCCAACACCATCACGTTCTGATATGGAGGGATGGCCTCCATGCTCGACCTTGATATCCCAGGTTACACCTTTAGGAGCGTTCTCTTCCATATACTGCTTCAATTGCTCATAAACCTCATCTGGCGTTTGATCGGGGACGAGACGCATGGAGATTTTTGCCATCGCTTTTGCAGGGAGAACTGTTTTGGCACCCTCACCAGTAAATCCAGCGAGCATCCCGTTGACGTCAAGCGTCGGACGTGCTCCCGTGCGCTCAACTGCCGAATAACTTTTTTCCCCCCATAATGCGGAGGAGCCTGTTGCTTCCAGATAGAAATCATCTTTCATTGGCAAGCGCGCCAGTTCTACTCGTTCTTCGTCGTCAAGGGGACGTACCTTATCATAAAATCCCGGCAAGGTGATCCGACCATTTTCATCTTTCATACCAGCAATCAATGTCATCAGTGCATTGGCGGGATTGGCCACCGCGCCACCATATAGACCGGAATGCAAATCATGGCTGGGGCCATAAACACGAATTTCAAAATAGGCTAACCCACGCAGGGCATAGGTGATGCTGGGAAGCTTTTTATCCATAATCCCGGCATCGGGGTTGAGACAAAAATCAGCCGCAAGCATATCTTTATGCGCTTCCATAAAATCGACCAAACTTGGCGAGCCAATTTCCTCTTCGCCTTCGATCATGAATTTGATATTGACGGGTAAATCCCCATTTTCTACGATTGATTCAATTGCTTTAATGACGGCAACGACTTGCCCTTTCATGTCGGAGGCGCCACGCGCATGGAGACTATCACCACGCTGAGTTGGTTCAAAAGGCGGTGATTCCCAAAGATCAAGAGGATCTACGGGTTGGACATCATAATGCCCATAGATCAGGACTGTCGGCGCGTTTTCAGCATGCAACCAATCCGCATAAACCACAGGATGCTTTGCCGTTGGGAATATTTCAACATTTTCCATGCCCAATCCGCGTAGTTTTTCCGTAAGCCATTCTGCTGTGTGAAGCATATCAGCTTTATTTTCAGAATTGGTTGAAATGGAAGGAATCCGCAAAACCTCCTTCAATTCATGAAGGAAGTTATCTTTGTTTTTATGTGCATATGCCAACGCGTTTTCGCGGTTGTCAGTCATTTTTTCTCCTTGGGAAGATCATTGTATAAGCTTGATAAAATCTTCGGACAGCATTAAAGATTTAGCCTGGTAAAAAACCATACAAAAACCAATATTGATCCTGAGAAAATTGGTTTTCTAAATTTGCATTCCAGATAAATTTATCAGGGACAAGTTTCCTTTTCAATAATTCATCAAAAGTTGTTAACTCGACCAAATCTGCTGAGATATCTGTCAATAATAATTCCAGCATCACCCGCCAGCGGACCTCATGACGATAGTTTATCGCATGATTCTCAGGATTAGAGCGGTAATCGTTGAGGTAATTCATCCAAAGATCGAGACGTGCATTCAGTTCCTTTGCGGCCTTTCTCTCCCAGGCGGCGCGCCACTTTTCTCGAAGGGTAGCAATTTTCGGATGGAGTTGCTCCCCAAGTTGCTGGGCACGTAATCGTCGCTGGGCAAGGAGCAGTCCACCAATTGTTAAGCGAGGCTGTTTTGCTCCCAGCGGCCAAAAAAGAATATCCGAGAGAAGATAATCCTTTAGCTCAGGGATGGCAGCTTCAAGAAAGTGTTGATCCTGTTCCGGGGTTGGCATTATTTATGGTGTTTCGACTGTTGCAGTCGGTTCAAGGGCGCGGCGAGTGAGCAAATGCCAATTGGCGATGCTATCCAGGCGGTCGCTGGAATCGTAAAGAGGTGCCGCCTGGACGCCGTTAATCTGGGCATCGATTGCAAAGGTATAGGTCGGATAATATAAAGGAATCGCGGGGATTTCCTGGGAAAAAATTACCTGGAAATTGCGATATAAACGGGCCCGTTCGTTAATATCTGCGGTCACACGCGCGCGTTCAAGGTATTCGCTGGCCGCACGATTATCCCATTGGGCGTAATTCTGCCCACCACCTGCTTCAGCCTGATGCCAAAATGGATAGGGATCTGGGTCGGGGGTGTAGCTTAGATTTAGATCGATCAATGCGGCCTGGTATTGGCGCATTGCAAGATTTTCATGGACCAACTGGTTATAAGGAAGGGCAAGTAATGTCACCTGCACGCCAAGTTTTGCCCAATCTCGCTGGGCATATTCTGCCAAGGCCGTATGTAAGGCATCATCGGGATGTAGCAATGTAAAGGCCAGGAATTGACCATCTTTGGCACGCGTCTCCCCACCCTCTGCCGGGATGACATAACCCTCCCTTTTCAGGATGGAAACTGCAGCGTCAGAACTGAATTCAAACTGTTTTATGCCTTCATAATATGCCCAGTTACTGGGAAGGATCGGTCCGTCCGCCGGGATGGCTTGCCCTCGTAAGAGATCATTGATCATCCTCTGACGGTTCAGTCCCGTTAACAAAGCCTCCCGAACAGGGATTTCCTGTAAAAAGGGAACTTCGCCATTATCGAGATTAAAAAATATCATGCTTAGCTCTGGCCGGCGACTGGTATAAAGGGAAAGATTATTCTCAGCAAGCGCCTCGTCCAGGATATTGGGTGTGATCTGGCTGATTCCCATCACCTCGCCTTGCTGATACGCGTCCAATGCTTCAGTTGAGGAGGGATAATAACGAAATACAATCTGTGGGATATATGGTTTTTGTCCATGATATTTTTCGAATCGACTCAAAACCACACCTGTGATCTGGCCCTCTTCAACGAGTAGATGATCAAATTGATAAGGTCCACTTCCAACAGGATTCAGGTTGAAATCTGCGTTGAGAAGTTGATCTTCGGGGATAGCGCCCAGTAAATGTTTCGGTAGCAAGCCAAAAGTCAGGTAGTCCAGGAATGGGGCAAAAGGTTCCGGCAAACGGAACTGCATCGTTTTATCATTCAGCTTTATAATCTCGACCTCGCCCCAGAGATCTTTGACATCTTGCGGATAAAAGGAGATTCCACTTTTGATCAAATCAATGGTGAAGATGACATCATCGGTCGTAAGCGCCGCCCCGTCATGCCAGATCGCGTTTGGACGGATGGAGAAATTATAAATAGTGCCATCTTGTGACGTTCCCCAAGCCTCTGCAATATCAGGGAGGGGCAATCCGCGTGAATCAAAACGTATCAAACCACTATAAATCAAACTATTCACATCACGATCTGCGATGTTATTCCGATCCAAAAGGGGGCTGAAGCGATTCATGGAACCAATCAAAGCCTCGGTATAAACACCTCCGCTGGTTGGTTGCGTGAGAATCGTCCTGGTAGCAACAGGTTGTTGACTGAGCAACAATATCCCGACTAATATCAGGGTAAGAAAGACAACAAGAATTTGCCAACGAAGTTTTTTCATAATAGACCTTCCCTCACCCTTTGCTCTCTTCAAAGAGAAGTGCTTCAGGAGAGTTAGGCTAATGTGGTGGACAGATATAAAAAAAGGAAGGTCTTTTCTCAAAGCTGGCTCCAGGGACCCAACTCTAAAAAAATGACCTTCCTGATTGGGCAGCTTACCTAGCGAGTAACCAGTACTGCGGCAATCGCCAACCCAAAGAAAATAACGCTCAAAACAATGGTTGCACGAAAGAGAGTTTTTTCAACACCGCGGCGTGCGGTAAAAACACCGCCCGTATCCCCGCCGGCCAAACCTCCCAATCCTGCGCCCTTGCTTTGCAGGATCACGCTTACGATCAGCGCGATTGACGTTATAATCAGAGCTATATCAATATAATTAATCATGGACGAACCTCCTAGAATTTAGCGGACAGATTATACCTGTGATGGCATAAAACAGTCAACAGGCGTTATCTAAAATGATCTTATGCATCAATCAATATAATCACTCATAACCGGAAACAGAAAAACAATGAACGAAATCATCACAAATCTTCACATGCATACCCGCTATACCGATGGAACAGGCTCTCACGAGGATATTGCCAAAGCTGCACTGGAAGCCAACCTCGATGTTGTGATTACCACCGATCATAATGTTCTCGTGCAAGGGCCTGAAGGTTATTATAAAGCAGGCAAAAAGCGGGTTCTGATGATCGTTGGCGAAGAGATCCACGATCAAGATCGCGATCCGCAAAAAAATCATCTCCTTGTCTTTGGCACAAACCAGGAACTAGCCCAAAATGCTGACGATCCTCAAACATTAATCAACTCAGTTAACAAAATAGAGGGTCTTTCCTTCATTGCCCATCCTCACGACCCCGAGCAGCCAGCCATCAGCGAAACAGCAATTACCTGGGAGGATTGGCAGGTACACGGATATACAGGCATCGAGATTTGGAATGGTCTGAGTGAATTCAAGGGCCTTATCAACACTAAATTACATGCTCTTTTTTATGCCTATTTTCCGAAATTTCTCGCCTGCGGGCCCTATCCCAAAACCATCCAGAAATGGGATGAGCTGCTCAACTCAGGGAATAAAATAGTTGGCGTTGGTGGTTCAGATGCGCATGCCTTGCGCGGCAGTCTTGGCCCGCTCACGCGCACCCTTTTTCCTTACGGATTTCATTTTAACTCCATCAACACCCACCTTCTCCTTTCTGAAGCATTAAGCGGAGAAGAAACAAAAGATCGAAATCTGATCCTTGACGCCTTCCGCGCGGGACACGCCTTCATCGGTTATGACCTCCCCGCCCCGACACGCGGTTTCCGATTCAGTGCGCAGGGAAGACGTGATTCCGTTATTATGGGCGACGAGATCCCTGCCAAAGGCGGTGTCACTCTCCAAGCCCATCTCCCCTCCTTCGCTGAGATCCGTCTGATCAAGGATGGTGAGGTTATCCGGGAGTGGAAAAAACAGTCAGTTTGCACCCATATCACCACTGAACCGGGCGTTTATCGCATCGAGGCGTATCGACGCTATTTGGGCCGTCGCCGTGGTTGGATATTCAGCAATCCGATTTATTTGAGATGATAATTTCATGTCCATTTCCCATATTCTTCACTATACAATGTAAATAAATAATTTGAGGTATCAATGAAAATATTAATCGCCGCGGATATGGAAGGGGTTTCCGGTGTGACCAATTGGGATCACGTTAA
>JACNJN010000154.1 GCA_014382535.1 Candidatus Desulfolinea nitratireducens | reverse complement strand
TTCTCCGCTGTAGGGTAACATTTATATTGACGCAATGTTGTTTCCTAAAGTAAGAATTTTTATGAAGCAATGCGCTGTTGACAATCCTATTTTCCCCCGTGATATAATCTATCGAATAATTAAAGAACACCCTGATCTACACACCATCTGCTTTTTCTGGAGGAATAATGGAAGTTACCACGCAAAAATTCAAACAATGTGATCTGATAACGGTCAAAGGTCGTGTGGATAGCGCTACAGCCGCACAGTTGAGTGAAGCGCTCGAAGCGGTTACCAAAGGCGGGCGCCATAAAATTGTCTTTGATATGAGCGATGTGGAATATATGTCGAGTGCAGGTATGCGCGTATTGCTTGCTACCCAAAAAGAATGCAAGCGACTTAATCGTGGTGAAGTGGTATTGGCCGCAGTCTCAGATCGCATCAAGGAAGCGCTTGATCTGGCAGGTTTTATCCCCTTGTTTACGATCTTGGATGAGGTTACCCCGGCAGTTGGTTATTTCTAAGCTTTTGGTTCCCTGACGATAAATATATAGAGCCGTCTTCCATCGTGGTAAGGCGGTTTTTCTCTTTACATCATGCGAAATTTCCCTGCAAAATACAGTTCTCTGGATGATATTCGCACCTTTGTCGCAAAGCGAGCCATAAAGGCTGGCCTGACAGACAAAGCTATTTATGCTGTCCAATTGGCAGTGGATGAAGCCTGTACAAATATTATTGACCATGCCTACCGGGGTGAAAGCGATCAGCAGATTGAAATAAATTGTGAGATTACAAAGGATAATCTGATAATTAGGCTGCAGGATAATGGCCGATCATTTGATATGGATTCCGTTTCGACCCCCGATTTGAACTTGCCTCTGATCGAACGGCAGGTGGGGGGCCTTGGAGTCCACTTGATTCGCAATCTGATGGACGGAATCAACTATCAGGCCACGCACGATCAGGGGAACATTCTAACGCTCACCAAAAATCGAGATGTGTCCAGACACCTTATTTCATCCGACTGGACCAAGCTAAGTAATCTTGGGGAGCAGATGTTGAATACAAAATCCCTTGCCTCGCAACGTGATAGTATCCAACAAATGGTTGCCAGGCTGATAGATGGCGATGTGGATGTCTGGCTTGACGAAAGTCTTTTTCGCCTGCCTGATTGGGATGAGGAGCCAATATTCCCCGAATCTCCATCAACAGATGCTGCCAAACAAGCATTTAAATCAGGTAGGCCAATTCAGGTAAAAGAAAACGGTCGGGCAGTCGTAGCTTTCCCTCTCGAAGATCAGAACTTTATTATGGGGACGATGCAAATTAATCGGAGCGCAGATAAACCCTTTTCGCAAGGAGAACTGGATACGCTCGAGGGAATTGCCAGTATTGCCGCATTAAACCTGGTTACAGGACATCGTGTAGCTGTGGAGAATTGGCGCATCGGGCAGTTGAGCCTGGTACGTCAGGTCAGTACGCAGATCGCCAATGTTATGGATATTGATGAATTGGCGAAGCGTGTCACCAGCTTGATCCAGGCAACTTTTCACTATTACTATGTAGCTCTTTTTACAATTGATCCACGAAAGGATATATTGCATTTCCGTTCTGGAGCCAGAGCGCCCCGTAAAGGTCGTAAAAAAGCCACACCTAAGTTGGAAATAAAACTTGGGCAAGGCTTGATTGGGAATGTAGCAAAAAACGGTGAAGAGATGGTTTGCCCTGATGTAATGGCTGAACCGCTTTACCGATTCTTGTCTGGGTTGCCTGAAACAAAATCTGAAATTGTTCTTCCGTTAAAAACGGAAGATCGTATTTTGGGTGTACTGGATGTACAAAGTGATCGCCTGAATGCTTTTCATCCAAATGATTTGCTTGTTTTACGCGCACTTGCGGATAATATTGCGATCGCCATTGAAGGGGCACGTTTATATAGTGCTTTGCGACGACGTGCCGATCAACTGGATGTCGTTGCTGAAGTCAGCAGGAAAGCCACATCTACGCTGAGCTTGAGCAAGTTAATGGCCGATGTTGCCCTGCTGATCACGGAACGCTTTGGCTATTCTCATGTGCATCTCTTTACAGTACATCAGAATCGGCGCCGAATCCATTATGAGGCGGGTAGCGGAAAACGCACAGAAAACCTGGGGGAGAACTATGGCCTGGACCTGGATGACCCTGAAGGGTTGATCCCCTGGGTGGCCCGGAATAGGCAATCAGTATTGGCGAATGATGTTTCAAAAGAACCTCGATATCGCATGTCTCCGCTTCCTCCTGAAAACACCAAGGCAGAGCTGGTTGTCCCCCTCGTTTTCGATGAAAAAATTATGGGCGTGCTGGATGTGCAAAGCGATCATATAAACTCATTCAGCGATGAGGATCTTTTGCTTTTTGAAGCCTTGGGCGGAAATGTTGCCGCGGCCATTCATAATGCCGATCTATATCGTTCGGAACAATGGCGGCGGCAGGTTGCCGATAGTTTGCGTGAAGTCGCAGGCCTCCTTTCTGATAATGTGAATGTCGAGCAGGTTTTGGATGCAATTCTCACAGAATTGGAACGTACTCTTCCCACTGAAATTTCTACTCTTTGGCTATTACGCGATGAGGGGGAACTCTATCTGGCTGCTGTCCATGGCATTGAAAAATCAGTATTGGAGGATATTCGTCGTTCATCAGCGGATGCATCAATTTCTCTAGCCAGCGCTTTGCTGTCTTCAAAGCCTGTTATTCGCAATGCAGAAGATGTAATGGGGCCAGTGGGCCTGGCGGCTGGTTTTGAATCGAATTATTCATCGATTGCTGCCCCCCTTCATATTGGAGATCAACCCATTGGCGTGTTGACGCTTTCCCATCACACATCAGGGCGTTACGGTCATGAAGCACAAGCGATTACCTCTACCTTTGCAAGTTATGCCGCCGTCGCTATCGAGAACGCCCGCCTCTATGATTCCGCACAAGAGCAAGCCTATGCTTCAGCAGCCTTGTTGCAGGTTGCCCAGGCTGTTGCCAGTATGGCTGAATTGGATGAAATCCTGGACTCGATCATTCGTATTATGCCGATTCTTGTCGGTGTTGAGCGGTGTGCGATCTATATTTGGGATGAAGCCACGCAGCAATATACATCTGCTCAAGCTTATGGCCTGTCCGATGAAGACGAGTTTCTGGTTTGGCAGGATATTTATTCCCCGGGGGAATTCCCTCTTTTGGATGGGGTCCGTTCGGCAAATACCATGCTCTTACGCCTATTTACAGAGACTTGCTGCTGGTTGGATATTTCATCTCCCTGGGGCGATGGTTTTGACGAATATCTGAAGTGTGACGATGATCTTTTGATGGCTGTCCCGCTGATCATAAAAGATGATCTTTTTGGCGTTTTACTGGCAGAAGAAGCTCCCGGTGGAAGGCGCTTCCGATCGCGTCGGTTGGAGATTATCGCTGGTATCGCTCAACAGGCTGCGCTTGCAATCCAAAATGATCGCCTTCAGGAAGAAATGGTTGTGCGTGAACGTCTCGAACACGAGGTTCAGGTTGCTCGCGAAATCCAAAAAACCTTCATCCCGGATAGATTGCCCGAACCCTCAGGGTGGGAATTGGCTGGTCGCTGGCAAACGGCACGGCAGGTGGGAGGAGATTTTTATGATGTGATCGAATTGCCCGACCAGCATCTGGGATTATTTATTGCGGATGTTGCCGATAAGGGAATTCCCGCCGCTCTCTTCATGGCTCTCACACGCACCCTTGTTCGTGCCGCTATTCTGGATAATCCATCCCCGGCCAGGGCCTTACGACGCGTTAATGACCTGCTGATTCCCGATACAAACCAGGGGATGTTCGTGACCGCATTTTATGGTGTTCTTTCTCTTAAAACAGGCTTATTAACCTACGCCAATGCGGGGCATAATCCACCATTTTGGCTACAAAAAAAGACAAACCAGATCGTACGTCTAACTCGTACTGGAATGGCGCTGGGCGTTATTGAAGGCACCGAGATGGATCAGCGGGATATTCAGCTGTTGCCAAAGGATTCATTGTTGCTCTATACAGATGGCCTTACCGAAGCATTCTCTCCAGATGGCGATCTGTTTGGCGAGGATCGGTTAAAAGCTGCCCTATCAACGCCAGGAAATATCGCAATTCAAGACATGCTGGATAATATTGAAAAAGAGTTGGATGTTTTTATGTCCACGTTGCCCCCGGCTGACGATCTAAGCATGTTGGCTATCCGCCGATTGGCATAAACCCCCTTAAACCAAAACCGCGCTTTTGGGGCGGCCCAGCCCCGGCGCGGTTGGTATTGAGGAGAATGCTCCTATAGTATACAGAAAAAAAACAAAAACAACTTAATAAAAGTTAAATACTTGATAAGAGAATTTTAATAATATGGTTCTCAAAGAACCACATCAGCTGATAGACAAATTGTTTGAAACTCGTACAATCTCCCTCTTGGTGAAGGAGACTGCCACTCCGAAAAGCGTCGGCTCGCAGAGTCATGGTTAGTACGAACTTTATTTGATTTATCCATTAGCTCTCTGCCAAAGCCTCCCAGATCATACTTGTGCTAATTGACCCCTCCCTCAAAATTTGAATATCCTTTCCCGTGCAGTCCACTACAGTGGAAGGTACACCTCCGGATACTCGACCTCCATCCAGGATGAGGGGCAGGCTCCCGTTTAATTGAGTATATACATCCTCGGCAGTGATTGGGTTGCTATGCCCTGATAAGTTTGCCGAGCTTACTGCCATTGGCCCGGCTGCCCGAAATAGCTCCCGGGCAAAGGCATGATCTGGGATCCGGACTCCTACCGTTTCCAGGGCGGATACGGCTTTTGGAATATCTGAGTGTTTTGCCAGGATGAGCGTCAGTGCCCCAGGCCAGAAAGATGCCGCCAACTTCTGCGCCATTTCCGGCACGGATATCGCTACTAATTTGAGTTGCTCGATCTTGCCCAGCAAAATCGGCAGCGCTTTCTCTGGCGGACGTTTTTTAGCTTGATATATTTTTGCAGCCCCTTCTGAATTAAAAGCTAAAGTCCCCAAGCCATAAACGGTATCCGTTGGGAAGGCGACCAGCTCTCCTGCCTGGAGAACTTCCAGCGCGCGGTTGAGGGCGTTGGGAGCAGAGATGGGTAGGATTTCAGTTTGCATAAAATGATATCAGGTCTGAACGGCTAGAAAACGGTCTCGACCTGCCAAATCTTGCTTTAGCTGAATGACTGATTTTGGGAAAATAGTACTCGCCAATTTCAGCGCAGCTTGTACATGGGATGAATCTAGTTCCAGCAGGATCAAACCATCTGGGGCAAGCCATTGAGGAGCATCCAATAATAAGCGACGGATCAGTTGTAGCCCGTCTTTGCCGCCATCAAGAGCCAGGGAAGGTTCACGAGTATAGACATCGAGGGTTTTTAGTGTTTCACTGGGAATATAGGGTAAGTTAGCTGTTATCAGGTCGAAGGTTGCAGGTTGAAGATTGGAAAAAAGATCGCTATGGATGAATTGGATTTGGTCATCTACCCAGTGTATTGCCGCGTTTTGGCGGGCGATATCCAGCGCAGCAGATGACAGATCAACGGCGAGCAATTTCAGGTCAGGGATGTTCTTCGCCAGGGCTATCGCGATGCAGCCAGAGCCGGTTCCCATTTCCAGAACAGTCCTGCTTTTATTGTCGCGTAGCCATCCCAATCCAAATTCAACCAGTTCTTCTGTTTCCGGACGTGGGATAAGCACATCAGGAGAAACGAGAAAATCCAATCCATAAAACTCCCAATGTCCAAGGACGTAAGGTAAAGGAATTCCCTGCAGCAAGGCTTGCAGGGCGGCCTCAAGTTTTATTCTTTGCTTTGGAGATAGGCTCAGTTCGGGGTGGGCCAATACCCAGCTACGTTGCTTTTCAGTTATGTGGGCCAGAAGAACCTGAGCATCGAGGGCGGGGGAGTCGCTTGTTGGGTGCAGTTTCCTGGTGACTTGGTCTAAAAGGCTGGGCATTGAGCAATTGGGCCGGCGATTTACCGCCCGCCTGGGTTATTTGCTTCCTGGAGTAATCGCAGCAAGACGATCTGCCTCATCTTGTGTGGTGAGTTCTTCAATAAATTCTTTGATATCCCCTTCCATCACAGCTGCCAGGTTATAGGATGATATATTGACACGGTGATCGGTAACGCGAGATTGGGGATAATTATAGGTGCGTATTTTTTCAGAGCGTTCGCCCTTGCCAACCTGTAAGCGACGTGCGTCGTCAATTTTAGCGCGGCGTTCTTCTTCAGCAATCTCATACAGACGGGCACGTAAAATTGCCATGGCACGGAGCTTATTTTGAAGCTGGGAGCGCTCGTCCTGACAGGCGACGACCAATCCGCTCGGAAGGTGGGTGATCCGGATGGCGGTGGAGTTTTTTTGTACGCTTTGTCCGCCAGCCCCGGCAGATTTATAAACATCAATCCGCAAATCGCTGGTCGGGATTTGGATATCGACATCTGCGACTTCCGCCAATACTGCAATCGTGGCAGTGGATGTGTGAATACGCCCCTGTGATTCTGTGCTGGGTACGCGCTGGACACGGTGTACACCAGATTCGAATTTGAGTTGAGAGTAGACGCCGGCTCCCTTGATGAGAAATGTGATCTCTTTTAATCCGCCAATCCCGATATTACTTTGAGACAATATCTCGGTTTTCCAGTTCTGGTTTTCGGCATAGCGCGTATACATTCGATACAGATCTGCTGCAAACAGAGCAGCTTCGTCGCCACCGGTCCCCGCCCGGATCTCCATGATGACGTTTTTTCCATCGCGCGGATCTTTGGGAACAAGCAGGCTTTTAATTTCTACTTCTAACAGTTCAACCTGTGGCTCCAATTCCTCCAGCTCCATTTCGGCGAGAGAACGAAGCTCTTCATCAGTTTCATTATCAACCATGGAGCGCGCATCTTCGATCTGGCTTAGTAAACTTCGGTAGATTTCTGCTTTTTGGACAATTGTTTCCATTTCAGAACGTTCTCTGCCGATATTTGCTGCAAGCTTATAATCATCGCCAACTTTCATTAGTTGTTGGCCAAGTTCTTCGTAATGTTTTTCAATTCCAGCTAATTTTGACAGCATATTAATCCTATAAAAAATTTCTTACTGACGACAAACGCGGCATAAGTTGCCGCGTTTGTCGATTATATCATTGGCATGTTTTAAGGCAGATTTATGGTAATCGATTTTTAACAGGCTAATTGATATTTAAAGAGGATAATGCCATCGAGAGAACGATAATTACAGAAACTACGATTACTGCGATGCGGACTGTGCGCGCCTGGCGGGCTTTGTAGGTTGATTCTTTCTTCGGCTGAGCTTTCACATTCTTCTTCTTTTTATTCTTTGCCATCTCTTTTCCTTTATTATTAGATTTGAATATTTTGGAAATTAATTTATTTTCTTTCCTTCAACTTCGCCTAATTATCAAGGAGTCAAAATAAATATATTTTTATTCCAAATTTGCCTTGATAGTCTCGGCTAAAGCGACTGTGATTCCCGATACAGCGGCAAGTTCATCCATGCTGGCAGCTCTTATCTTATCCAGAGAACCGAAATGTTGCAAGAGGGATTTCCTTCGTGCCGGACCAATGCCGGGAATGATATCGAGCACAGATGCCATCCCAATTTTATTGCGTTGTTTTCGATGGGCAGTAATGGCAAATCGATGTGCTTCATCCCGAATGCGCTGGATCAGATATAAGCCTTGTGAATGGCGCGGTAATAAAATTCCCTCTGATTGATATGGGAAGAATATCTCCTCCTCACGTTTTGCCAACCCGACAACGGGGATTTTTTCACCCAATCCAAATCCTTCGAGGACCTGGACGGCGCGACTCAATTGACCTTTGCCACCATCGACGATCAGCAGATCTGGCAAAAAGGAAAAAGACGCCTCTTTCTTGGATTTGGGCTGGGCTGCCATCTCCTGGGCAGACTGCCAGCGTTTGAAGCGTCTCGTTAACGCCTCCTCCATACTGGCAAAATCATCAGGCCCTGTTACGCTTCTGATATTGAAACGCCGATATAGTTTCTTGTCAGGCACACCCTGAGTGAAGACGACCATGCTCCCAACAGTAGCGACACCCTGTGTATTCGAAATATCGTAGCACTCAATTCTGTTTGGCGGCGTTTTGAGTTGAAAGGCCTCCTGTAATTCTGCAAGCGATTGCTCTTGTTTATGCGTATCAGCCTGCCATTGTGCCCGGAGAGACTTCAATGTCTCGGCAGCGTTTTCGGTAGCCATCTGCACAAGCTGACGAGACTGTCCGCGGCGGGGAACCCGCATTTCGACTTTGCGTCCGCCGCGTTTGGTATTCAACCACTGCTTGATGATCTGTGCTTCTTCAATTTCTTTGGGCAACAATACCTCGGCAGGGACATTTGCCGCGTCGGTATAAAATTGCTTGACGAATTGCGCCACCACATCAGAATCTTTGCTGTCTTCGGTGCCTTCAAGCATGAAATATTCCCGCCCGACCATTTTCCCGGATCGGATAAAGAAGATTTGGACGCAGGCATCACCATCGGTACGCGCCATTGCGATCACATCCGAGTCGATCTGTTTCTTGGTAATCACCTTTTGTTTTTCGACCACTTTCTCAATCGCATTCAGTTGGTCTCGCAAGGCCGCAGCTTTTTCAAAACGCAGATCTTCAGAAGCCTTCGCCATTTCAGCTTGCAGGCGTTTTACAATTGGGCCAGTGCGTCCATTCAGAAAATCTCCCAGATCGGCGATCATTTGCCTGTATTCTGATTGGTTGACCGCACCAATACAGGGAGCGGTACATAATTTGATATCAAGGTAGAGACAAGCGCGTTTATCCAATCCAGTGATCTCGCGGTCGCAGGTCAAATATGGGAAGATGCGCCGGAGCAGATCCAGGGTCTGATGAACTGCCCAAACGGAAGTGTACGGACCGTAATACCGTGAGCCATCATCCTTGCGCATTTGGCGGGTGACGGTTACTTTTGGAAAATTTTCTCCCCAATGGACTTTGATATAGGGATAGCGCTTATCGTCTTTCAGGCGTACATTGAAGTGGGGACGATGGCGCTTGATCAGGTTCATCTCGAGGATTAGTGCCTCGAGTTCAGAGCCAACGACGATCCATTCGACATCCGCAATCTCCTGGACGAGACGTCGTGTTTTGCGGTCGTGCCCCGCACTGGCATGGAAATAGGAACGCACACGATTGCGTAAATTGACCGCCTTCCCAACGTAAATGATCTTGCCCTCGGCATTTTTCATCAGATAACAGCCGGGCTTGGTCGGGATGGTGGCAAGAGTGCCTTGGAGTTGCTCTGAAAGTTGCATACGGCTAATTTTACCTCATTGCCCTCACACCCCCGCATCGCTCCGCTCGCTCCCCCTCTCTCGCATTGCGGGAGAGGGAAATCCAAGCGGAGCAAGGATGGGTGAGGGGGTTTCGCTTGACATTCTCATCTAATCCCCTACAATAAAGTAAATATTTAATCAAACTTTTATGAGGAGATTGTATTATGTCCGAAATACCAGAATTTCTTGACCAGGAACCCTCTCCATATTCCAGCGACGAGCCAATGCCCTGGTATCAGGTTTGGATTGCAGCAATCACGAAGCCCAATGAACAGACCTTTAGAGATTTAGCTGCGCAATCCAATGCGAAACCGGGCACTGCCTATCTCTGGATTTTTATTTCCTATTTGGTCACTTTTATAATAGTTGTTGGTGCCCAGGCAGCCATCGGGTTTCCGAATATAGCCAGGCAATTATCTGGGTACGGGATGGGGGATTTTCCCGTTGAAGATATGGGCGGATTTTTAATTGGAGCGCTTGTTATCGCACCTTTTATGGCTGGTATTGTTGTGCTGTTCTTTATGCTAAGCACCGCTTTGATCCAATGGATTGCCAGCCTTTTTGGCGGTACAGCCTCTTATGCAACGCTGGTGTATCCATTTGGCGCAATTTACGCGCCCTTTATGCTCGCCTCAGCCATGATGAGTTTATTGGGGTTAATTCCATTTATTGGGATGTGCTTCGGGTTAATTTCCATAGGAATTTGGGTTTATCAAATTGTGCTTCAGGTGCTGGCAGTTAAAGCAGTTAATGATCTTGATACCGGAAAAGCGGCAGGGGCCGTACTCCTACCTGGATTGGTACTCTTTGTATTTGTATGCTGCTGCCTGCTCATTGGTTTGGCTGCAGCTGGTCCCATAATTGGCGAAGTGTTCAGTGAGATCAATCAGGGTCTTTACTAAATCGGTATACGTTTACAGGAAGCCTCTCATATGCAAATAGTGGAGGCTCTTTTATAAAAAGGTCCCGTTCCCTTCAAGGGCACGGGACCTTCATTATCGCTTTTGCGGGTTGAGGGCGGCACGCCCGAAACAATTTATCACCCACATAGCGGGTGGTCTTGACTTTCACCAATTGGTATAATACGCCCCATGAATTCTGACTCTCCTGAACTCAAAATTGGACCCTACCTCATTGAACGCGGACAGAAACTTGTCTTCGCAGAATCCTGTACCGGTGGCCTGGTCGGGCATCGGGTAACGAATATTCCCGGTTCATCTGAATATTACCTGGGTAGTATTACCGCCTATGCCTACGAGGCAAAAGCACAATGGCTGGACGTCTCATGGGATACGCTCGAAAAATACGGCGCGGTCAGCCGTGAAGTAGTACTGGAAATGGCACAGGGAGTGCGCAAGGCTCTCAAGGCGGATATCGGCCTCAGTGTCAGCGGGATCGCGGGTCCCGGGGGTGGCATGCTCGAAAAACCCGTTGGTACCACCTGGATCGGTCTTTCCACACCCGAGGGTGAATGGGCCCGACATTTTTGTTGGGATGGTGATCGTTTGGAAAATAAAATCCTCTCTGCCGACGCCGTCCTGCAATTATTGCTCGATTATTTGGAAGGCGAGCGGAATTTGGATCAGGGTTGACCCAGGTGAATAAAATTGCTATTCTCATCTCCGCCAATTCTGAGTGGCGCGCCATCAAGCTTCTTTATCCCGATGCTAATATTCAAAACTCACTCTACGGCGAGTTTTTCAATACAATTTTAGATCAACACCCGGTTACTTTTTTCTTCGCTGGTTGGGGAAAAATATCCGCGGCGGCAAGTGCGCAATTTGTGATTGACCATTTCCGTCCGGATTTGCTCGTTAATTTGGGGACCTGCGGCGGATTTGAGGGGCGTGTTGAGACCGGGACGATCATCCTTGTCGAGCGCGCGCTATCCTACGATATCTATGAGCAAATGGGAGATACGGCCGCAGCAATCGATTTTTACGCGACCGACCTTGACCTGAGCTGGCTCCCGTCTGTGGACGATCTCCCCGTCCGACGCGGATTACTCGTCTCGGGCGATCGCGATATATTCCCGGAAGATATCCCCATGCTGATCGAAAAGTACGATGCTTTCGCCGCAGATTGGGAGACAGCCTCTATATCCTGGGTGGCGCAGAAAAACGGGATCAGGCTCCTCGTCCTGCGCGGCGTATCGGATCTGGTCAGCATTGAAGGGGGCGAAGCATACGGGGATATTGAATTATTCCATCAGCGGTCAAAAAAGATCATGGCATCCCTGAGTGAGATATTCGAAAAGCTATTACAGAGAATCGCGTAGTTTGA
>JACNJN010000150.1 GCA_014382535.1 Candidatus Desulfolinea nitratireducens | reverse complement strand
TTCTCAGTGACGACAATGAAGTTATTTCCCAACTCCTTTGAATAGCTTTCCAGCATTTGCTGGATGACTGTTATTTTATTAGCTTTTCGTTCATCGTTGAGACGAAGGAGGATGATCCCCTTGTGGGGGGGGTTGTCACGAAATATTTTCTCCCCAAAATCTTTATCGTTTGTTATCAGGATTCGATTTTCAGCAAATGCCTGTCTGACGATTTCGTCATCCCCCAATCCCCGAGCTTCTTCGTAAACAGAGAAAACTTCATGGCCTTCTTTTTTTAACCATTTTGCGACAGCAGGTCCTGTACATTCATCTATCAAAAATCGCATTTACGCTGATTCCAGAGGCAACGGCATAAAAACAGTACTTTGAAGCGATTTGGTAGCAAAGTATAGGCAAGCCTGAATATCTTCCTTGGTCAGTCCTGCGTATTCTTCAATAATTTCTTCAAATGAAGCATCCTGCGCCAAGAGACCTAAAATATATTCAACTGTCAGGCGCGTCCCCTTAATCACAGGTTTTCCAACCTTGATATTCGGGTCAACGACAATTCTTTCAAGCATTTTTTTCTCAGTCATAAGATTTCAACCTCTGTATTTCATTATAATCGAGAATATTAAGACTTTTAAAGCGCCCTTTGTTTTCACCCAAAAATTCTATCCATAAATAATCTGTTTGAGATCACATTCGCATGATTGGCGATCTCGGCCATTTCCATATGCTTCTCCGATTTTTCAGCAATCGGTGTATCGATACTGTACTTCCGGAATCGCGATCATTTCATCCCCTTGCGATAAATCACTTAAACAAATCAGAATGTGTGCCCGTACGAACGAGAAGAAGCTCGGTTTCGTTTACCTCGTAGATAAGTAACCAATCTGGCTCAATATGACATTCACGAGTCCCCTTGTATTGACCAACTAAAAGATGATCCCGATATTTGGAATCCAAACTTTCTCCTGCTACCAGTTTTCTGATGACTTCTTTGAACACTTCGAATTTATTTCCACGGTTTCCCATTCGCTTGACATCTTTTTTTAATTGCGATGTCCGACGGGGCGTTTTCATTAAATCCCCAAATCGTCAAAAAGGTCTTCTGGTGTATTGAAACTCTCAAGGTTGCTGCGCAATCTCGCATCTTCCAATGCAACCGCTGTGAGCTTGTTTGGAATCTTAACTATAAAGGGTAATCCTTGTTGAAGCTCCACTTGCTTGTAAAAAAGTGTAATTGCTTGCGAGGAGGATAATCCTAATTCTTTAAAAACCCGCTCCGCCTTATTTTTTAACTCAGGGTCAATTCTTGCTGAAATTGTAGATGTTTTGATCATAGTTCACCGTATTTAGACTTAAGTGTACTTCCAATGTACGGACATTCTAACACATTTTTGTGTCATCTACGGCGTCACCGCCGGGATGGGAGTCTCGGTTGGCAAAGGCGTTTTGGTAAAAGTTGCAGTAGGTATCAGGGTATTCGTCGCTGTTGGGATCGCCGTCGGCGGGAGGGTTGGGGGTGGTGTCTCGGTAGAGGTGGGAGTGGCCGTCGGCGTTGGGGTTGGCGTGGGCACGTTCAACGTCACGTGAACGATCCGCTCGGCAGTGGCATCCCCTTTATCCCCATCCAAAGTCAGGCGTAGAGAAATGACACCATTTGGAATATCTTCCAAATCCCAGGTGGCCAGCTTTTCAGGAGTCTCATACTGGGCACCACTATCAGCAATCATCACCGTCCATTCTGAGGGCTCTTCGCCCTGCCCATAATCCAGGCGCCAACGACCAAAATTATCTTTTACGGTGACGATGCCTAAGATATCGAGGTTATTGGCGGTGATGATCTGCCCCTCATCAAGATTGGTAAAGCGAAGAATGGGCTGGGGATCGTTCCCGTTGCATTCCCGGTTTGGCGCATAGATAATATTTTTAGGGAAATCATGCGCTTCGAGCCAATTTTTGCCCGTATTGGTATCAAGCCATTGCCGCGCCCAATCATCATCTACGCGCATCACCATCTCTGTTTTGGTGAAATCATCACAGGAATCGGAAGCTTCGAGGCCCGTCCAGGTATCAAGGGTCACCCTGCGCCATAAATCCATCCCGGAGGGAAGGGGTGGTTGGTCGGCGGCGAAAACTTCAGTGCGGCTGCCGCTTTTGCAGGAATTCGAAGGCTCTGTGCCAGAAATGGAGCAGATCACTTTATCGATAATTCCTTCAGGACGGGCAAATCCCAGGGATGCACCTTCGGCCAACTGAGGGGCGACTGTCTGCATAAATTGTGACCAGATCGGCGCAGCACCGCTTAACCCGGTGGTTTGATTCATCGGGGTGTAATCGGCATTGCCCACCCAGACTCCCACCGCGAGATTGGGGGTGTAGCCCATTGTCCAGTTATCGCGATAATCATTGGATGTGCCGGTTTTCGCCGCAACGGGGAAAGGGAGATTTAGATAGGAATTGGGCCCAAACATCCATGTGCGAGCGGGATTATCCGATAAAATCGACGAGATCAGGAAAGCATGCTCCGGACGAAGGGCCTGCTCCCCTGGTGGAGGGTTGTACTCGTAGACAAGCTCTCCGTTATGATCGAGGATTTTGGTGATCGCCACCGGCGGGATGCGAACCCCTTCATTTGCCATTACTGCAAATGCCCCGGTCATCTCCAGCAGGCTGACATCGCCACCGCCAAGGGTTAATGCAAGACCGTAATCTTTCCGCTCTGAGAGGGTGCTAATCCCAAGCCGCTCGGACATGGCGATCATGCCTTCCTTTTCTTCGGTATCAGGGTCATCGTAAATGCCGACAAAATCGAGGGCTTTTACCGCCGGGATATTAAAGGAATTTGCCAGCGCTACACGCAAGGTGACGGCGCCATGAAAACGCTCGTCGTAATTGACAGGTTTATAGGGTTCCCGTGGATCATTTGGATCGCCCGAGGGCGGGAACTCGGAGGGCACATCCCAGATCAGGGTAGAAGGCGTCCAGCCTTTTTCAAAGGCGGCCAAATAAGTGATTGGCTTGATCGAGGAACCCGGTTGACGCGTTGGGCTGGTGGCCATATTGACCTGCCCTGAGATCGCGGCATTATCAAAATCAGGTGAACCGACCATCGCGAGGATCTTCCCCGTCTTCGGGTCAATTGCCACCAAAGCTCCATTCTGGACATTGCGGTCATTTAAGGCCGCCACCTGGCTGGAAACCATCTGCTGGGCAGTATCCTGAAAATCGGGGACAAGGGTTGTATAGACCGTGAAACCAGAGCGATAGATCGTCTGGGCATCATACTTTTCTTCGAGAATACTACGCACGTAATTTACCCAATGGGGATAACGGATGGAAATATTAGGTGGATTAAAGGTGTAATTCTCAATCGTTTCAACAGCATGGACCGCTTCCAGCGCCCCTATGCAGACCGGCTCATCACTGTTGCTAACAGCTATACAACCTTTTTCTTCGCTAAGCCGATAAGAGAGGAAGATCACATCGCGCTGACGGAGCAGGGTGCCTTCGCGATTGGTGTGAATATCATGGATCGAAGGCGATTGTGGCAGCCCTGCCAGAAAGCTCGCCTCGGCAAGGCTCAATTTATCAGCGGTTGTGTTGAAGTAAGTCTCTGCTGCGGCTTCGATTCCGTAGGAGAGATTGCCATAATTAACTTCGTTGAGATAAAGTTCCAGGATTTCATCTTTGCTGTAACGGCGTGTGATCTCTGTAGAAAGGATGATCTCACGCGCTTTTCGGCGATAAGTCTGTTCGAAGCGTTCTTCCTGCGAGAGAAGCAGCATCCGCGCCAACTGCTGAGTGATCGTCGAGGCGCCTGAGACAATTTCCCCGCTGGAGTAGTTTTGCCAGAGCGCGCGTACCAACGCGACCGCATCGAAGCCGGGGTGGTTATAAAATTCCTTATCTTCGGTTGCGATGGTTGTTGCGACCAGGAGGGGAGAGATGTTTTCCAGCGAAATATAGGTGCGCCGCCCTGCGTTTGGATCCAGAATTTCGTAGAGAATATGCCCCTCGCTATCGAGGATGCGCGTGGTTTCAAATTGGGAAGCCCGCGCCCGCAAATCGTCCACATCGGGGAGGGTCGAGGCGATCACGTTGTATTGGTAGAGGGCATAAGACCCCGCGACCAGTCCAGCGATGATCAACCCGAAGATGAATAAGATCAGGCTGCGCAAAATACATCCCCAACCCTTGCGAAGATTTACCCCTTGAGAAGCCCTCTTTTCTTGTCGCGCGGCGGGGTGTGCTGGCCGCGAAACAGGGTTAAATGCAGCAGGCGTGACCCGGGTCGCGCCCATATCTCTTTCGTCCACACGACGTGGAAGAGAATCATAAACGCTGGATTTTGTCTCCTCTGACGAGGCATCCGGATACGGAGGGGCAGGGATATCGGCCTGTGTCTCATCTTCTGAGGCAATCAGGCGGCGTAAATACTCGTCTCGGTCTTCGGGTGTTGGCATAGTTTTCTCGAATGGGCGTAAATATCACCACAGAGACACAGAGTACACAAAGTTTTTCTTGATTTTCACAAAGATTTTCTTCGTGCTCTTAGTGTCTTCGTGGTAAAAAAAGGTTATGGTTTAGACATGACCAGAGTCGTCCAGGACCCTTTCATGACCGTATCTCCATCTTGATTCTGCACATACATTTGCAGAATAACAGAGCCGCCACCTACGCCACGCAGGGCTTTGGTCGCAGTGATCTCCATTTCGACATGGATCGTATCACCAAGGTAGATCGGTTTGATAAATTTCCAGGTATTGATCTCGCGGAAGGCCATCACGGTACCCTCCAGCACGCCAGTGCGCAGGGCCAAACCGGATGCGATCGAAAGCCCCAGCAAGCCATGGGCCACGCGCGCGCCAAAAGGCGAATTCTCGCTATACTGGGCATCAGTGTGGATCTGGTTATAGTCGCCAGAAAGACCTGCAAAACCGACCACATCACTCTCGGTGATAGTTCGTCCGGGTGAGATCATTTTTTGCCCAACTTCAAACTCTTCAAAATACTTACCGCGAACGGCAGGGATCGTGGATGTCATATAAACTCCTATTCGTATGGTTTGATCAGATACAATAACACTCCATACGCTTTTTAGTATCCATGATTCTAGCATATAACCTTTGAACTACTTCCAAACTATCGTACAATAAAGCCATGCGAACCTGGTCCCTTGGCTCCGACGATCCACTTTCTTTAACTATGGCGGCGGATGCCCGGTTATCATCCCCTGACTATGGCAACGATCATATTTGGGAATTAGAGCTTGGCAGTGGGGAACCCGCTTCCCTGGCTTTAAGGACCACCTATGGATTGCGCGCGCGCGCCATGCGGATTTTTCCACGTTTTTATGAAGATGGAAATATGATCAGCGATCCCGCTTTTTTCGCGACCCCGCCACGGATTACCCTCTTTTATGCCAACTTTTTGGAGGTCAAATTTTTTCCCTTTAAGGATCTTGAGGTCACCGCCGAATATTGGATTCCCGACTCTCATAGCATTTGCGGGCGTCTAAATATCGCCAACAGAACTACAGATGAACGCCAAATCGAGTTTGAATTATGCGCGCTTTTATCTCCACTAATGGGGAGAAATCTTCAGCAGGAACAAATCCAGGCGGTCAATATCCTGGCAGGAAAGACCGCGAATCTTGCACCCGTTATCTTTCTGACGGGCGGCCCCTCCTTTGGCACAGGACCACAGCCCTCTCTCAACCTGAAATTTGACCTCGGACCCGGCGCAAAACGGCGCTTTAGCTGGGCGCAAGCCGCGCTACCCGAAAGAGAAGATTCCTTCGAACTCGCTCGTCGCACGGTTGCACGCCCCTGGGATGCCGAGCGTGCCCGGATCGAATTGACCAATGCCAGCCAGGTGGTTGATATTGAAACTGGCGACCCTGCCTGGGATGCGGCTTTTGCCCTCAGCCAGCAAGCCGCCTTTCGGCTCTTTTTTAAGGCAAGCGATCATTTACCAGAGCCCACCTTTGTCTCTGCGCGGCAACCCGATCATGGAAATTCCCGCAGTGGTGATGGCAGCGACCATCCGCCTATTTGGAGCGGGCAGTCACCTCTTGAGGCTCTTTATCTGGCCAGTCTTCTGCCCGGCGCTCCCCTATTGGGGCAAGGTCTCCTGAAAAACTTTTTATCTGCTAAAAACGAATCGGGCAATATTGATCACAAACCCGGTCTGGCTGGTCAGCGCAGCCAACTGCTTGCGGCGCCTTTTCTCGCCTCTTTTGCATGGGATCTGTACAAAAAGAACCAGGACGAGCACTTTCTCGCCGAAGCATACCCGGCGCTGCTCCAATTCTTCTGGGCATGGTTTGGGCCAGAGCATGATCGCAATAATGACAATCTCCCTGAATGGGACCATCCTCTCCAGACAGGCTTTGAAGATCATCCCCTTTTCGATAGCTGGCATCCCTGGGGGCGTGGTGTAGATATATCCACTGTTCACAGCCCCTCACTTTTTTCCGCACTCTACCGTGAGGCAAAATCCCTGATCAAAATCGGTGAAATCATTGGCGAAAAGAACGATTTCGCCATACTAAATACACAAGCCGAGGTTCTGCTCACTGGTCTTCAGGCCTGCTGGAAGCCACGACAGGCAGCCTACCGACACCTAGACCGAGATAGCAATCTCGCCCAACACGGTAAAATTCTTCACCGTCAAACCGGCGGCGGGGAAATCATCCTCAATGAGAGCTTTAAGAAACCCGTCCGTCTATTGATTGAAATCAAAACAGAAGGCAGCGCCACTCGCCGCCCTGAGGCCGAGATCAGCGAATTTATCTTCAAACTCGGCAATGGCGAAACCATCACTCCCCTCGAATTCAAGTCCACCAGCGCAGGCTCAGTTGCCACCAGCAAAAAGATCTATGGAAAAACCGGAAAGATTACGATCAACGATGTGGATGAGAAGGACAAAATCATCATCCGCACAGTCGATTTGAGTGCAGACGATCATACTCAACTTTTACCTCTCTGGGCGGAGATGATGGACGAAAAACAGGCAGAATCGCTCGTGGACCGAACAATATCCAATGCCGAAAAATATAAGCGCCCATTTGGCTTGCCAGCCTGCCCCTCCCCCCCGACAATAGAGGCCGAGGCAACCTGCCTCAGCGTTCACCTCCCCTGGAATCAACTGGTTGCCGAGGGTTTGCTGGCCTACGGATATCAACGTGAAGCGACGCGCCTATTCGCATATCTGATGCACGGTATCCTGCAAAACCTGAAAAAAAATAACGCTTTTTATCAAACCTATAATGCCGTAGTTGGAACAGGCGTCGGTGAGCGGAATGCACTCAGCGGCCTCGCCCCAACGGGACTCTTCCTGCAAATTTTGGGAGTAGAGATCATCTCAGCGACAAAGGTGCGGCTGGAAGGGCAGAATCCCTTCCCATGGCCGGTAACGATAAAGTATCGCAGGTTGAAAGTTAAACGAGATGCGGAAAAGACCGAGATCACCTTTCCGAATGGAGAGCAAATTGAGGTCACGGATGAGAATCCGTGCACTGTATCCATTTAAAGGTATAGTATATAGAATATGAGGTGCTGGTCACCTCTAGTATCAAATGTATCCTTGCAAGTGATACTCATCGACTCATAAGAAGAAAAAGTCTATGGAAGAACTTGGCCATATTATTCTTGAAGCAGAACGCAGCATCCTGCTATTGCTGCTAATTGCCTTAGTTGTATCGATCCTGGCAAAACGGTTCCGCTGGCCCTATACGGTTGGTTTGGTCATTATGGGGTTAGTGCTGACCTTTATCAGGCAGAGTGAGTTAATTATTTCTCCCGAGTTAATTTTGGGAATCCTGGTTCCGCCCCTGCTTTTTGAAGCGGCCTTCCATATCCGCGTGGATGATTTGCGGCGTGATTTTGGGCTGATCATGCTTTTGGCAATTCCCGGCGTAATCCTGACAACGATGTTGGTGGGGGGAGCGATCAACTGGGGAACGGGAATGTCGATGGCTACCGCATTGGTCTTTGGCGCCTTGATCGCAGCGACAGATCCTGTGGCAGTTGTGGCGCTTTTCAAACAGTTGGGTGTACCCAAACGCCTGCAAATTTTGCTCGAAGGGGAAAGCCTTTTCAACGACGGCACTGCTATTGTGATGTTTGGCCTGATGCTCGATATCGCTTTGCGCGGGCAATTTAACCTGACCGAAAGCCTGATCGACTTTGTGCGTGTGGCCGGTGGAGGTGTTTTTGTAGGCTTGATCTTGGGGATATTGGCCTCGCAGGCCATTGGCCGGATAGACGATGCCCTTGTTGAAACCACGATCACAACCATCCTTGCTTTTGGCGCATACCTCATCGGTGAAGAGCTCCATGTGAGCGGCGTGCTGGCAGTTGTGGTGGCTGGTATCGTCAACGGGAATGTCGGCCCACGCGGTATGTCTCCAACCACACGGATTGTCGTAAATAATTTCTGGGAATATGGCGCATTTCTGGCAAACTCGTTGATCTTTCTGATCATCGGTCTCACCACTGATTTGCAAATCCTGATCGATAATTGGCAGGCGATCGGCGTGGCGATTTTGGCCACCCTCGGTGTGCGGGCATTGAGCATTTATGGATTCTCTCTTTTTGGGAAGGATATCCCCACAAAATGGAAACATATCCTCTATTGGGGCGGGCTGCGCGGGGCAATTGTTCTTGCGTTAGCATTGAGTATTCCGATTGACTTCCCTGAACGTGATCGTTTGCTGGCAATGGCATTTGGCGTGGTACTCTTCACCTTGCTGGTGCAGGGTTTCTCCATGGATACCCTGGTTAAAAAACTGGCCCTGGTCAAGCGCACAGAGAGTCAAATCGAGTATGAGAAACGTCACGCACGCTATATTTCAAACAATTCAGCATCGAAACATCTTGCAGAAATGAATAAGCAAGGGCTGCTTTCTGCGCATATCTGGCACCAGATGAAACCGATCTTTAAAGAACGCGAAGACTTTTTGCTTGAGGCTATGCAAGATCTTCTTGCAGCTAATCCTACAGTTGAAATCGAAGAGTTGGATTCTGCCCGCCGCGAAGCATTACGCGTCCAACGTTCCACTCTTGGGAGCCTTTTCCGTGATGGAGTCATTTCCGATGAGATATACAGTGATCTGATCGGCGAAGTGGACGAGGCGCTCACAGAAAGACATGTCAATTGGTCTCAATTATTGGAAACGGGTATAGGCAGGAAAAGGACGATCAATAAGATGATGGCAGTAATCGTTCAGGAAGACGATCTAGATAATGTCCTGGTAGAAATGAGCAACGCTGGATTTGGCGCAGATCCTCTCCCCAGCACAGGCGGCTTCCTCAGCAGGAAAAATGTGACCCTGCTGATCGGCATCCCGCGGGGGCGTGAAGCTGATATTGTTAATATTTTGGAGAAATCCTGCAAACGACGGGTTAAATATGTACGCTCTCCTTTGGATGGCGCTTTTCTCCCCCTTTCACGCCCGGTCCCCGTCAAGATTGGCGGAGCAACGATCTTCACCTTTGATATAGAGGAATACCATGAGTTCTAAAAATATGAAAATGATCATCGCCATCGTGCGCAATGCAGATATTGACGTTATCCTGAAAGCATTGCTCGAAAAGGAATTCCGTGTGACCCGCATCGCATCCAGCGGCGGGTTTTTCAGGCGCGGTAACGCAACCCTGATGATGGGAGTGGAGGCTGAAAAGGTGGAGGAAGCCATTCAAATTATCCGGGAACATTGTGAACAGAGCCTTGATCTCGCTGTTAAGCACGCCACTGTTTTTGTCCTTGATATCGATCATTTTGAGCAAGTCTAAAGAACGGCTCGGAACAAGCAAAGAACCCGTTTCCTTGAAGGAAACGGGTCCTTTTTTACTCCAGTAAAAATTCTCTAAAAAATTCACTTACCTTTTTGGTATATCTTGTCTGATAATAGGTGTACATATTCATGTGGACTGGCTCTGCCTCAGTCCACAACCAGCGTGGTTCTCCGGCTGCATCATAAAGGCGGCGGGCAGAATCCTGCGGGATGCGCATATCTCCCATCCCCTGAATGATAAAGACCGGGCGCGGACTGATATCACCGATCACATCCAGGGGGCGAACAAGATCAACATTCATTCCTGTTTCTCTCTCTGCAAAAAATCGAATTAACTCCCGCATTCCCAAAACAGGGATCTGGTGCTCCAATTCATCTTCAAGGGTGGCGAAGGGGCTGTCCGCAATGATCGCTTCAATTTCGGGGCGGCGCGCAGCAGTCAAAATGACCGAAACTGCCCCCATTGAACCACCCCATGCGCCAACTCTCTCCACATCTGACTGCGCCAAGGCAAAATCCAGGGCGGCTTCCACATCCCGTGTTTCGGTATAACCAAATGTGACGGTATCGCCTTCGCTTGCGCCATGTCCGCGAAAATCCCAGGCCAGAACCCCATAGCCCTGCTCTGCAAAAAGAAGATAAAAATCAATCGGGCGAACGGAAGCATGTCCGTGGGCGACCAAAATAACAACGCCGTTTTGGGGCGGCGTATACCACGCTGAAAGACGGATCCCATCCGAAGTAAGCAGCTCAATATCTCTGTATTCAATGCCATGTGCGAGCAATTCGTCGCCTGAGGGGGGCTGCAATCGCCTGGGGTGCACATAGTCCAGCGCGTTATTATAGGAAAACAGCGTCAGGGCAACTGAAAGCAGGATCAAAAAGGAGATCAGCCCAAACCGAATTAAATTCCATCGATATCTCATAAGACAACCTCTTGCCAAAGAGCTCTCGTCGCTGTACCCTTGGCAGCGCGCTTCGAGAAGGACGCCACCGTTTTATCCTTGATATTGATCATTTCGAGCAAGGTCAAAGGTCCCATTCCCTTGTAGGGAACGGGACCTTTCTTTTAACCGAAAACCAGGTTATCAATTAGCCGTGTTCTGCCCAGATAAACCGCCAATGAGAGCAATGTTTTTCCACTGACAACTGTCAACTCTTCGAGCGAGTCGTAGTCGGCGCAAGAGATATATTCCAGGCGCGCGAGGGGTTCATCGGTGATGATTCCCTCCATAACGCGACGTAAACTATCGGCGCTGCGCTCCCCCTTTTTGTAAGCGGATTGGGCTGCCAGTAAGGATTTGTACAGGACTGAGGCTGCCTGGCGCTCTGCCTCGTTCAGATAGGTGTTCCGGCTCGACATCGCCAGCCCGTCTCGTTCGCGGATGATGGGGCTTGCTACGATTTCAATGGGCATATTCAAATCCCGGACCATACGACGAATGACCGCCACCTGTTGGGCATCTTTCTGCCCGAAGAAGGCCATCTGCGGTTGGACAGCGTTAAAAAGCTTGGCAACCACGGTGGTGACCCCACGAAAATGACCGGGGCGCTTTGCCCCCTCGAGTGGTTTGGTGATCTTCTCAGCCTCGACCCAGGTCTGGAAGCCGGGAGGGTACATCTCTTCAGGAGTCGGTATCCAGAGCAGATCCACGCCAGCCTCGCGCAATAGCTCCCTATCCCGCTCGAGATCGCGAGGGTAGGCATCAAGATCGTCGGTGGGGGCAAACTGTGTCGGGTTGACGAAGATGCTGACCACAACGGAGGCAGACTGCTCACAGGCGCGCTTCACAAGAGAGAGATGCCCCTCGTGCAGGAATCCCATTGTCGGCACAAATCCAACTGGTTCTGGCAGGGAAGCTCTGGCAATCCGCAATTCTTCAAATGTGACGATTTCCTGTAGCTCATTCATTCTAAAGTCCTTATTGACAGGTTTTCTCTCTATGTTACACTAATAATGTCTGTTTTAGATA
>JACNJN010000103.1 GCA_014382535.1 Candidatus Desulfolinea nitratireducens | reverse complement strand
CACCTAAAGCGCGCCTGCCAAATCCTTTTGACTCGGGGATTGGCATTGCCGCGGAAAAATCTACCTTGCGATCATCAAGAAGATATTGATAACGCCCCTTTTTGATAACTTTCGGGGATGCTTGCAGAAAGGTAATTAGTTTAACGCGATCTTTATCGCGTAACCATGATGGTGGGTCAGAGTTTGCCTTGAAATTGCAGATCAACGCCAAATCTTGCAGCATCCTTTCCTGTTCATCCGTCAGCATGTTTTTGTCAGATGCAAAGTAAACAATATCCGGATCTGTATGGACGAGGGGTGCTAGCCACAATCTGTTGACCGTTGTTCTGATCGCGTTGCGCGTCCCCGGGATGGCGAAATTGCCAAGGAGGTCATCATCGCGGGGACTGCTCCAATGGGAAGCCACATCCGGGCCGATCCGTAATCCATCGCATAGGCCAAGAGATGGGATGATGGGTGCGCCGCAGGTCAGCAAATATGCATCCCCAAGTGCATTCCTCATAACGCGCAACGCTTGTCGGTAGGCTTGCTCCCGTGAGATATCATTTTGCCGGACCCCGGGCAATGCTCCAGCATAGAGGAAGTCGAGTTTGACATAATCGTATCCCCACGAGCGGACCTGCGCCATCAATGCGGATAACCACTCCATCACGGCCGGAATGGACGGATCCAACGCGAAAAGTGGTTCACCCCAGTTAAATCCGGCGGAGGCGAGCTTGCCTTTTTTGTCGCGAAGGAGCCAGTCAGGATGTTGACGGAATAAATTTGAAGATGGGGAAACGATCAGAGGTGCGAGCCAGAGTCCCGGCGTGCGTCCCGAACGGCGAATTTGCGCGGCGAGGTGATCCATACCACCGGGAAACTTATCATTTGGGATCCAATCTCCGATGGCATGCTGCCAGCCGTCATCCACCTGGAAAACATCAAAGGGAAGCTCCCCCAGATCATTGAGAACTTCCCCGAGATTATTCTCCGAGATATGGGTGTAGAAGCTGTACCAGGAACACCAGATCCTGGGCGTTTCAGTGGCGCGATTTTTCCCAAGACGCTGAGCCAGTTCCGCGGCGTAGAAGCTAAAAACTTCTTCTTCGCTCCCCTCGGCGACGAACCAATCTCCTGCATTATTTTCGTATTTTCCGATGAGGGTATTGTCATCAAAAAAGACGTGCGCATCAAGATCGAGCGCACCGAGCAGAAAAAATAGACCATTTTCCATTTCAACTACACCAACCCACGATCCATGTGGACGCGCATCGTGAATGTGAAAAGGGTCGGTTTGCAGAGGGTGCAGAATAGCCGGTTTTGGCGTGGGGACGCGCTGCTCAACATCCTGCCAGAGGGTCAACGACCAGCTTTGCCACCCGTGGCGATAATAACGGATCGGGCGGGAGGAGGGAATGAAAGTGACGTCTTTTTGGTTTTGGATCTTTTCTGATTGAGACATGTAATGATTATCCCCCAGATACAATATTATGTACACAAAATTTTTGTTTCGGTACATACATTTATAATTTAAAGGATTAGCAATTTCTGATATACCGTATAATATGTTTACTATCGAAAAAGAACGATGAGAAACTTGTTGGCACGTTGGGGAAAATAAACAGGAATCTTACGAAATGCAATATCGAGGGTAAATAATTATGTTCAAAAATTGGTATGTAGATAAAGATATTTTTATGGCCCTGAGTACAAAAATATTTGTACTGATAGTAATTTTACTTACAACTATTGCAGCTTTTTATCCCTCTATTGGCCATGATTACGCTTATTTTATTCCTCGCCTGGGGGATACTTTTCTGCATTATAGACTTAATGGTTTTTCAATTCAATGGTATACACCCAGTTTTGCCGGAGGACTGCCTGCATATCCAAATCCACAACATATGCAGTTTTCTTTGCCTCAATTATTTACAATGCTAACCACACCCTGGGCAGCTTCTCTCCTGTCAATTGCGGTTTATTGTTTGGTGGGATATTTTTCAACTTTTTACTTTTTGAAAAATATCCTTCGATTTCATTGGCGAGCAAGCATGCTGGGAGCTTTGTTTTTTACAGGGAATGGATTTTATTTTCAACACATGGCAGTTGGCCATTTAGGTTTTCAAGTATTCCCACTACTAAGTTTGATCCTGGTATTAGTATTTGACCGCTCTTTATCGAAGACAAAGGCCAGCTCTATTTTGGCTCTTATCGGTGCGTTATTGATCTATAGCGCGGGGTTCTATCCAATTGCAATATTTTTTCTATCATTTGGAATTACTCTTCCGGTTTTATATTTGATTGATCCTTCGATTTTTGATTGGAAACGTGTAGGCGCAATAACTGCCGGTGGTTTGAGCCTGGGATTATTACTTTCGGCATCCAAAATCTCAGCTGTATTGTCTTTTATGCGATATTTTCCACGAGAAATAACGGATAAATATTTGGTTGATTTGGGGCAAGCTTTTACAGGTCTACTGCTTCAATTGCTTGGGGTGATGAATCTTCTACCTATTTTCTGGCTGACCGGAAATAATGCCAGAGATCTTAGTGATTTTATGCGCTTATCAACCGGGGGATATTACGGTTTATGGGAGCTTGATATCTCAATTTCACCAGTTCTGATCGTGATAATTTTCGTGGGTATTGTCGAGGCTTTTATATTAATTAGAAAAAAGAAATTTCCACGATTGAGCAAGAAGCAATGGGGTGCAATAGCGGTCCTTCTCTTTGCAATCTGGGTTTGCATTGAGTTTATTTTTGCCAAGGGAATTTTATTTCAATTATTGAGTAATTTGCCCATTGTGGGATCTTTGCATGTGAATGTGCGATATGCAGCGGCGTTTATATTTCCATTGATCCTACTTGGGAGTGTGATCCTCAATAAATGGGCCCAAGAATGGAGCGAAAAGAGATTTCTTTGGATAAGTGATCTTCTTAGCCTGCTAACGATTGTATTTTTATTATTATATTTCTTTGTCGCGGATGAACAGTCCCGGGCATTTGATATGACTACACAGGCTGATTTCTATACTCGAGTGCGCCAGGGAGAAACATTCCCCATTCAGCGTGTTCAGAAAATGAAAGATTCTGAGGGATTAGTCGATGGGGTAAGCGGGCTTGAGACCTTTGATCCAATTTTTGGATATTATTGGGAAAATTTCAATCATGAACTGGAAGAAGGGGATGTGAAAAATAAATCTGATGGATACTATAATTTAACAAATCCAGCTGGTCTTGTATTTCCTGAACAGAATCAATTGTATTTGTTTGAGCGTATTTCAGTTGATGATGAAAAGAATCTAATCGCCTTTATTCAGCATTTTCGGCCGGATTGGCAAAGGCCACTCTATCAGCGTGTTTTTGATATCGTATCCATCTTTACGTGCCTTATCTTGATCGGTGCGTTGGGATTTATGGAATTTATACGGTTTCGGAAGCGTACTTAAATAATGCTGGGTAAATCAGAAAAAACTTTTCCTTGCCAGTCTCTTATGATATCGCGTATAATACGCCGAATAAAGGCATTGATGGGAACGAGTAAATTCACTTGATCTGCCAGCGAACTCGGGAATAGTGTGAGCCGAGCCAGGTATCTGGATTGAAAATCATCCCGGAGCCGCGATCTGAAATTGTATCCGCAAAAGTAGGAAAGCCGGAATCATTCTCCGTTAGCGGAATGAGAGTATAAGCCAGAAATGGCCGTACTTGCTGAGTGCCCGCTTCGGCGGGAAACAGAGTGGTACCGCGTGAGCATAGCTCTCGTCTCTGAATGAGGTGAGAGTTATTTTATTTACTGGAGGCTTTATGTTCAATCCTGTTTCCCCAAAACTTGACGTTGTTTTGATGGAAGAAAATATCCTGAAGCTTTGGAAAAAACAAGATATTTTCAAGAAAACAGCCGAAGAAAATGAGGATGGCCCGGAATATGTTTTTTATGAGGGTCCTCCGACAGCTAACGGCAAGCCCGGTGTGCACCATGTTTTGGCTCGTGCCTTCAAGGATATGTTCCCGCGCTACAAGATCATGCGCGGATACCACGTCTCACGACGGGGTGGCTGGGATACGCATGGTTTGCCCGTTGAGATCGAGGTTGAAAAGCAGCTTGGATTCACAAATAAACAGGAGATCGAGGATTACGGCATCGATAAATTCAATGAACTGTGCCGAAAATCGGTTTTTACCTATATACAGGATTGGGAGCGGCTGACGGATCGCCTCGCTTTTTGGGTGGATTTGAAGACCGCCTACGTCACTTTTACGGATGATTATATCGAATCCGTCTGGTCGATATTGAAGAATTTCTGGGACAGAGATCTGCTCTACCAGGGTTATAAAGTTGTCCCTTATTGCCCACGCTGCGGGACACCGCTCTCGGACCATGAGGTTGCTCTCGGGTATGAAGAGACCGTTGATCCTTCGATTTTTGTGCGGATGCCCCTGGTTGACGAGGAGGGCACATCTCTCCTGGTCTGGACGACAACCCCGTGGACCCTTCCGGGGAATGTGGCAGTCGCCGCTGCGCCTGAGGTGGATTATGTCAAGGTTGAGCGCGAACTCAGCTTAAACGGCAGCAAGTCCACTGAACGTCTGATTCTCGCCCGTGCTTTAATGGAAAAAGTTTTCGGTGATGAAAAAGTAAAGATAGTGGAATCCTTCAAAGGCAAGAAATTGAAGGGCGTTAAATATCAGCCCCTCTTTACTTTTATGCCTCCGGATAAACCTGCGCATTATGTCGTCCTTGGTGATTTTGTGACCACAGAAGATGGAACCGGGCTTGTTCATCTGGCGCCGGCATTTGGTGCTGAGGATATGGATGCCTCGATAGAGTTTGATCTGCCCGTCATCCAGACAGTTGCTCCCGACGGTTCATTCCTGCCCGAGGTTCGCCCGTGGAGTGGCGTTTTTGTCAAAGATGCAGATCCGCTGATCGTGGAAGATCTGGACCAACGCGGGCTGATGTTCCGTGTGGAGGAATATACCCATACGTATCCCTTCTGCTGGCGATGCAAAACACCGCTGCTCTATTATGCACGCCAAACCTGGTATATCCGCACCAGTCAATTTAAAGACCGCCTGGTTGCGCTTAATGATGAGATCAATTGGGTTCCCAATCATATCAAAAAGGGACGATTTGGGAATTGGCTTGAAAATAATATTGACTGGGCTTTGGGGCGCGAACGCTACTGGGGTACGCCGCTCCCTGTTTGGGTTTGTGAAGATTGCAATCATCAACAGGGGATCGGCTCTCGAGCCGAGTTATCTGAACTGGCAGGGCGGGACCTCTCTGATTTGGATTTGCATCGCCCCTATGTCGATGAAATTCACTTTCCCTGTTCAGAATGTGGCGGCAAGATGACCCGCGTTCCCGAGTTGATCGATGGCTGGTTTGACTCTGGCGCCATGCCCTATGCCCAATGGCATTACCCATTTGAAAACCATGAAAAATACAAAGAGCAATTCCCGGCAGACTATATCTGCGAGGCTGTTGACCAGACGCGGGGCTGGTTTTATTCCCTGCATGCTGTATCCACATTGCTAAACGACAGCGTTTCCTACAAGAACGTCCTTTGTCTTGGACATATTCTCGATGGTCAGGGCAAGAAAATGTCAAAGAGTTTGGGAAATATTGTTGAGCCCTGGGATGTTTTCGATACACAAGGGGCTGATGCCCTTCGCTGGTATCTTTACACTGCCAGCCCTCCCGGACAGGCACGCCGTTTCTCAGCCGATCTGGTTGGAGAGGTGGTGCGCACCTTCACCCTCACGCTTTGGAATGTGTATTCATTCTTTGTAACCTATGCCAATCTGGATAAGCCAACCCTGGTGAAACCTGCCAGATTGGATAATCTTCTTGACCGTTGGCTGCTCTCCTCGCTAAATACCCTTGTTCGGGATGTGACAGAGGCTTACGAAAATTACGATGTTCCGGCCGCGACCCGGCCGATCCAGGCCTTTGTTGATTCGCTCTCGACCTGGTATTTGCGATTATCTCGTCGGCGTTTTTGGCGTTCCGAAGCGGATGCCGATAAAGAGGCTGCCTACTATACGCTTTATACGGCTGTCTCAACGCTTTCCAAACTTCTCGCGCCCACAATGCCCTTTATCGCGGATGAAATCTACCAGAATCTCGTGCTCGGCGCAAATCCGAACAAACCTGAATCTGTCCACCTGGCAAGCTGGCCGGAATTTGAAGCTGATCTGATCGACGAGACCCTCAACCACGAGATGGATGTGGTCATGAAGCTGGTTTCACTCGGACATGCTGCCCGCCAGAAAGCAAATCGTAAGGTTCGCCAGCCCCTGGCTGAAGCTGCTTTTTCTGTTGGCAATGTGGATGAGCGCCATGCTGTTGAAACATATGCTGACCTTATCAAGGGCGAGTTGAATGTAAAAAGCCTCCGTTTACTGGGTGCAAGCAGCGAAGCGGTCACCTATAGCGTCAAGCCGTTGCCAAAACAATTGGGGCAAAAATATGGGAATAAATTCCCCGCTATCCGCAAGGCAATTATGGCGATGAATGCTGAAGATGCAGCTCGGACATTATTAAGCGGCGAGCCACTTCAGGTCACGATTGAAGGCGAAGCTTTGAATATCCTCTCCGACGAGGTTGAGGTCCAGGCCGCTGCCAAAGAGGGCTATGCAGTCTCATCTGATGGAGCTTATCTGGCTGCGTTGGTCACCGAGCTAACACCAGAATTGATCGCGGAAGGCCTGGCGCGTGAATTTGTTCGCCGTGTACAGGATTTGCGCAAAGCCGCCGAGTTTGATGTCTCAGATCGTATAAAGGTTTACCTCACAGCATCCACAGAAATCCAGGTGGCTGTAGATGCCTATCGCGAATACATCATGGGTGAAACACTGACAATTGAGCTGGTCTTTGAAGACGGACCTGTAGGAACAGTCATGGTTGACAGCAAATTCAACGGTGAGGATGCGAAAATTGGCCTGATCAAAGCATAGTGTGAGCAAATTTATTTCAAAGCAGGACAGGAAAGGTTTTGGCTGGCGGATATTTTTCATTGCGCTGGTTTTACGCCTGATCCCTGTCCTGCTTTATTATGATCTTAAAATTGGCCTGGATGACATGTTCCAATATTTGGGCCAAATGGGAACCGGGCTCATTTCCCTTACTAGGTCTCCTTGTGACTCTAATTCAAAAAATTCTAACCCCCAAACTCAATCTTGATTGGAAAATCGCCGTACTGACTATTGTCAGCACTACTCTGATGATTCTCGATAAATATCATATATTTACCTCATCTAAACTCCTTGACAGAACAACCCTGTATCTCATTATCCCCTTGTTGTTCATTCTTTTTATCTTTCGCGAGAATCCCAAAGATTATGGTTTCCAGCTTGGCGATTGGCGTGTTGGTTTAACTCTCACATTGTCAGGGATAATACTTGTGACTCCAATTCTCTGGTGGCTAACCCGAAGCAGTTTCGGTATGCAAAGCTATTATGAGGGCTATCTTGCTGGCCTCCCCTGGAACACTTTTTTTGATCTTTTGGGATGGGAGTTTCTCTTTCGAGGCTGGCTGCTCTTTGGTTACGCCCGTAAATTTGGTCCCGATGCCCTTTGGTTGCAGGCGGTACCATTTGCACTTATGCACGTCGGCAAACCAGAGATCGAAACCCTTTCTACCATATTTGGTGGATTTGTTTTCGGCTGGATTGCATGGAGAAGTAGGTCTTTTCTCTACCCTTTCCTTTTTCATTGGTACATTAGCTCATTCACGATATTGATGGCGGCAGGTATACTTGGATAACTTCACTTTGCGCCCGGCTCGCGAAACGGACTTTTCTTCAATTCGAAATTTGGTTCGCTCTACAAAGATTAATCCGACAGGTCTGAAGTGGCCGAGATTTATTGTCGCCGAAACGTCAGATGGCAAGATGATCGCTTGTGGGCAGCTCAAACCTCATATCGATGGCTCAACAGAAATTGCCTCCCTCGCAGTTCAGCCGGATTATCGTAATCTGGGCATTGCCAGAGCCATCCTTGAAAAACTGATGCTTGATGCTCCACGCCCCCTGTATTTGATGTGTAGGTCAGAACTCGGTTTGCTGTATGAAAAATTTGACTTTTATGCCCTTCAACCAGAAGAGATGCCACCATATTTTCGACGGATTTCAAAGTTGGCGAGCCTGGTAGATTTTTTGGCTCGCGAAGGAACTTCATTGCTGGTCATGCGCTGTGACTAAAGGTCAGGGATGAGAATATGAAAACGACTGCAAATACCATCTTGGGAATTTTGATTGGCTTACTGCTGGCCGGTGTGATCTGGCTTACAGCTCGTCAACCCAGCGGAGAGGCAGTTACGCTTCTCCCTCCACCCACACCTGCTCCCATTTCCATTCATATTACCGGTTCCGTGGTGGCTCCCGGTTTATACCATCTCCCGGAAGGTAGTCGCGTTGCTGATGCAATTCAGGCTGCTGGAGGATTTCTTCCCATCGCAGACAAGGAGAAAGTCAATCTTGCAGCCCTCCTTGATGATGGTGCTCAGCTCAATATTGAAAATCTTTCTTTTTATAATACGGGCGGCAGCAGCGACAGGGTTAATATCAACACCGCCAACCTGGATGAGCTTGATACATTGCCCGGAATCGGTCCCTCCACTGCCCAGGCGATCATTGACCATCGCCGACAATATGGACAATTTCAGCGGATTGACGAGATCACTAATGTGACTGGAATCGGCCCGGCGACCTATGACCGGATAAAAGATTTGATCACTACAGGTTTTTAGGATCTGCGATGCCCTTCGATCATTTTAATCTTCTCGCACCCATCTACGAGCGCGTTATCTCTCCCCCGGACATCGAATTGATGTTGAAGCATCTCGCTCCCGGGCCGGGAAGCCTTCTCCTCGATGCAGGCGGCGGAACAGGGCGTGTATCCGGTCTGTTGACAGAGTATTTTGGCCCTGTGATTTTATCTGATATATCGATGGGAATGTTGAAACAGGCCGGGGAGAAGAACGGTCTCCGGCCTGCTCGTGCCCTTACCGAGACCATGCCATTTGCCGGGGCTTTATTTGACCGCATCCTTCTGGTCGATGCGCTCCACCATGTCAATGACCAGGCTGAAACGGCGTCCGAGCTCTGGCGGATCCTCAAGCCCGGGGGGCGGATCGTTATCCAGGAACCGGATATCCGTCAATTTGCTGTCAAGCTGATCGCGATCGCAGAAAAGCTGGCGTTGATGCGAAGTCACTTCCTTGATCCACAAGCGATTACAGATATTTTCCTTTTTGATGGAGCAAAAGTTGAAATTTATTCCGAAGATTTTAGTGTCTGGGTGATCATTAAAAAAATGCCCGGCTAATATTTATGGAATTTATACAAAAAAGGCCTCCATCAAGGGAGGCTATTTTTATATATAGATCAAATCTTTGAAATATCTGAAATATTTGTTAGGTTGGGTGATTTCCAATAGAGGCCAGCTTTAATGCATAGAACGCGGGCCTTGGATTGAAACGCCTGTCAACCAAGCCAATTCTCGGATAGTAGCCCCGATCACTGTCAATAAATGTATCCAGAAAAACAGTCGTATTTTCCATCGCCAGACTTGCCTGATAAGCCTCAAGAATGAAAGATTGCAGTTGTTGATCATCCTCGAAGATAACACCCTCATCCAGGCGAGGTAATTGCAAGTTTATCAACTTGATCCGCTGGCTTTGTTGATCAATTTTATGCAAAGTATCGCCTGGGACATCCCAGGGGGAAACTCTAAAAGTCAGGCCGATTTCATCAGTCGAATTATCGATCGCGGATAATAATTTTTCTGCTTTGGCTGCGTCTTCAAATGAAAATCCGTGACTTGCGAAATGCTGGAATGTTTTTCCATCTCCATCATCTTCTTTGATGGGCACAACTGGCGCAATAAAGATTTGCCCAAAAAAGGCGGTTTGGGCATCTTTTACGGCAATATCAATTTGGGAAAGCATGTGCTTTGGGAAAATGATTTCCCAATTCACAATCAGGCTGCCGTGTGTTTCCATGGTTGTCAAAATATCTTTATCAGGGATGCCGAGGCTATAAACCGTAAACTCAAAACCCATTTTTGTAAAATCAGAAAGACGTAGCCGGACATCAGCATTTTCCAGATCGGCTATTGGCACTCTGAGAGAGGTTACGCCAAGTTCAAGGAGCGCATATAACAGCCAATCGCGGTATGCTTCTTTGCGTTTGAATTCGTCCAATCCATCGGCAGCAAGCTCAATCCGCCTCCCCCAGCCTCGACGCAAACTTACGCCGAACATCGGAGATCTTCCTCCCGCCATTTTATAAGGCTCGACCGGGGGCATTCCATTCTCAAGATCGCCCGCTCCATAGGTTCTGATCGGCAGGATTTCATGTCTGTCAGGGTAGACGCTAACCATAAAAAAGCCAAGCTTGGCGCTGTCATTCCGGCCAAATTCATCCCCGGGGCTAACCGTAGCAAGTTCTGAATATTCGGGGCGTACAAAGGCCGTTGAGGGCAGGCTGTAATAAGTAGTTTTTTTATGGATACCGACAAAGGGATTGTGGACGTGCCCTGAAAACACAGCCTCCACACCATAACGTTTAAAAAGCTCCAGTATCAAACTACGAGCAGGTTCATCAATATTATCGTAGTGAGTGGGTTCGTTCGGATCACAGATAAAAAGGGGATAGTGCATGAAAACAAATATGCGCAGCCCATTTTCTTTGGCAGTTTGAAATTCATTTTCGAGCCATGCAAATTGCTCGCCCTCTCGTTTGAAGCCAGAATTGATAATCGGTGTGTCGAGACATATAAAATGACAGGTATTGTTGGAGAAGGCTTTGTATAACGCTCCCCAGTGCTTTGAAAAAATTAAATGGCTCTCCTCTTCGATAACGGGCGCTGGCAGCCAGGCATTGGGTTTATCCCCAATATCATGATTCCCCGGTAATACGAATAATTTAGCTTCAATCTCTGAAAAGATCTCAGATGCCTTTGCGACTGCTTCTTCGTGGTTGCTCAAGGCTGGAATCGGGTGCACGACATCCCCAAGATGAATAACAAAACTGGGCTGATGATGGTTGATGCATCGCACAACATATTTTGCGCGCTCGATGGATAAACGATTTGATGCATACCCCCCTTCATCGGTAGCGTTAGGCAGGCGAATATGAGTATCTGAGATCACAGCAAATTGAAATAGGAGGCTATCAGCCTTTTTTCGGTCAGTCATATTTGTTTGCCATGTTACTCAAATAAATGGGTAGTGTGATAATCGTTTTCGCAGGGAAATCCAATGAGCGATGACCAGCCTACATAACCCCCCGAAATCTGGATAATATGACTGCTCTCGGTGCCTCCACCGCTTTCCTGGTGATTGCAAATTGACAGCTCGCCTTTCTCTGGCATATGTGAGCGAAGCATACTTTTGAGCATGCCAATATCGGAAATATCTTTTATCATTCTACTGGCTGTCTCTAGGCGGGCAAGGGAGCTTTCTTCTCTGATTTTTGGCCTATTTGCCCGATGGGAAATGAGTGAGAAATTGTTTGTGATCACAAAATTTTTCTCTACTTCTTCGATCTTGAATTCTTTTTTGAAGACCTCGATCAAATAGGTCCACTCTGGTGCTGCAACCAATATTCGACCGCCCTGAAGGATGTTTTGACTCATGAACTGACGTGTTATCTGTGGAATATCGCTTTTGCTTTGTGCTTCAGATAAGAGCTTTTCGCATAAAATATCATAGGTGATATTGTCAGCAGATTCCACGTGAGTATTTGCCACACAAATATTGTATTTATTGACCCCAATTGATACACCCTCAAGCTGATTTGTCTTAAGATTGACACCCTTTAATGCATGAGTATCCGGGGTAGATTGGATGACAATGAGCTTATTTGAGAGATGCTCCTCGCGCAGATCTCTGTTTTTGAAAAAGAGAATTCCGCCGGCGGTGTGGATCACGCCGACCGTGCATTCTGAATCATAAT
>JACNJN010000113.1 GCA_014382535.1 Candidatus Desulfolinea nitratireducens | reverse complement strand
TAGAGCATCATCCATACCCTCACAAATGATGATTGGGATAGTGTTTCCTCCGCCCAAATATGAAACATCTCTTACCCATAATCCTGGTGAAGGTCATGCATGGGTAGAATATTATGCAGAGGGAAATTGGAAAATGGCAGATCCCACTTGGGGATCTGAATACTCAAAAATATTGCAGTTTAATCGAAACGATGGCCGCCATATATCCTATGGGGAGTTAGAACAATTGTCATCCGTTATCAAGATATTGAATACATGGGCACTTGATCATGCTGATCAGGTGTTGGCATCTTCCAAATGTTTCAGGTGTTACGCTACTTCCAAGTCAGATCAAATTTCGTTAATTCCAGTGACGGCAATTCAAACATATTGGGATGGGCGCTGGGCAAATACTCTTGTTATTTGGGCATTTACTACTTGGTTGCTTAGAAAATATAGAGACAAGATCATTGGCCCACCATATCGGAAAACCGAATTGCCAAGTAATTCTTAGATTACAGATATCTTCAGTTCTATTGGGAAAATATTGATAATGCGTAATAGGATGGCAAATTATTTATTACCCTAAGAGTGGTTTTCATAGGCATCGATTCATGGGCTTATGCAATTAATTAAACATCCTGAAATTAAAATTTTTTCAGATTAAAATCCCTCAAAAAACCTTATCTTTTGTCTTTTTTTTCACAATATAACAAATGTCACGCATTAGTCATGGCAATGCATACTGGCGTAAATGTGATTGTTTTCACATACTTAACAGGAGGAGAATTAAGCAATTTTTTCCTACGAAATTGATCTTTGTCATAATATAGAAATTGGTGGGCCGTATGATCAGTTTTTTGAGTCCGTATAAGAAACATCAACTTGGGGTCTATTTCAGTACGATTAACGACCGGTTCGTCCGCTATACAACATCTCATCTACTCAAGATAAGCAACCCAGGAGGCCAATAATGGCAGATACTGTAACCGAAGCAAAGGCTGGATTCACCACAAAGTTCTATAATAGTCTTTTTGAGGTCGCCGAGGGTGAAAAGATAAAAACCTGCCTGCAATGTGCCGATTGCAGCGGGGTTTGTCCTTTTGGCTATCTAATGGATTTTCCTCCTGGCAGAATGATCGCCTGGATGCGCGCTGGCATTCTTGACAAGATGCTTGATACCGACTCTGTATGGATGTGTGTTTCCTGCTACGCCTGTACAGAAGTCTGCCCAAAAAATATACCCCTGACTCCTGGCCTGATGACACGCGCCAAGGAGGAATTGCTTTTGGCCGGGAATATCCCTACAGAATTACAAAGTGCACTGGAATTTTCCCAGCGCTACGGCAATCCATTGGGCGAATCCCCCCGCAAACGCGCCGATTGGACAGCCGATCTTGATTTCGAAGTACCAATTATGCGCAAGGCCAAACGCCCAGTAGATGTGCTCTGGTTTGTTGGAGACTATGCATCCTACCATCCTCGAGTGCAGAAGACCACAAAAGCTTTTGCAAAACTCCTCCACAAATTAGGCATTGATTTTGGCATTCTTGGGCCGGAAGAAAACAGTGACGGGGATTCGCAGCGCTTAGCCGGAGAGCGTGGGCTTTTTGAAATGCTTGCAGAAAAAAATGGCAAGGCTTTTTCTCAATACGAATTCAAAGAAATCATCACCACTGATCCGCACGCTTATAACGCAATTAAAAATGAATATCCACAACTTGGTATTGAATATCCGGTCAGGCATTATACCGAATTCCTGACAGAACGGATTGAAGAGATCAAACCGTTGCTTAAAGATAACGGAAAAAAGAAAGTCACTTATCACGATCCCTGCTATCTGGGACGTGCCAATAACATATACGATGCACCACGCACTTTGCTCGAGGCAATTCCCGGCGTGGAGATCGTCGAGATGTCCCATACCAAGAGCACCAGCCTATGTTGTGGCGGGGGTGGCGGTGGAATGTGGCTGGATGGCTTCCAATGGGAAAAAGGAGAAGTACGATTATCTGACTGGCGAGTCAAGGAGGCGGTCACTTCCGGGGCTGAGATCCTGGCGGTAGCCTGCCCTTATGAACCCCCACGCTTTGAAGATTCCACGAAAACCGTTCCCGGAGCAGAGAAGATAATCGTCAATGATATTTTGGAGTTGCTTATCGGAGCCATGGAATAATCCGACGGAGGAGACAGATGGCAAAAATTGTAGCAATCGTCAAGATGGTGCCCGATCTCGTTGAAGAACTTGAAATCAACGAGGCTGGTACCGGCTTGGACAGGGATTGGCTGCGCTTGATCATCAACGAATTCGACAATCATGCCATTGAGCAGGCGATCCTGTTAAAAGAAAGAGATGCTGGTGAGGTCACAGTAATTGCGCCCGATGCGGAAGGCGTTGAAGATATGCTCTTCACCACAGCCGCCAAAGGCGCAGACCGGATGATTAAACTCGCTGGTGATCTTGAAGAGGGCGCAAATAACCATGCACTGGCTCGTGCCTTTGCCGAGGCTGCCAAGCCCTATCAACCTGATCTGATTTTGACAGGCGTTCAGGCCAATGACGATCTGGATGGCCCAGTCGGTCCTTTGGTCGCTGAATATCTGGGAATGCCTTATGTCGGCTATATCTCAGGTGTCACCATTGAGGGCAACAAAGCCATCGTTCGCAAGGAATACCCGGGCGGGCTGATCGGCGAGATGGAGGTCACCTTGCCGGCTGTTTTAGGCATTCAGGCTGGCGAAGAACCTCCCCGTTATGTGGCGATCTCTAAGGTTCGGCAAATGATGAAAACCGCGGAAATTGACGAGCAAGAGATTTCTGAACTTAATCCCAATGGTGGAGTAATTGCCAAACGCATGTATTTGCCTGAGGCCGCCAAACGGGCCGAAATGATCGAGGGGGATGAAGAGGAAATTGCTGCAAAACTTGTAGCGATTTTCAAGAAAGCAGGTGCGCTATGAACCAGGATATTTATGTCATCATAGAACATCTACAGGGCCAGGTTGCCGACATATCCTATATCACATTGGCCGCTGCACGTGATTTGGCTCAGGAAACTGGTGGAAAGGTCCTCGGTGTACTCCTGGGGCAAAATGCGCAGGAATTGGCTTCCACATTGGCCGCTGACAGTATTCTCTATGCAGATCACCCGGCTTTGGCTGAATTCACTTCCGACGCTTATCAGAAAACGGTAGCAAGCCTGATTGGAGAAAATGAACCGCGGGCAGTGCTTTTTGGGAACACATCCATCGGCGCAGATGTCGCCAGTGTCTTATCCGCCCGTTTATCCCTTCCATTAGTAAGCTCATGTGTAAAGACCAGTGGAGGGAAACTCACCAGCCAGATTTGCGGCGGCAAGATCATGGCAGAAAGCGAATTAGCAGAAACGACTACATTAATTACCGTGATTCCCGGAGGCTACAAGCCAGAAAGCGGTCAGAGCGAAACCGCACCTGAGGTAATTTTATTCGACGCTCCCGCGTTAGATGATCTGCGCGTGACGCTCAAAGGCTATATTGAGCCTGAAGCCGGAGACGTGGATATCAGCAAAGAATCGATCCTGATCGCCATCGGTCGCGGCATCCAAACCGAAGATAATATCGAACTGGCCGAAGAATTGGCTAAATTCTTAGGCGGCACAGTCTGCTCGTCGCGACCTATCGTCGATCAGGGCTGGCTGCCCACCTCGCGGTTGGTTGGCAAATCCGGACAAACTGTGAAACCCAAGCTTTATCTGGCGCTGGGTATCAGCGGTGCACCAGAACACGTCGAGGGGATGGCTGAGAGCGAAGTGATCGTCGCCGTCAACATGGATCCCAATGCCCCCATCTTCGATATCGCGACCTACGGCGTCGAATTTGATTTCTTTGACCTGATCGATCCTTTGCTTGAGCAAGTTGAAGAAGCTAAAGAAGGATAACTCCGTAGATGAGGAGAAGACGCGATGCCTGAACGACTAAATTACTGGGGAATACCGCATACCTGGGGCAAGCCGGAGCTTTATGTCTACACGATCATGTTTCTGGCGGCCGCGATCATGCTCTTCCGATTCTATCGACAGGCCAGTCCGTGGTGGCGGATAGGTCGCTCCGAACCACGCTGGGATAAACTCCATTTGCGGGTATGGCGCGTAATTCAATATGCCATCATCCAAACCCGAGTTCTCCGTCAACGGTATCCTGGTCTGATGCATGTGGCCATCGCCTGGAGCTTTTTTGTATTCTTCCTTGGCACAGCGCTGGCAACCGTCCATGACCATTTCTTCGAATTTCTTTATGGAAACACCCTCGTAATTTACAAATTCACTCTTGACGTTTTTACGATCATTTTCATCATTGGGGCAGGGATGGCCATTTATCGACGTTACGCCCAGAAACCCGAGCGACTAACACTGGAGCCCGGATTCACCTGGACCTTATCACTGATCGTAATCATCGTGCTGGGTGGACTAGGTACTGAATCCCTGAGATTGGCTGTGGAACGCCCGGACTGGGGGGCTTGGTCCCCCGCTGGATGGCTGCTTGCCCAGCTTTGGATATCTACCGGCGCATCAGAAACCACCCTGACCAATTGGCATCTCGGCATCTGGATATTCCACCTGCTCACCGTAGCTGTGACTCTCATCACCTTGCCGACTGGCACATTATTGCATACTCTGACCGGCCCACTGAATGCCTTTTTCTCCAAACTCGACCGTCCCATGGGTGCACTTGCTCCCGCTGCAGAAACTGCCGAGGGAAAACCTATTTTTGTCAGCAAACTCAGCGACCTGACCTGGAAACAGTTACTTGATGGGGATGCCTGCACTGAATGCGGTCGCTGTCAGGATGCCTGCCCGGCCTTTGGCGCTGGAACCCCACTCTCCCCGAAAAAATTGATCCTGTCTCTTCGGGATGCTCTCCATCATAACGGAGGCCAGCCAAACCTCGTGGGAGAAGCGATTCCAGAAGAGGTACTTTGGTCTTGCACAACCTGTGGTGCCTGCATCCAGGAATGCCCGGTGCTGATCGAGCATATAGACACCATTGTTGATCTCCGTCGAACTATGGTCATCGAGGGCATGATCGATGCCGAGCTCCAGGACGCATTGACCAATCTTGGGCGGTATGGCAATTCCTTTGGTCAGTCAGAACGGATGCGGGCGCGCTGGTCGAAAGAGATTGAGCCAAAAGTTAAAGATGCAGGCAAAGAAGCAGTGGAATACTTGTGGTTTGTGGGCGATTATGCATCCTACAGCCCTACACTAACCGAGATCACCCAGAGAACGGCCGAAGTTTTCCAAAAAATCGGCCTGGATTTCGGCATCATGTATAAGGGCGAAAATCACGCCGGGAACGACGTGCGCCGCGTTGGAGAAGAGGGGCTTTTCGAGATGCTGGTAGAGAAGAACGTCAAGGCGATGAGCCGATGTGATTATCAGTCCATCGTCACAACCGATCCGCATACTTACAACACACTCAAGAACGAATATCCTCCTAATGGCGAACAGCCTGTGTTGCACTACAGCGAATTACTGGACCAACTGATCGCTTCCGGAAAACTCAAGCTTAGCAATAAATTAGGTTACAAAGTCACTTATCACGATCCCTGTTATCTCGGGCGTTATAACGGTGTCTACGATGCACCACGTCGCGTGATCGAAGCGACCGGGTGCGAAATCGTAGAAATGCCTCGCAACAGAGATTGTGCGCTCTGCTGCGGAGCAGGGGGCGGTCGTATCTGGATGGAAGAGGGCGAGGTAAATGAACGCCCCAGCGAATCACGCATCCGTGAGGCCGTTCAATTGAAAGGCGTCACTGATTTTATCGTCGCCTGCCCCAAAGATATCACCATGTATAGGGATGCCGTCAAAACCACAGGCGAAGAAAATAACCTTGTCATCAAAGATTTGATCGAACTGGTTTACGAGGCCCTATAAAGTATTCATCATGACCAATAAGTCGGAAACATCTCTTCGCTGGCCCAAAAGTGCTTTCCCATGGTTGCGTTCCATCAGTTTGTCAATTGCGGCAAAGTTAATGTGGAGCTTTTTGCTCATCATCGCGATCATCAGCACTATTTTTATGTTCGTCGGGAATCGTCTTATCGGCGACCGACTTGTCGTAGAAGCACAGGAAAAGGTACGTAACGATCTCAATACCGCAAGAGAAATCTACCTTGAAAATCTAAATCACATTAACGATGCTGTACGTTACACAGCAGATCGCTCCTTTCTAAGGAATGCACTGCAATTTGGGAATATCGAAGAAGCTACAGACGAATTGGTAAGAGTAAAAGAAGAAGCTGGGCTTGATGTATTAGCCGTGACAGATCAATATGGGTATGTGGTCCTGCGTACGGACAGCAATAGCTCTCTTGGCGACAACCAGGGAACTGATGAGCTTGTCAGAACAGCTTTATATCGAAAAACCCCTCAAGCCGCGACAATTATCGTTTCTGCTGATGAGCTGTATCTTGAGTCCCCTGCTTTGGCAGAAGCAGCATATTTCAAATTTATTGATACTCCCTTGGCCCGTGAACGGGAAGAGGTTGAAGAAAGATCCGGGATGATGCTAAAAGCAGCAGCACCAATCTTTGATGATCAAAATAGGTTGATCGGGACTGTATATGGCGGGGTTCTGTTAAGCAGAAATTACTCAATTGTCGACAAGATCAAGCAAACGGTCTATCAGGATGTCATCTATGAAGGGCAAGATATCGGTACCTCAACGATCTTCCTGGAAGATCTCAGAATTTCAACAAACGTAAAGAACAAAGATGGCTCAAGAGCTATCGGGACACGCGTGTCTGAAGAGGTTTATAACCAGGTTGTTATTCAGGGAGAACCCTGGATCGCACGCGCGTTTGTAGTTAACAGTTGGTATATAGCAGCATATGAACCGATCAAGGATATCAATAACAGGATTATTGGCATTCTCTACGTTGGCATTCTGGAGCAAAAATATACCGATACCCAAAGGCAGACACTGATCACCTTTACAGGAATTACACTCGCGGGCGGAACAGCCGCCCTAATACTTTCTTATTTCATTGCGCAACGGATTTTGGTTCCGATCAATAAGTTGGTTGATGCATCACAGGAAGTAGCCATGGGGAACCTGGATTTTGAAGTAAAGGTTTCAAGCAACGACGAGCTTCAATCCTTGGCAAATTCTTTTAATATCATGAACAAAGCTTTGAAGAGGAGGGATGAACAATTTAAAGATTTTGCTACACAAAGAATCATGGAATCAGAAAGGTTGGCGCTCGTGGGACAGTTATCCGCCAATATCGCCCACGAATTGAATAATCCGCTACAAGGCATCATTACTTTCGCCAATCTGTTGCTCGAAGACCATAAATATGATGGCACCTCCATTGTTTTCCCGCTGGAAAAGATCGTCGGGCAGGCCAATCGGTGCAGAGACATCATCCGCGGCTTGCTGGATTTCTCTCGCCAACGTAAACCAGATAAAACTCTATGCTCTATAAATGAGGTCTTGCATGAATGTGCTTCCCTTGTTGAACATCAAGCCCTGTTCCACAACATTGAAGTGATTAAACTCTTCCAGAACAGCCTGCCTCTGGCCGTAATTGACGCTGCCCAAATCGAGCGTGTTTTTATCAACATGATCATCAACGCTGCTGAAGCAATGGAGGGCAGCGGATATTTAAATATCAGCACCCGTTACAGTAAAAGAAAGGACGCCGTTGAAATTGCTTTTTCCGACTCCGGCTCAGGCATCAGTGAAGAGAACCTAAAAAAGATTTTCGACCCCTTCTTCACAACAAAGGATGTCGGGCATGGCACTGGTCTGGGACTGGCTATCAGCTATGGAATTGTTAAGGGGCATGGAGGCAGCATCTCGGCACAGAGCGAATTGGGTCGAGGCACAACCTTTATCGTTACCCTGCCGACTAAAGCAACTGAAAATAATGGTGAGGAATCAAAACATGCATGAGATACCCAAGATTCTCATTATAGATGATGAGGAAATCGTTAGAGATTCCTGTATCCATATTTTAGCGAAGAGTGATTATAAGATCGTTACAGCACGGGATGGCGCAGAGGGGTTGGAAATACTCGAAGATTTCCAACCAGATTTAGCCCTTGTTGATCTCAAAATGCCAGGCCTCTCCGGGTACGAAGTGCTTGAGAAAATCCATGAATATGATCCCACTATTGTGACTATTGTTATCACAGGTTTTGCCACCGTGGATGCAGCTGTCGAGTCGATGAAAAAAGGGACATACGACTTTTTACCAAAACCATTCAAACCTGATGAATTGCGCCTGATTGTCCAGCGAGGCCTGGAAAGAAGAAGAATGGTAATCGAAACCATTACATTACGCAAAGAGAAGGAGCTTTTGCGAGAACACTTTGCTGCCATCGTCTCCCATGAATTGAAATCCCCATTGGGGGCCGTACAACAAAATCTATTTGTGCTGGCCGACGACCTGGCAGATAAATTAACGGATGAACAAAAAACAATGGTGGAGCGTCTCCAAACCCGTATCAAAGATATGGTGACAATGATCAATACCTGGTTACGGGTTATATCCGTTGATATCAGCAAAATCCGCGAAGATTTTAAACCCACATCCATTGATACTATCGTTACGAAAGCAGTAGGAAGCGTGGAATCACACGCAATCCGAAAAGATATTGCGATCAAGCACAAACTGAATCCCTCTCTTCCGCAAGTATCAGGAAATGAAGGCACTCTGGTTGAGGCAATCACCAACATTTTGAACAACGCGGTCAAATATACCCGTGTGGGAGGAAAAATCGAGATCAGTACTATAAAAAGCAACGGCAGTATTTCAATCAATATTACTGACAATGGCGTTGGTATCGACGAAGAAGATATACCGCATATCTTTAACGATTTTTATTCTGGAAAAGCCAGACCTGAAGGTGAAAGGAGCAGTGGAGTTGGCCTAGCCATTACAAAGAGAATTATTGAAGCTCACGATGGAACAATCTCAGTAGAAAGCACGCTGGGTGAAGGGAGTGCATTTAGCATTCAATTACCCGCGCTAGAAATGACAAATAATTTCATAGATCCTGACTAAATCATTGGCAATAACCAAGGAGGTTCCAATGGATCCACGGAAACGAATATTGATCATTGATGATGATCCCGATTATGTTGATGGGATCAAGGCAATTTTAACTAAAGCTGACTACGAAGTCGAAGTTGCCTACAACCCGAAAGATGGTTTCAAGGCCCTGGAGTCGAAATCATTCGATCTGCTCTTGCTCGATATCATGATGGGGCGCGGCGCTGAAGGCGTAATGGTGGCGCGCAAGATCAATAAAGACCCAGAGCTGCGAAAAATTCCTGTGCTCATTATTACAGGAATCAGAGAACAGATGGCTTTTCTCTTCCCAGGCCAGCCGGTACATCCTCGCTTCTTACCGACAGATGAACTACTTGAAAAACCGGTAGAACCCGATCTGTTGCTTGAGAAAGTGAGCGCCCTGCTGGAAATGGCGAAAGAAAAGACGGTATAGGAAAAACTATGGCAGACAAACCTACTTTTAGCCAGGAAATTTCCAACCTCATGTACGCGGCACACGGGAGTCCGCTGAACGAATGTATTCAATGTGGGACATGCTCAGGTTCCTGTCCGGCAGTTGAATTCATGGATCAGACGCCCCGACGCCTTATCGGCATGATCAACGCAGATCTCAAGGAAGATGTAATTGACACAAATACATATTGGGTTTGCGCGTCTTGCTATCAATGCACAGTCAGATGTCCGTCCAGGATCGATATTGCCGGCGCGATGTATGCCGTAAAGCGCTACTCAATGTGGAACAAAACCTATGCCGACGATCTGGTTGGCCCGGTCTTCTCTGAAACATTTATGAAGACCATTGCCCGAAGCGGCAGATCATATGAGCCGATTTTGGCACCAACTTATATCTTCGGTTTTGGGGCAAAGGAATTCTTCCAGGAGGTTCAGGGCGCAACCAAGATGATGCTCAAAGGCCGTATCCCTGTTTTACCCCCAAGGATCAAACGCCTTAAGAATTTCCAGAACATGATCAAACGCATTATCCCGATGGGAGATGAGGAGTAATCATGAAAAAATACGCTTACTTCCCGGGCTGCTCACTGGAAAAAATGGCCCTGAGCTACCATAAATCATCTCTGGAGACCACACGTGTATTAGGCGTGGAGCTTGAGGAATTGGAAGATTGGAACTGCTGCGGCGCGACCACCTACTTCCATCTCGACGAGATTTTAGCGAATACACTCGTAGCTCGCAATCTGGCGATAGCAGAAAAACAGGGGCTTGATTTTGTCGCCCCATGTAGTGCCTGCTACAAAAACGCCTATTTCACCAATACCTATATGAAAGAAGATGCAGATCTTGCTGAGCATATCAACTATGCGCTCGAAGCAGACGATCTCCAACTTTCGGGTGACTTAAATGTCCATCATCTAATTGATGTTTTCGCAAATGAAGTTGGGCCAGAAGAAATCAAAAAGAAGGTTACCAACCCTCTAAAAGAGCTGCGCATTGCACCATATTATGGCTGCCAGATCGTCAGGCCAAGAAAAAATGGCGAGAATGTTGAAGACCCGCAGTTTTTTGAAGAACTGATCAGAGCCATGGGCGCAAATCCAATCGACTTTGCTTACAAAACCCGCTGCTGTGGTGGATCACTTCTTCTTACAAACCGCCCCGCCGCCCTCGATATGATTCGGCACCTGCTTCAGAATGCCCAAAACAGTGGAGCAGATGTCATCGCTACGGCTTGCCCACTTTGCCAGGTCAACCTGGAGGCTTATCAAACTCAGGTCAATGAAGAGTTTGGCACAGACTTCTCTACTCCCGTCTTGTATTTCACGCAACTGATGGGCCTGGCTTTGGGAATTGCTCCCAAAAAATTGGGAATCGGGTCAGAACTGGTTTCAACGCTCCCCGTTCTATCCCAATTTCTTAAAAAGGAGGCCCGATGAAACAATATCACCTACCCACAAACTTCCAACTTATTCTGACAAACACTACGGATAGGAGAAAGACCTATGACTGAAAAAAGTAATTCTGAGAACAAAGAGCGAGTTGGCGTTTACGTCTGTCACTGCGGCACAAATATCTCCAAAGTGGTGGATGTAGAAGAAGTCGCTCGCTGGGCTGGAGAACAGCCCAATGTTGAAGTTGCTCGTGACTATAAATTCATGTGCTCCAGTTTGGGCCAGGAATTGATCGAGCAGGATATCAAGGAAAAGGGATTGACGCGAGTCGTCTGCGCTTCCTGTTCGCCCCACATGCACGAGAAGACATTTAGAACAGCTTGTGAGCGCGCAGGCTTGAACCCCTTCCTTTTCGAAATGACCAATATCCGCGAACATGATTCATGGATCACGGACGACAAGGTAGCTGCCACCGCTAAAGCGAAATCTCTTGTTAGAGGATCAATTGACCGCGTAATTCACCACGAACCCCTCGAACAGATCCCCGTTGAGATCAATCCCAACACCCTGGTTGTGGGCGGTGGTATCGCTGGAATCACCTCAGCGCTTGAGCTTGCAGATGCTGGTTATCATGTCTACCTTGTGGAACGGGAACCCTCCATCGGCGGCCACATGGCACAGCTCGATAAAACCTTCCCCACATTGGACTGCTCAGCTTGTATCCTGACACCCAAGATGGTTGATGTTGCCCAACACGACAACATCACACTGCTCACCTGGAGTGAAGTCGAAAAAGTTGATGGCTACCTGGGCAATTTCAGCGTCACTGTCCGCAAAAAAGCGCGCTACGTCAACGAAGAACATTGCACTGGCTGTGGCATTTGTATCGAAAAATGCCCCTTCAAGGAAGTCGATGAAGTCTTTGAAGCCGGCATGGGCACACGAAAAGTGATCTATAGACCCTTCCCTCAGGCCGTACCTAAATATCCGGTGATCGACAAAGAAAACTGTGTCTATTTCAAAACCGGAAAATGCAAAGCCTGCGAGAAATTCTGCCCTACCGAGCCGAATTCGATTGAATTTGATCAGGAAGATGAAATCCTGCAAATCGATGTTGGCAATATCATTCTCGCAACCGGATATGATCTCTTCGACTCCAAGCGTATCCCGCAATATGGCTACGGAAAATTGGATAATGTTTTCACCGGTTTGGAATTTGAACGGATGGTAAATGCAGCCGGCCCCACAGATGGCAAAATTGTCTTACGTGATAAGGAAAGCACTCCCAAGAGCGTAGGTATCGTCCATTGTGTAGGCTCACGTGACGAGAATTATCACAAATATTGTTCAAAAGTTTGCTGCATGTACTCGCTGAAGTTTGCCCATCTTGTTCATGAGCGCATTCCCGATGCTGAAATCTATGATTTCTATATTGATATGCGCACCCCAGGCAAAGGGTATGAAGAATTTTACAACCGCTTGCTTGAAGAGGGAACTCACTTCATTCGTGGCAAGGTAGCAGAAGTTACAGACGCAGCTCGCATTCCGGAAGAAGAAGGCAAGCTTATCATCCAGGTCGAGGATACGTTGATCGGTAAACAGCGCCGTATCCCCGTCGATATGGTCATCCTGAGCTCGGCAATGGAAGCACGTGCCGGGTCCAAGGAGGTTTCGCAACTCTTCAAGATGGGCTGTGACTTCGACGGATTCTTCACCGAGCGGCATCCCAAACTTGATCCCGTCGCCACAATGACGGATGGCATTCTCATCGCTGGTGCTTGCCAGGGACCGAAAGATGTTCCTGAAAGCGTTTCACAAGGAGCCGCAGCAGCAGCCCGTGTGGCTGGATTGATCAGCCGCGGCACGGTGATGATGGAACCTGTCCGGGCCAGCATCGATCAAGAGGCTTGCTCCGGGTGCAAAATCTGCAATAATATGTGCCCCTTTAACGCGATTATCTTCCATGAAGACCGCAAGGTTTCTGAAGTCATCACCGCCCTTTGCCAGGGTTGCGGTACCTGCGTAGCGGCCTGCCCCAGCGGCGTTATCACCGGAGCACATTTCACTAACGATCAATTGTTCGCCCAGATCGAAGGTGTGTTGTGGGATATGAGCGCTGAAAAGGCATCAGCGTAAAGGAATGGAGAAAACAATGAGTGAAACATACGAACCCGTAATCGTCGGATTTCTGTGTAACTGGTGCTCCTACCGCGCGGCTGATCTTGCTGGAACTGCACGCATAAAGTATGCGCCAAATATGCGCGCGATCCGTGTGATGTGCAGTGGGCGGGTAGACCCCCAATTTGTCATGAAGGCATTGCGTGAAGGTGCAGATGGCGTGATGATCGCTGGATGTCACCCTGGCGAATGTCATTATGTCAACGGCAATATCAAAGCCATGCGCCGTTTTTATCTTCTCAGGAAGATGCTCACGCAATTAGGCGTTGAAGAAGAACGTGTTCAGTTGATCTGGGCATCGGCCTCAGAAGGTATTTTACTGGCCGAAAAAGTTGACCAGATGACTGAAGCACTACGCGCTTTAGGCCCGCTTAATTGGGATGAAAAAGTCGTCAATCGAAGCAACGGATACAAAGCTGCTGAAGTTGCCCCAGTACTTGAGGAGGCATAACAATGACTAAAAATGAAAAACCGAAACTGGCAATGTACTGGTCCTCATCCTGTGGAGGATGTGAAGTTTCAGTACTCAATATTCACGAGAAAATTCTCACCGTAGACGAGGTTTTCGACATAGCCTTTTTCCCCTGCATCGCTGATTTCAAAACCAAAGATGTGGAGGCATATCCGGACGGCCATATCACCGTCTGCCTGTGGAATGGTGCCATCCGCAACTCAGAAAATGAAGAGATGGCTCATCTATTGCGGAAAAAATCGACGTTTATGGTCGCTTTTGGTTCTTGTGCTTATGAGGGCTGCATCCCTGCCCTCTCGAACCTGACATCCAAAGAGGCAACCTTTAACACAGTCTACAAGGATAATCCCACGATAGACAACCCCGAGGGTATCATCCCATTGACATCTGTACAGGTCCCCGAAGGCGAATTGACGATCCCTGAATTCTACAATACGGTCAAATCGCTGGATCAGGTTGTGGATGTAGATTACTACCTGCCCGGCTGTCCACCTGAGCCTGAACAAATCTGGGCTGTGCTACAGGTGATCGTTGGTGCGCTGCTTGAAGGTGCTCCACTGCCCCCCAAAGGCTCGATTGTCGGCGCCAGCAACGTCGCTGTATGCGAAGGATGCGAACGGGAAAAAAGTGAGAAAGCCATTGATCGCTTCTACCGCCCTTACGAAATCGTCCCCGAACCCGATGTATGCTTGCTCGAACAGGGTCTCGTCTGTATGGGGCTGGCGACACGTGGCGGATGCGGTGCACTCTGCCCAAGTGTAGGAATAGGATGCCGGGGCTGTTATGGCCCGATGCCCGGCGTAGAAGACCAGGGAGCAAAAATGCTCTCTGCGATTGCATCGGTTATTAGTGCAGGCCATGAAAGCATGGAGGAAGCTGAACTTGAAGAGCGGATCCAGACCGTCGTCGATACCATCGCCGATCCCGCTGGAACTTTTTATCGCTTTAGCATGGCCCATTCATTGCTCCAAAGAGCAAAAGTTAACGGTTCTAACGGGAAAGGAGAGGCAGCATGAAACAACGAATCACTATAGATCCCATTACCCGTCTGGAAGGGCATGGCAAGATCGAAATATTCCTGGACGAAGAGGGTGAAGTAGAAAACGCCTATCTTCAAATTCCAGAATTGCGTGGTTTTGAACAATTCACTGTTGGGCGACCAGCGGAGGAAATGCCGCGTATCACCAATCGCATTTGTGGTGTCTGCCCCGAAGCTCATCATATGGCGGCCACAAAGGCACTCGATGCACTTTTCGATGTCGAACCGCCATCGGTTGTCAAGAAGATCCGCGAATTATTCTACGCATCCTTCTATTGCACCGATCATACCGTCCACTTTTACGCCCTGGGCGGCCCGGATTTCGTGCTCGGTCCGGAGTCCGATCCGGCAGAACGCAATATCCTGGGTGTGATCCACAAAGTCGGTGTGGACATTGGCATGGAAGTGATCAACTGTCGCAAGCGCAATCACGACATCATCAAGATGTTGGGCGGACGCGGCATCCATCCCGTATCAGGTTTACCCGGCGGATGGAGCGTTGCGATCACAGAAGAAATGCGGAAGGAAATTGAAGATGCCGCTCACAAAAACATCGCCTTTGCAGAATTTTCACTAAAGCTTTTTGACGATGTTGTCCTGGCGAATAAAGACTATGTCGATCTGATCGTCTCGGATGCCTTCACTCACAAAACCTACTATATGGGCACGGTGGATGAAAATAACCATGTCAATTTCTATGATGGCATGATTCGTGTCGTCGATCCCGAAGGGAAGGAATTTCTCAAATACCATTCCAAAGACTACGCTGAGCATATCGCAGAGCGCGTCGAGCCGTGGACCTATCTGAAATTCCCCTATCTCAAAGCTGTGGGATGGAAGGGTTTTGAAGATGGCATGGACAGCGGTGTTTATTGTGCCACTCCACTTTCGCGACTCAATGCTGCAGATGGCATGGCAACCCCCAAAGCACAGGAACATTTTGATCGTTTCTATGAGACACTGGGCAGCAAGAAAGTGGATGGACGATATCAGCCCGTTCACCATCGCCTGGCGACTCATTGGGCACGCCTGATCGAATTGCTCTACGCAGCCGAACGCATGCTTGAGCTTGCTACCGATCCCGAGATCACTGACCCGAACGTGCGGATGCCGATAACCACCACCCCGCGCGAGGGAGTTGGTTCCGTTGAAGCCCCACGCGGTACGTTGACACATCATTATAAAACCGACGAAAACGGTATTCTGACCGACGTCAACTTGATCGTGGGCACAACCAATAACTACGCGCCGATAGCGATGTCAGTCAAGAAGGCGGCACAGTCGCTGATCACCAAGGGAACGGTGATTACCGAAGGCTTGCTCAATACGATTGAGATGGCCTTCCGCAACTACGATCCCTGCATGTCCTGTGCAACTCACTCCCTGCCTGGACAGATGCCATTGGAAGTTAATATCATCAATGCAGATGGTGAAGTGATCGAAACCGTCAGCCAGTATATAGATTGAAGAGTAGTCGCAAAAGTGGGTCGCACCTAATAGTAGGTGCGACCCACTATCTAAAAAGAATCGCCCCCACCCAGCCTCCCCCAAATTCCAGAAGCGGAATTTAGGGGAGGGGATAGAATTTAAATATGAAAACACTAGTAGTTGGGCTCGGCAATCCTATTCTTACAGACGATGGTGTCGGCGTAAAAGTTGCCTACGCTGTTGAAGAAGAACTGGGACCAAATATTCCCGAAAATATCACTGTTACTGAAGCCAGTGTCGGTGGCCTGCGCCTGATGGAGTTGATGATCGGTTATGACCGCGTTATCTTAATCGATGCGATCATGACGAGCAATGGTCACGACTATGGTCATATCCACGAATTATCTCTGGAAGATCTGCGTCAAATCACCCCCACTGAGCACAGTGCCTCCGCTCACGATACATCTCTCATCACCGCATTGGACGCAGGCGTACACTTGGGATTACACATGCCCAAAGAATTTGAGATCATAGCCGTAGAAGTCGAAAACGTAATGGATTTTAGCGAAGATCCAACACCAGCCGTGGCAGCGGCGATTCCCAAAGTCACAGAAATGGTGCTGGATTCACTTAGAAAAGAGATCATAGTTCATTAAAAATTCTTCCTTAAAACCCTTAAATTGAGCGTCAGAAAAAAATATTCTGACGCTTTTTATTTTCCATGCCAATGTTATAATCGCCTGATATTAATCAACAGGACATAAATTCATGAATCGCAATATTGCAATTTTATTTTTCACCCTGGTCGTCGTGATGATGGGATTCGGGATCATCATTCCTCTCCTCCCCTTCTATGTTACAGATATGGGAGGTAGCGGTATCTCGATGGGCATCTTAATGGCCGTATTCGCCTTTATGCAATTTCTCTTCTCACCACTTTGGGGTGATCTATCCGATCGATATGGGCGCAAACCTTTTCTGATGCTGGGCGCACTCGGCAATGGGATCACGATGCTCCTGATAGGCTTTGCCACTGAGCTATGGATGCTTTTTGCTGCACGCGCCCTGGCTGGAATTCTATCTTCGGCAACATTGCCTACTGCAATGGCCTATATCAGCGATAGCACAGATGAAAAAGATCGCGGTGGCGGGATGGGGATCATCGGAGCAGCATTTGGCGTTGGGATGGTCTTAGGTCCCGGCATTGGTGGAGCGATGTCCGATATTTCATTGAGCGCCCCATTCTTCCTGGCTACGGGCTTATCTGCGCTGGCTTTGATTTTGATCTGGTTTGCCCTTCCAGAATCCCTGGCGCTGAAAGACCGCCAAAAAGGAGCCAGGAAATTTCAAGGCCCCCAATTAAAAACCTTGTGGGAGGCTCTCATCGGCCCAATCGGTTTTCTTTTTGCGCTCGCTTTCCTGCTCAGTTTTGGGATGAGCAATTTCGAAGGTGTTTTTGGACTTTATGCTGATTTACGTTTTGGCTACGATGCAAAAACTGTTGGCATTGTACTCACTGTTGTTGGTATCACTTCTGCGGTGGTACAAGGCGTACTAACGGGACCAGCCATACGTCGGTGGGGTGATTCAGCGGTCATCAAAACATCACTGATCGCCAGCGCTCTCGGATATCTGTTGATGCTCACAGCCGAACAACTATCAACAGTTATACTGACGACTGGTTTTTTCGTCATGAGTAATGCGATGTTACGCCCGAGTATTGCCTCATTGATCTCCAAGAGCACCATACAAGGTCAGGGTATTGCTATGGGCATAAATAATTCCTTTATGAGTCTCGGGAGAATTGTCGGACCGATCTGGGCAGGGACTGCGCTCGATATTAATTTGAGCTACCCATTTATAACGGGGGCAATCATCATGGCATTTGGATTTATCGCAACATTATTCTTCCTGCGGAAAGAGCGAGAACAGGTAACTGTTATTACATAACACAAAAAAGCCAGAGTTTGAATTCTGGCTTTTTTGTTTTCTCTCCCAATACTTTTACAACTCCACCCCTCTTCCATATTTATAATAAGCTGCGCAAGCCCCCTCGGTAGAAACCATTGTTGCCCCAAGTGGGTGTTCTGGGTTGCACTCATTCCCAAATGCCACACAATCATTCGGTTTCTTCAAGCCGCGTAGAATCTCGCCAGCAATGCACAAGGGTGACTCTTCTGTGGTGATCTCACCCACATCAAAACGCTTCTCGGCATTGAATTCATCAAATTCAGGCCGTAATTCCCAGCCACTGGAGGGGATCGTACCAATGCCACGCCATTTGCGGTCACATGCCACAAAAACCTTATCAATCATTTTCTGGGCAGGTTTATTTCCGTCAAAAGTCACCGCGCGCGGATAGGCATTCACCACATCCGTTTTGCCCGCCTCCAACTGCTGCACATTTGCCAGAATGCCCTGCACGATATCCAACGGCTCGAAACCGGTCACCGACATTGGGATGCCATATTGCTCAGCAATGGGCGAATATTCCCAATATCCCATCACGGCACAAACATGACCCGCCAGCAAAAAACCCTGCACACGATTATCAGGTGAACCTAGGATGGCATGTGTTGCTGGAGGTACGCATACATGCGAGACCAGAATACTGTAATTTTTCAAACCGAGATTTTTTGCCTGGATAACACTCATCACATTCGCGGGAGCGGTGGTCTCAAATCCGATCGCAAAAAATACCACCTGTTTATCAGGATTATCCCTGGCAATGCGGACCGCGTCTAGTGGCGTGTAAATTACGCGCACATCGCCGCCAGCCGCTCGAATGGAGAAGAGATCAACCGTCGAGCCGGGAACACGTAACATATCCCCATAGGAGCAGAAGATCACGTCCGGTTTGGCGGCAATCGCCAGGGCCCTATCGATCTGCTCGAGTGGTGTCACGCAAACCGGACATCCGGGTCCGTGCACCAATTCGATTTCTGGTGGAAGTAATTGATCAATCCCATGCCGAACAATGGCATGAGTCTGCCCCCCACAGATCTCCATCAATGTCCAGGGACGCGTTATTGTGCGGGCGATCTCATCTATCACCCCGCGCACTAATTCCGCATCCCTATACTCCGTCACATATTTCACTTTATCTTTTCTGTTGAATATCCTATGCCTAATTCATCTTCGAGATCAATAATTTCCTGCAGCATCTCCAACGAGGCCTTGGCTTCTTCCTCGCTCAGAAGACTGATCGCAAATCCAACATGGATAACCGTATAATCGCCCACATTGGCTTCGGGCAAATATTCCAGGCAAGCTTCGCGAACAATACCCCCAAAATCCACCTGCGCCATCCTCAGACCGTTCTTTTCGGTGACTTCAATAATTTTTCCTGGAACGCCAAGACACATAATTATCTCCAATTTTTCACCACTGAGACACAAAAAGCACAGAGAGATTCTTTGTGTTCACAGAGAAATCCTTTGTGAACTTCGTGTCTTTGTGGTAATTTCATTTCAACTTCCAACTCGCAATCGCAGCCTGCCCCAACGCCAGCCCGCCATCATTTGCCGGAACCTGGCGATGAATGAGAACTTCGAAATCATCCTCACGAAGCTTTTTCAAAGTGCGGGTTAGAATGTATCTATTTTGCCAAACACCACCACTTAAGGCAACTGTATTTAATCCGCTCTTTTCACGTAGTCTGATACAAATTTCAGCAACCATATTGACGATACCATTATGAAATCGAGCGGAAATGACCGGGATGGGGACATCATTCAGCGAATCTGCAATCAGCGATTCGATAGCGGCGCGCACCCGAATCTCAGCATTGCTGCCATCAAAATTATAGCTACCCATTTCGGTATCATCCGCCAAAGCCTCAAACTCAATCGCGGCCTGTGCCTCATAATTGACTCGTTGCCGTACGCCCGCCAGAGCCGCTGCGGCATCAAAGAGACGGCCCATGCTCGAAGTCAGCGGCGTATTCAGCTTTCGTTCCAATTGAACGCGTAAGGCCATCCGTTCTTCTGAGCATTGATCCTGTACAGAGGCGAGGTTTGCATCCCAATCCAGGCCAAGCTGCCAGAGCAAGCCCAATGCGGTACGCGATGGGCGTTTTGTGGCTGCATCGCCACCTGCCAACGGGAAATATTCCAGGTGAGTAACACGCTTATAACCGGCATAATCTGCCAGTAAAAATTCCCCGCCCCAAATATTGCCATCATCGCCGTAGCCCGTGCCATCGAGGGCCACCCCTATTACACGCTCATCGCCCGCCAGGCCGTTCTCTGCCATGCAGGAGGCGATATGGGCATGATGATGTTGAATAGCTACCGTTTTTACGTTATCCCGTTCCGTCCGTTCTTGAGCATAACGCGTCGTCAGGTAATTGGGATGCGCGTCATAGGCAATCGCTTCCGGTTTTACCCGAAATAGTTTCTCAAAATGGGATACGCCCTCTTCAAAGGATTGCAGGGTTTCGTAATTTTCCAGATCCCCGATATGGTGGCTGAGGAATGCGTATTTCTGATTGGTGATACAAAAAGCATTCTTCAATTCAGCGCCAGTGGCAAGCAATGCTGGTACCTCCCAGGGCAATTTGATCGGGAAAGGAGTATAGCCGCGGCTTCGTCGTAATGGATATATTCCCTTTTCAACCACCCTTGCAACCGAATCATCACAGCGGATATGAATATCACGGTCGTGCATCAGGAAGGCGTCGGCCAAAGAAGAAAGTCGCTCACGAGCATCTTCGTTTGTGTAGGCAATTGGTTCTTCACTCAAATTGCCGCTTGTCATTACGAGCGCATCAAATTGTGCGTTTTCGTCAAAGATCAAATAATGCAAGGGCGTATAAGGGAGCATAACGCCAATCGAATCCTGTCGGGGAGCGATTTCGCGCGCAATCGGTGACTCCGGTCGGCGTTGGAGGAGAACAATCGGTCGAGCAATGGATTTGAGCAGCTCACGCTCAGTCTCATCTAAAAAACAATGTTTTTCGACGGTGGCAATATCTGGCATCATCAATGCAAAAGGTTTATCCACGCGTAACTTTCGCCGACGCAACTCACTGACCGCAGCGGCATTTGTTGCATCACAGGCAAGATGAAAACCACCGAGACCTTTGATGGCAAGGATTTTGCCTTGACCCAGAAGTTTTTGGGTTTCGAGGATGGCTACGTTTCTCTGTAAAGGCGAACGGCCGTTCGCCCCTACGATTTCCAACCAAACCTTTGGCCCGCAATCTGGGCAGGCGACCGGCTGGGCGTGAAAACGTCTGTCCAACGGATCCTTGTATTCGCTGGCGCAAGTCCCGCACATGGGGAAAGGCGCCATTGTCGTTTCTGGGCGGTCATAGGGAATATCTTTGATGATCGTAAAACGCGGGCCACAGTTGGTGCAATTGATAAAAGGATAACGATAGCGATGATCTTCGGGATCAAAGAGTTCACGGAGACAATCCGGGCAAATGCTTACATCCGGGGAAATAGGCTGAAAGGCGTCCGCAATCGCTTCAGAGTGGACAATTTCAAATCCCCGGAAGCCATTTAGGGCCTGGGGCGTTGCGGTAAGTTCATCGATAAGGGAAAGTGGCGGGGCTTCATCCAGCAGAGCTTTGGTAAATTCATCCAACACAGCTGCTTCCCCATCCACTTCAATATTCACCCCTGCAGATGTATTCCGCACCCACCCATTTAATTGGAAACGAGTCGCCAGCCCATACACGAAGGGGCGAAAACCAACTCCCTGAACAACGCCTGTGATATGGATGCGGAGACCCGTTTGTTTTGTCATAGCTAGTACAAACTGTAGTCACGGCTTCAGCCGTTCATAAGCGACTAAAGTCGCTACTACAATATTTTATTTATCTTCGACGTTTTCGATTATCCAATTAATCCATTCATCCACACCTTCTTGAGTAGTGCAGGAGATGGGAAAAGTGATCAAACCGGCATTGAGTATTTCAACGCCACGTCGAAAATAATCCATTTTGAAGGGAATATAAGGCATCAGGTCAATTTTATTAATGATCAGCGCGTCCACACCCCTGTACATACCGGGGTATTTATAAGGCTTGTCATCGCCTTCAGGAACAGATGCCACAAGGATGCTTTTATGCGTACCCAGGGGAAAGTTGGACGGGCAAACGAGGTTGCCAACATTCTCCACCAATAAAAGATCGAAATCCTTCAAGTCAAGCTGGTCAAGCGCCTGTTTGAGCATAACGGCATCCAGATGACAATTTCCACCCGTGTTGATCTGAATGGCGGCCAGCGCACCAGCCTCAGAAGCACGATCGGCATCAATGCTGGTAGCGATATCACCGTCTACAACAGCCACACGAAACTTCTCACTCAGCCTGGGCAGGGTTTGCTCGATCAGTGAGGTCTTACCTGCACCGGGAGAGGCCATAATATTGATTGCAAAAACACCGGCTTCGTCCAAACGAGAACGATTTTCTACAGCCAATTGGTCATTCGCGCTGAGTATCTTTTCTACTACAGATACTTTTTTGGTCATTCCTCATCCTCCGTCTTGATCTCGATCGAGTCAAGGTAAAATTCTTCGCCTTTCAAAATCTTGATCAGAACCCCATCGCATAAGGGACAAGCCATTTCACCATCGGCAGGTTTATACGCATGATTACAATCCAGGCAAAGCATCTGGGTTGGCACTCGCTGGAAATGCAATTGTGCCCCCTCGGCAATGGTATCCTTGCTCAAAATATCCCAATAGAATTGGACCGAATCATCAATCACGCTCGCAAGTTGCCCGATCACTATATTTAAATCAGTGATCTGAGTTGCCTGCGCCTCTTCTGCATGTTTCAAAACAATACTAAGAATTGACTCGGCTACAGGTAATTCATGCATATAGAATTAGCTCTTTGTTTTAACCAAATATGTTGCAATGGCTTCTTTAAGTTTTTTTGGATGAAAATCATAAGGACCTACTCCCGCTGCATAGACCACTACTCCATCCGTATCAATTAGATACAGGCGTGTCGGCCAACCTGCATAGGCCTTGTTGACGGCATCATCCATCTCATCGACATAGGTCCGGACACCATAGGATAGGGATTTTTCGCACGCGCCTGCAACCTGCCGCCGTTCCTCGATCGTGTTCGGATCGTAGATATCCATTGCCACCTTCGGCGAATAGAATCCCATCATCCTTTTCGGAACCCCTTTGCCAAACCACCAGCCATCCACGGGGTGTGCCTCACGGATATAAATTGGCAGAAAAGCAACTTGTTCATGATATTCAGCATATAACTCTGTGAGACCTACGGTCCCTTTGACATAGGGCGGTCAGGTAAAGCTACCAAAGATCAGGGCAACGGGTTTTTTATTGCGGAAATCAGATAAGCGGACAGGATTCTGCCCATGCGCATCACGCAACTCGAAATCCGGGGCGAGGTCGCCCACACGCGGGGCCTGGGGATCATATTTTTTTTGCCATCTTGAAGCGGATTTTCGATCTGTAATTCTGGTTTCCAGCATAATTTTATAGCTCACTGGTCATAATGAATAATGGTTTCATTTCAAAACTCTCGTAATTGGGGCGATATCGGTCGGTATTATAAAACTGCTTCACATCCACCAATTTTTTTGAGCTGGTCACAACTTCGATAGGCATATTGTCGTAGCGTCCGTTTTTCAAGACCACCAGGCGACCATATAATCCCTTCAGGATCAAATCCAATGCCAGATTACCAAATGCCATCGGAACAATCGAATCGATTGCATCGGGGTCGCCTCCCCGAACCATATAACCCAATTTTTGGTTGACCACACTGACCTTCTTCCCATTATTGAACTTTGGGGATATTTTTTTTATTTCATCAGAAACCAGATCACCGATGCCACCCAATTTTGCATGGCCATAAGCATCTGTTGTCCTGTTCTCAAAGATCATCTCTCCCCCTTCAAACATCGCACCTTCGGAGATCAAGGCGATTGAGTAACGACTGGGGTTATTCATCCGATCTTCAGATAATAGCTCAGTAAGTTTCTCAATATTGAAACGATGCTCCGGGACCACACATCGATTGGCTGCCCCAGCCATCGTTGGGAGCAATGCGGAAAAGCCTGCATACCGCCCAAAAACCTCCAAAATAAGAAAGCGCTCGTGTGAACCTGCAACAGTACGCAGATTATTTGTCAGGGCAATGGTGCGGGTTACGCATGTGCTGAAGCCGATGCAATAATCTGTACCGGGGACATCGTTGTCCATCGTCTTGGGGATGGCGACAACCTTAACCCCCTCCTGACATAAGCGGACACCATAACTGAGCGTATCATCCCCCCCAATAGGAATCAGGTAATCAATATTGAGATATTCCAGATTCTTGAGGACTTCAGCAGTCAGGTCGTTATCATCTTCCAAATACGTATCTTGCAGATGCTCAGGGATATCCGCTTTTTTTACATGACTGGGCTTTGTCCGCGATGTATGTAAAAAGGTCCCCCCTGTTCGGCCTGCCCTATTAACAATTTCTCTCGTCAGAATCTGGTAATTATTACTATTATCCGCTTTTTTATCGCGAATAATGTCTACCATACCCGCCCAGCCGCGCCGGATTCCGATTACCTGAAATCCCTCACGCAGCGCCCGAATCGTGACTGCCCGAATGGCTGGGTTCAGACCAGGGACATCTCCCCCACCAGTTAGAATTGCGATCACACCTCTTCTTGCAGACATTGGCAACCTCCTCCGATGAATCAATCTCGACGACAAAGAAAATTATACTTGAATATCATTGGCGGATCGCGGAAGCAATAACTTTTAGGAGCGTCAACCTATGATAAATGGTATGAAAGTCACCTACAATCATTTCCAAGGGGAACAGAGTACAGAATATTTTTTGATAGCAAAAAAATTTTTTATTACCCACTGGCCTTCAAGGGTGATCCAATCGCTTTATGGCGGCGAACCCACCAGCCCTCACCCCAGAAGAAAAATAGTGCAAACCAGATTATCCCAAAGCCGATCGCTTGAGACGAAGTAAATTCTTCCTTATAAAGCAAAACACCGATCAGAAATTGCATTGTCGGCGCGATATACTGCATCAGCCCGATCATTGTCAATGAAATTCGCTGCGCTGCCTTGGCAAAGAGCAGCAGGGGAATTGCCGTCACTGCTCCTGCCCCGATCAACAACCAGTCAGTTGTAGCGCTGATTTGCCCGAAGACCCCATTTCCCCGGTTGATCTCATAAAGTAGATAACCCAACGCAGGCAGGAGCATAATCCCGGTTTCAAAGGTCAGGCCGTATAATGACCCAAGTGTGGATTCCTTTTTAAGCAGGCCATACAAGCCAAAGGTGAAAGCAAGAATGATTGCGATCCACGGCAGGCGCCCATAGAGGAATGTTAGGTAGAATACACCAAATGTTGCCAGCCCAAGCGGTATCCACTGCATTGGGCGAAGTCTTTCTTTAAGAAAGATCATGCCCAATAACACGCTAAATAGCGGGTTGATGAAGTAGCCCAAACTGCTCTCGATGATATAGTTGTGATTGATTGCCCAGACATAGGTCAACCAGTTAACACCGAGTAATATTGCCGCCGGACCATGCGATTTAAGGATGGTGACGTTAAGTTTTTCCCGAAACTTTCCCCATTGCCGCGTAGTTACGAGGACAAGCACAAGCATAATAAATGCCCACAAAATACGGTGGCCGATGAGTTGTGCCGCCGAAATATGATGTAGCTGTTTCCAGTAGATGGGGAAAAATCCCCACAGAATATATGTCGCTAAAGCATAAAGAATGCCAGAATTCATTGGTAATTTTCTCCTATGATGAAAGGAAAGTATACACCTGAATACCAACCACTGACAACGAGCATTTGGGAATTATGCAGAATATATTACGGATGAGAATTTTTGGATGGGTTAATTTCCACCCCTCATATATCAAAAGCGCCAAGAAAATCTCGACGCTTTCTGTGTTTATATCCACTTCCCACTCCCTCTGTCCTTCGGACATCTCCCCCAAATTCTACAAGCGGAATTTAGGGGAGAGTGTAATTTATATCTTTGCTTTTCTCAGCCGGAGACTATTACTCACAACCGAGACGCTACTGAACGCCATCGCGAATGCCGCCAGCATGGGGTTGATAAATCCCATCGCAGCAGCAGGGATCAGGATGACGTTATAGAAGAAGGCCCAGAAGAGATTCTGCTTGATCGTGGAAAGTGTCTTGCGGGAGAGCTTGACAGCGCGCACCACGCCGCGCAGGTCTCCGCTCATCAGCGTGACGGGAGCGGCGGCCATGGCGACATCTGTCCCCGTGCCAATGGCGATGCCCACATCCGCCTGGGCGAGGGCTGGAGCGTCGTTAACGCCATCACCCACCATCGCGACAACTTGTGCCTTATCCCCTTCGCCCTGCAATTTTTTAACCTCAGCAACCTTTCCTTCTGGCAAGACTTCGGCGATAACGTTGCTTAAGCCAACCTGCGCACCAATTGCTTCGGCGGTCGCCTGGTTGTCACCGGTGATCATGATCACTTCCAGTCCCATTTCTTTTAGCTCCAAAATCGCTTCGATAGAGCCATCTTTGACTGTATCCGCTACAGCGATGACACCCGAAACCACACCATCCACGGCTACAAGCATGGCTGTTTTGGCCTCAGATTGGAGACGTTGAACCTCGTTGCTAAGGAACTTGTTTCCGATCTTTGAGGAACCCGTTCCTTTGGAAGGAATGGGTTCCTTGACTATATTCTCCATCATCCGCAAATTGCCAACGGAGACTTGCTTCCCCTCGACTTCAGCGGAGACACCGTGACCAGCCTGAGCCTGGAACCCGGCCAGATCAGCGAGGGCAAGCTCACGCGAGGTCGCTTCCGCCCAGATCGCCTCTCCCAACGGATGCTCGCTCCCCTTTTCAACGGAAGCTGCCAAACGGAGTAAATCGTCCGCATCCCATCCATCTGCAACGACAATATCGGTCACGGCAGGCTGACCTTTGGTAATCGTTCCCGTTTTATCAAGGACGACAACGTCCGTCTTCCCTGCGGTTTCAAGCCCTGCACTGGAGCGGAAAAGAATTCCCATTCCTGCACCCTTGCCAGTCCCAACCATGACCGCGGTCGGTGTGGCGAGACCCATCGCACAGGGACAGGCAATGACCAGCACAGCGACCAAATTGACGAGGGCACGAGTGAAAAGGCTGACTTCGGAATCAACAGGAAGGGGAACAAGATAGTACCAGGCCGCAAAAGTGAGCGCTGCGATAACTAGCACAATCGGGACAAAGACCGCCGATACCTGGTCTGCCAGCTTCTGGATAGGTGCTTTCGATCCCTGGGCATCTTCCACTAATTTGATGATCTGCGCGAGAGCGGTCTCTTTGCCAACTTTGGTGGCTTCAAATTTGAGCAATCCCAACTTGTTGAGAGTAGCCCCGATCAGCGGATCGCCAGCCTGCTTTTCGACAGGCAGAGATTCCCCCGTCAGCATGGATTCGTCTATTGCTGAACGTCCCTCGACGACAACGCCATCGACAGGAATTTTTTCGCCTGGTTTAACAATGAGCATATCGCCAACAACAACATCCTCGAGTGGAATATCAGTTTCTACACCATCACGGATGACACGCGCGGTTTTTGCGCGCAATCCCATCAGCTTTTTGATCGCATCGCTGGTACGTCCTTTGGCACGCGCTTCGAGAAATTTGCCAAGACGGATCAGGGTGATAATGACAGCGGCTGTTTCAAAATAAACATGACCGGGCAGGATATTCAGCATGACGATGATCGAATAGAAATACGCAACCGAGGATCCCATCGCGACGAGAACATCCATGTTCGCCGAGCCATTACGCAGGGCTTTATAACCACCGACATAATATTGCCAGCCCACATAAAACTGGACGGGGGTAGCGAGGGCAAACATCAGCCAATTTGCCCAGGCTCCATGTGACCACATGGGCAGCAAACCAAAATCCCGGGCCATTGAGAATAGAAAAAGAGGCAGTGTAAAGATTATCCCAACAATAAGCAAAAATCGTTGGTGATCGATCTCTTCAGCTCTGGCTTTGGCTTCGGCATCTTCAGCGTCGCCGCCCAGCTCGAGGGAGTCAAATCCCGCTGCACTGACGGCGCGACGCAGTTCGGCTTGCGTGACCATCGTCGGAATATAGCTGACACGGGCTTTCTCAGTCGTAAAAGTGACTTGTGCATCCAGCACCCCATCGAGGGTGAGGAGCGCTTTTTCAAGACGGCGGGCGTCGTTATCATCCGAAAGACGTTTGATGACCAATTCCGCTTCACCGGTGGCGATGCCATATCCGGCACGCTCAACGCGGGCAATGACTGAATCCATGCCGAGAATAGAGGGGTCAAATTCAACGGTCGCCCGCTCAGAAGAGAGGTTGACAACAGCGGTTTCAACGCCATCCAGTTTAATCAGGTTGCGCTCCACGGTGGCAACACAATTGGCACAGGTCATCCCTGTGATCGGGAGAGTAAGTTGTTTTGTATCTGTCATAAAAGACTCCTACTATTGCAGTGGGTCTTGCCCACTAAGAGATTGTTGTGAATTCAATTGGCCTTCGGCCCACCAGGTCTGGAAATAGCGAATCAGAGCCACAATTTCATCATCTGTCAGGCTTTCGCCAAAAGGGGGCATTAGCTGCCCACCGTTTACAATCAGGCGTTGAAGATGTCCATCCGCATGGTGCCAGGCATGTTCTGTAGCATTCAATGCCGGGGCCGCTTCAACCGCTTCGTGACCTCCGCCATCAATACCATGACATGCTGCGCAATTAGCAAGATAGACTTCTTCTCCCAATGCCAAGAGATCAGTTTTTGAGACTTCATCAGACGAACGCTTGCTTTGCGAAACCAACCATAGAGCTAGCCCAATGATCAGCACTCCCCCAAAAACTAAACCCAATGTTTTCCTTAAACCTTGGGTCTGCTTTTGTTTACGGCGATTATGAGCGAGGTTGCTCATCCAATATTGCCTAATTACAAAAAATATGGTTTATATACTACGAAATACGCAGCACTTTATGATAGTGTTGCGTACTCCGTAAAGCATAAACTATGCAGCAACCGGATAGTTGATCTCAGCCATCAAATTTTTGATAGCAACCTCATCAGCCGGGGCATCAAAGATGATCTCGACTTCTTTAGTTCCCTGGTTGGCGGTAACGGTCTGGACACCTTCGAGGTCAGCTACTTCGGTTTGAATGGTGTTGACACAGTGTCCGCAAGAAATATTGGGTACAGAATAAGTTACAGTTGTCATGGTTAAGCCTCCAAAAAATAATAGGTTTAATTTGATAAATCTTTTACAAGAGCCCGCACATTCCCCAGGCAGCAATCGCCTTGTGGGTTACGAATATCGCAGGCACATTGACCAGCTTTAATGCCAGCGGTAATCTCCGCTACAACGGTAGATTTTCCGCTTTCGGCAATTTCACTGCCAATGTTCCCCACCGTGTGGCGGAAACAATAGCAGATAGAAATCTCTTTATCATCGGCGTGTTTCTGATAAACACGCTCACGCAAATCAGCTTCATCAAAAAGCTGCTGACCATCCTCGCTATAGTAAACAGTTGAGCAATCTGGATCTGCACAAAAACGATAAGCATCTGAGGTTAGCAGATTAAGGGGAAGGGCCAGGATCGCCTTGACGGTCTGCGTATCGACTTTTTTGCCGATCACGCCATTCGTTGGGCAAGCCCCACTTAAGCCCTGCCCCTTAGACTTGCCACCGCCATTGATGGTGTCTTCCGAAATTGAACATCCACAAGAATCCATTTAATTAAACCTTTGTCGCTGTCTCAAATACTTCCTTGATCTCGGTCAGCACACGCTCACGCTCACTCGGATCTTCACCTTGTATGGCTGTGATCACACAGGAATTCAGGTGGTCTTCGAGAATAATACTGCTGACCTTGTTCAGCGCAGCTTCGACTGCCTGTATCTGGCGAATCACATCAATGCAGTAGGCATCCTCTTCGACCATACGGGTGATACCGCGCAGGTGTCCTTCGACTGTTTTTAATCTTAGCAAAGCATTATTTTCTTTCATTTCTGCCTCATTTACCCCCCCCCCTAGGGGGGTGGGGTTGCCATACTATACCACAAGATTTTCTTTTATGTCAAGAAATATTTATAGCATACAGCAAAGAGATGGACCCAAAATCAGGGAACTGAAGTTACTAAGAGAAAGAGCATGGTTTCATATCTTCTTTTCAGCGTATAATTCGCCCATGAAGAATAAAATAACTATCCTTGCCTTAATCTTTCTGCTCTTTGTTCTCAGTGCATGTAGGCCAAAACCGTCAACATCCAATGAAAACCTGATTGCCATCGCTGTAGGAAAAACACTGGCTGCCCAACCAGGGCCAACCATTCAACCAACATATACCCCCTACCCAACACTCACATCTCACGCCCCCACTTTAGAAGGTCTCTTTTGCGAATACCAATTTTGCATTGGACATCCCGTCGAAATCGCCCTCTTTGACGCGCGTGAAGCGGAAAATCCCAGTCTCTATAGCGAAGGAAGCCTCGTCGCATACAGCCCCGATACCTTCACCCTGCTCGTTTGGCAGCTAAACCATGGATCGGATGACCCTCAATTTATGCTTGATCTTGTTATGAAAGATGGATTGGGCTCCCGCCTTGGCAACCTTGACGTAAACCTGGTCGGCGACCTGACATTTTTCTACGTCCCCACTTCCACAGCCTCCGCAGTTCTACCGGTAGGTGGAGCAGCGGCATGGATCTGTGGTGATCGCGCCTTCGGCTGGATGGCCTACGCACCAAACAAAGAGATCGCCTACAGTCTTTTTGAAGAGGCAGCCAGTAAATTTCGCTGTAATCAATAACACAAAGTTTGCTAAAGACCTAGCTCAATCCCTTCGCTTCCTGCCACAGCGCTTCCATTTCTTCCAAGGTCATTTCAGTCAGGGGGCGTTTCTCTTCTCTGGCACGACGCTCTATATGGCTAAAGCGGCGCTTGAAGCGAGCATTAGCCTCACGCAGCACAGACTCGGCATCCACACCCTGCCATCGAGCAAAATTAACCATTACAAAAAAAAGATCCCCAATTTCGGCAGCACGTTCTTCACCATCGGATGCCCGACGGATTTCCTCAATTTCCTCAACGAGTTTATCCAGCACACCTTTGATCTCAGGCCAGTCAAAGCCAACCCGGGCAGCACGGTCCTGATATTCCTGCGCCTGATTTAACGCAGGGAAGGAAAGCGGGACACCATCTAAAATCCCCTTTTCAATCTCCCCATTTGATTGTCTCTCTTGCTCCTTAAGTTGCTCCCAGTTTTTTAACACTTCTTCCACCCCATCTACCTGCCGGTCCCCAAAGACATGGGGATGCCTGCGCACGATCTTATCGTGGATTCCCTTGATTACATCACTGAGAGAGAAATTACCGCTCTCGTTGGCGATCTGGGCATTGAGAACGATCTGGAGCAACAGGTCACCAAACTCCTCCGCCATACCCGCTGTATCCTCTGCATCCATCGCAGCCAGGGCTTCGTAGGATTCTTCAAGGAGATGCTGACGTAAAGTTTGGTGGGTTTGCTTTTTATCCCAGGGACATCCATCTGGGGCGCGGAGGTGGGCAACAATTTCCTGAAATGCTGAGAGGGAGATTCCCGCTTCAAGGGCGGGGATATAGATGGCGCTGACAGGGGAATCATCTTTTTTCGCGCCGAGCAAGCCCAGGGTCAGGTCCGTGACGGCCTCTTCAGCATCAACCATCCGCAGGAGATGTGCGTCCGGATAAACAGTTTGTAAAATCTGTCGAATATTCCCCAAATCCTGAGATGTATTTCCCAACAATAAGACTGGCATATCTGGTTGAAAGGGTGGCACATGGGCATCGTGCAGCTCACCGGTATCAAGCAGAATCAATCTTGTTATATCTTCTAAATCCAGCGCGGTTAGTATGGAACCGAGTTCTTCAAGTAGCGGCATGGGATCTCCCAAACTTAAATGCAAAACCTAATGCGTAAATGACAAATTGCTCATTCGCATTAGGCTCTGGCTTTTATAGTAATAAGGCTTAGCGCTTGGTGTAGGTCGGAGCCTTGCGGGCTTTTTTGAGACCTGGTTTCTTGCGTTCCTTGACCAATGGGTTACGGGTCAGGTAGCCGCCTTTGCGCATGGCGGTGTGGTTTTCAGGATTGAATTTCACCAACGCACGCGCCAGACCAAGCAAGACTGCGTCAGTTTGGCCAGTAACACCGCCACCTTTGACGTGAACGCTGACATCATAAGATTCGCGTTTATCGCCAGCAGCAGCAAAGGGTTCTAAAATGGTACCGGGATCACCAGCACGTGTGAAATAGGCCTCAAGTTCTTTTTGGTTTACGATAAACTTGCCCGTTCCACTCGATACGCGTACACGAGCAGTGCTCTCTTTTCGGCGGCCAATTCCTTCAAAATATCGTTCAGACATAATACCTTCCTATTTTCTATTTCAGAGGCTCAGGATTTTGCGCTTCATGCGGGTGTTCTGCAGTTGCGAAAACTCTGAGTCGTTTGAGCAAATGTCGTCCCATGCGATTATGAGGAAGCATTCCCCAAACAGCCGAACGAATAGCGCGGTCGGGATAGGTCGCAAGTTGCTCACGTAAGGATTTCACTTTGAAACCACCAGGATACCCTGAGTGCCGATAATACATCTTGGTATCCAGTTTTGAATTGGTGCGCGTACCAGTTACCTGAATTCCACCAGCATTGGTCACAATCACATAATCACCCATCTCTACGCCAGGCGTAAAGGTCGGTTTATGTTTGCCCAGTAATACGGTGGCAATTCTGGTCGCCAGGCGGCCCAAATTTTCACCATTGGCATCCACGATATACCAACTGCGCTCGATCTCATCTTTTTTAGGATAATAAGATTTATACACTTCAACTCTCCACTAACTAAGTAAGACTTTAATTTTCTAATTTTTTATTATCAGAATAAGACACTTCGACCAAACTCAATCCATTGGATGGAGCGATCCCGCCCGGGACCTCAACTTGCTCGGCTAAAGCACGGGCAAAGTTCTCAGCCGGGAATTTTCCCTGCGCGATCACAACCTGTGTGTGAACCAGCCTCCTCACCATATGATAAAGGAAGGCATTTGCCTGCACTTCAAAGCGCCATTCATCTTCCTGCTTATGCCAACTCGCCCGCATCAAATGACGTTCTGTGCTACCTCCGGGACGGGGGGGGGATCCGAAGGCGGCAAAGTCAAATTTGCCTGGCAGCAAAGCTGCCAATGAGTGAAGCGTCGCCTCATCTACCGCAGGCCAGACGCGCCATGCATAACGTTCTCGCAATGGATCGCGATTCCTTTGACAGAAGATGCGATAACGGTACAGCCGGGCTTTTGCATCAAAGCGGGGATGAAAATCCGCTGGAGCAATCTGAACCTGGCAAATAGCCATATCGGCGGGCAGGTTGGCGTTTAGGGCATTATTCAAATCTGCGAGACTATGATCCCAGCCTAAATCAAAGGCTGCAACCTGACCCGAAGCGTGAACACCTGCATCCGTTCGTCCAGCCATGAGGGCCGAACTACCATCCCATCCCAATTTCTGGAGGGCCTTTTCCAACTCGCCCTGCACAGTGCGGGATTTCGCCTGCCGCTGACTACCGACAAAATCTGTCCCGTCATAAGCAATGATAATCTGGTAACGTACCATTTTCGGTGTTCAGTGTTCAGTATCCAGTGGTCAGTGTCTTGGATAATGCTCACTGATACCTGAATACCGAAAACTGATCACTGCGATCTATTCTTCAACTAATTCAAGCAAAACCATTTCGGCGCCATCGCCTTTGCGAGGGCCGAGCTTCAATACTCGGGTGTAACCGCCATTGCGATTAACGAAGCGAGGGGCAATATCATCAAAGAGTTTGGGTAAAATCGCATTGCCACCCAAACGGGCTGCTGCCAAACGGCGAGCATGCACTTTTTTGGAATCTTCTGCCTCAATGCTATTGCGAGCAAGGGTAATAAGTTTTTCAGCATCCACGCGTACGGCCGCTGCTTTTGCTTTTGTGGTCTTGATCCGCTCATGCTCAAAGAGCTGCTTGATCAAATTACGGCGCAACGCATTACGCGCGCCTGTCGTGCGATTTAGTCTTTTACCTGCTATTTGATGTCGCATCTTAATTACTCCGCGTTATCTTCAACTTCAACTTCATCTTCGTCGGCCATATAGCCCTTTTCACGCATCTTTTGGCGCAACTCGTCAAGACTCTTTTCACCAAAATTACGGATCGACATAATCGCCTGGTCACCTTTTTCAAGCAGATCCAGAACATCGCCTACCGTAATAATACCCGTGCGTTTCAAGGAATTAAAGACGCGCACAGAAAGATCAAGAGCTTCCACCGGGGTTTCAGCAACTTCGCTGGTAACACGGCTTTCTTCATCCACTTCCTCGATCACTGCCATCAGCGACTCTTCGCTAACACCGGCAATATGGCGTAGATGCTCAATCAACACTTTGCCAGACATGCTCAAAGCTTTTTCAGGTGTCAGAGAGCCGTCTGTCCAGATTTCGAGGATCAACTTATCGAAATTTGTACTTTGGCCAACACGAGCCGAGGTCACATCCCAATTCACTCGTTTTACCGGGCTGAACAACGCATCTACAGGCATTTCGCCGATTGGCATATGCCCGCCACGTTCGTTTGAAGGCGAGTAGCCTCGTCCGCGCGCCACAGAAAACTCGATATCCATTTTAGCATTATTGCTATCCACCGTAAATAAATAGAGATCAGGATTAACAATCTCCACTTCTGGTGGCGCAATGATATCTGCGGCTGTAACAACACCTTCGCCACGGACTTCCAAATGCATACGTGTGCTGTCCACACCATCCAACTTCATGCGGATCTGTTTGATCTGCAACATGATCTGAACAACATCCTCACGAACACCAGGGACATCCGTAAACTCATGCAAAACGTCAGCTATCCGCATGGAGGTAACGGCAACACCATTTAGCGACGATAAAAGTGCGCGCCGCATGGCATTTCCAATGGTGGCTCCGTAGCCTTGTTCCAGTGGGCTGATAATAAACTTGCCGTAATTGCGAGATTCAGCTTCTCTCTCAATTTTTGGCATAACCATATTCGTGATACCCGTCACGGTCCACCTCTTTCAGTCATAGCAGAAAAAGCTCTAATGAAATAATTTCTCACAATTAGCGTGAGTAGTATTCAACGATGAGCTGTTCGTTTAGAATGCCATCAATCTCGGATCGTTCAGGCAAGCGCCCAATTTTTCCAGCCAATGTTTTAGCGTCCCGCTCTAGCCATGCAGGAGCATTTCGCTTCTCTACAAGGTCACCCAAGTTTTTGAAATAGGTCAATTTTCGAGAGCTCTCGCGTACAGAAAGTTCATCACCACCACGAAGGAGCATGGAGGGGATGTCGGTACGACGGCCATTCACAATAAAATGACCATGGGTCACCAAGACACGAGCTTCCGCTCGGCTGGAAGCAAATCCCATCCGGTAAACAACATTATCCAAACGAGATTCAAGGATTTGAAGCAAATTCAAACCTGTCAGCCCACGTCGCTGGGAAGCAATTTTGAAATAGCGGCTGAACTGACGCTCAAACACACCATAAACGCGACGAGCGCGCTGTTTGGCACGTAATTGACGACCGTAATCTGATTCACGGCCTCTTCGACGGCTCATATTACGCCCATGTTGTCCAGGAGCATAATCACGTTTATCGAATGAACATTTTGGAGAGAAACATCGCTCTCCTTTAAGAAAAAGCTTTTCGCCTTCACGCCGACATAATTTACATACCGGCCCAATATATTTCGCCATACTATTCTTTCCTTATTCTCAATTAAACGCGGCGTTTCTTTGGAGGCCGACACCCATTATGGGGCACCGGCGTGATATCTGCAATAGAGCGCACTTTAATACCCAGGGTCTGAATGGCACGGATAGCATTCTCGCGACCAGGGCCAGGTCCTTTAAGGAATATATCAACTTCCTGGATACCTAATTGCTGGGCAGCATTTCCTGCTTCCTCTGCGGCCAGTCGGGCTGCAAAAGGAGTGCTTTTACGAGAACCCTTAAAACCAGCAGAGCCCGCGCTTCCCCAGGCAACAGTATTGCCTTGCATATCCGTCACAGTGATAATCGTATTATTGAAGGAGGCCATTACATGCACTTGCCCAGAGGACAAACTGCGTTTAGCCTTCTTTTTAGCACCACTACGACGCGTTGAACGTACATTTTTAGCCATAAGTTCCTCGCTACAATTCTATTTGGATGCACCGCGACGACGACCGCGTCCGGCAACAGTCTTCTTAGTACCCTTGCGGGTGCGGGCATTGGTGCGTGTGCGTTGTCCGTTTACGGGCAAACTGCGACGATGCCGGAGACCACGATAACAACCGATCTCAATCAACCGTTTGATATTCATCTGCGTCTCGCGGCGAAGATCGCCTTCGAGTTTATAATTTTTATTAATGAATTCTCGCAACGCTGCCAGATCGCTTTCAGACAGATCCTGGATACGTTGGTCTGGACTCACATTTGTAGCGGCCAAAATATTTTTTGCCCGCGTTCGCCCGATCCCATAAATATAGGTCAGGCCAATTTCAACCCGTTTGTTACGGGGAAGATCAACACCTTCAATTCTCGCCATAATATATATTAACCCTGTCGCTGTTTATGTTTAGGATTCTCGCAGATCACATACAATCTGCCTTTGCGCCGAACAACCTTGCATTTCGCACAGCGCTTGCGAATAGATGGTGATACTTTCATACTAGCTCTCCTACTTGGCGGCTGTCAAATATTACAGCCAAAGCATTGGATTATACTTGCTGATTTCTTTTCCGTCTAGTGCCCGGATTTTATTTTTACGATGGTTTCTTTGCAATTATGTCAAAGGACAGTCAGGATTAGAGGTTCTCCTTCGGTAACGGCAATAGAATGTTCAAAATGAGCCGTCAATGACTTATCTGCAGAGATCACCGTCCATTGGTCAGGTAAGACTTTTGTCTTTGAGGTCCCAACAAGAACCATTGGTTCCAATGCAATGGTAACTCCAGGACGAAGCAACAATCCGCGCCCGGGGATGCCATAATTTGGCACCTGAGGCCCTTCGTGCATTTGTCGACCTACGCCGTGACCAGTGTATTCTCGCGTAACGTAGAAGCCACGGCTTTCAACATATTGCTGTATTGCAGCAGAGATATCGCCCGTCCGGTTTCCTGGCCGCATTTTATCAATGCCTGCTACAAGAGCACCTTCTGTAACATCGAGTAATTTCTTTGCTGCGGAGGAGGTTTCACCGACCCCTGCGGAAAACGCAGAATCTGCAACAAAACCTTCAAAAATCGTTCCGCAATCTATCGAAACAATATCGCCCTCTTGCAACTTTCGTTTTTTCGTTGGTATCCCATGCACCAATTCCTCATTCACACAGACCGTAATGGAGGCCGGATATGGATAGGGGCCGGGATAGTTTTTAAAGGGCGATACAGCATTGTGTTTCCGTAGCACTTCCTCAGCAGCCGCGTTGAGGTCAGCCGTGGTTACACCTGGTTTTAAAAGTTCTCTGACAGTTGCATGAACTGTCGCATTAATATGCCCTGCTTCGCGCATAATTTCAATCTCGGCAGGGGTTTTAACATGAATTTGTCGTGCCCAGTCCATCAATATTCTTTCGCCAGGACGTCGAGTAGATCTCTGGTTACTTCTTCAATGGCCTGATTGCCTTGCACTTCCACAAGTTTCCCTTGTTCGCGATAGTATGCGATCAACGGTGAGGTTCGCCTCAGATAAACCTGGATCCTGTTTTTTACAGTTTCAACCTTATCATCATCACGTTGGTAAAGCTCGGAACCATCAATATCGCAGACACCCTCTTTTAGCGGAGGGTTAAATACGGTGTGGAAGATATGTCCACTCTTGCGGCAAGTCCAACGTCCACTAAGGCGTTCGACAAGTATTTCATCCGGAGCAGTGATAAAGGGGACGATATCAATATCTTCTCCGATTTCATTCAACATTATCTTGGCGGCATCCGCCTGTACAGGCGTGCGGGGGAAGCCATCCAAAATCGCTCCCGATTCACAATCTGAACGGGTAATTCGATCTTTGATCATTGCAATGGTCAGATCGTCTGGCACAAGCTCGCCTTTATTGATAAAGTTCTCTGCTAACTGACCCAATTCGGTATGATTCTTGATATTCTCTCGAAAGAGATCACCGGATGAGATATGTGCTAAACCGGATTGGTTGGCCACAATTTTCGCTTGGGTGCCTTTTCCAACACCGGGAGGGCCTAGCAAAACAATGTAGGTTGCCATATCAGATGCCCTTTACTTGACCAGAATTGAATCCTGGTAGCCGTGCAATTTTAGCTCAGCATCGATGTTTTGGAAGACATCGCGCACAACACCAACTACAATCAGCAGTCCGGCAGATGAAACAAGCAGCAATCCTGCGCCCTGAGAACTAATCGGCAATATAAACTGCATCAAATATGGCAAGACAGCTACAAGACCAAGGAATAACGCGCCCGGCAGGGTAATGCGCCGCTGGACTTTTGTTAGATATTTCTGGGTTGGGGCTCCCCGGCTAATACCAGGAATTTGTGCACCCATCCGCTTCAGGTTATCGCCATAATTTTGCTGGGCGAAAAGAACATCGGTATAGAAGAAGGTGAAGATAACCACCATTAAGAAATAGAGCAACCAGTAAACGCCACCCGAACCATCAAATGTACTTTGGGCTCCCTTTGCAAAATTAGCAATCCACGGTGTTTCAGACCCAACAAAATAGCTGGAAACAATTGCTGGAAATTGCAAAATTGCACTGGAAAAAATCAGGGGGATCATTCCGGCCATATTGACCATCAATGGTAAAGTGCCTTTAACCGGCATGGACATACGGTTTCCCATACGCCGCCCAGGGTACATCACGGGGACATTTCGGCGCCCTTGCTGCACAAAGACGATGGCAAAGATAGTCAATACCAATACAACGATCGTCATTGCCAACAAAACCCATCTGTTCTGCTCATCGCTCATCAAACGGACTAGATTACTGGGCAAGTTGACAACAATGCCTGCAAAAATGATCAGAGAAAGACCTTGCTTACGCATCCCGTATTCAGAAATCAACTCACCAAGCCAGATAGCGAACATTGTTCCGCCGGTCATTGCCACCAGGACGGTAATAGACGAGAGGATAAGATCGCTACTAAACCCAAAGGGGAGTATCTGATTGAGGCCTAATTGTTGTGCATAAGAATTAAAGATATTGACCTGGCCAATCGCTGAGAGCGCTGCCATAGGTACAGCCAGAATATAGGTCCACTTTTCCATCCACTTTTGGCCTTCGCGCGGATCATCTTTCATCCGTTGTTGTAAAGCAGGGATGATTGGGGTGAGCAACTGCAAAATAATTTGGGCTGTAATATAAGGATAGACACCCATTGATAACAGTGAAAATTGCGAGACTGTGCCGCCAGACAAAAGATCGAGGAAGTTAAAGAAAGTTCCGCTGGCACCAAGATTGGCACGGAATGCCGCCAGTGCCTCAAAATCCACACCGGGGGCGGGAACATTTGCAGCTACTCGATATAAAGCCAGGAAACCCAACGTGTACAGCAATTTACGTCGAATATCAATCGAGGTCCACAAGTAACGCCATCCAGAAAAAGTCTGCTTCATATAACTCTCCTAGTCTTACGACAAGCTAATTGATTATCTCTACGCTACCACCAGCGGCTTCAATTTTCTCTTGTGCTCCCTTACTTACACGGTGCGCTTGCACTTTAAGGGCAGCTTTAATTTCGCCGCGCCCCAAAATAACAACTGGATTACGAGAATCGCGCAGCAAACGGGCAGCTTTCAGACTTTCAGGCGTCACTTCTGCATTAGCCTTGAATGCTTCATCTAACTGATCAAGATTGATTTCGTTATACTCAATCCTGTTCAACGGCGTGAAACCCTTACCACGCATAAATGGCAGACGACGGAAGAAAGGCAGGTTACCGCCCTGGCGATATAATTTGCCACCGCTACCGGAACGTGCTTTCTGTCCTTTTTGACCGCGACCAGCTGTTTTCCCCTGGCCTGCAGCAATACCGCGCCCAATGCGTTTTCGATTTTTCTTCGCGCCCGGATTTGGCGCAAGATCATGTAATTTCATAATAAAATCCTACTCTTCCACTTTGATTAAGTGGCTGACTTTTACAAGCATCCCACGCAAAGCAGGGTTATCCACATGCTCCACAGTATGGTTCATGCGACGTAGTCCCAAAGCACGTACAGTGGCTTTCTGCCGTTTGCTATATCCAATCGGGCTTTTCACCAAAGTGACGCGTAATTTCTTTTCAGCTGCATTCTTCGCCATGACTGATTACCTCCGTTCCCAAAATGGCATCAGATCTTTGACTGGTTTACCACGTCGGGCGGCTTCCTCAGCAGGCGATTTCACCTGTTCCAATGCATCAAAAGTTGCCTTGACAACATTAAGGACATTATTACTGCCCAAAGATTTTGTCAAAATATCTTTGACGCCAGCGGCTTCCAAAACAGCACGAACACCGCCCGCAGCAATAACGCCTGTACCAGGTGAAGCCGGTTTCAAAAGAACTCTGGCGCCTGAAACACGTCCAAGGACCTCGTGGGCAATGGTCGTGTCAGACAAATTCACAAAGTGCAGATCTCGACGTGCACGCTCAGAGGCTTTGCGAATCGCATCGGGCACAGAATTGGCTTTACCAATTCCCATCCCGATTTTCCCTTTGCCATCACCAACCACAATGGCTGCGCGGAATTGGAAGCGGCGACCACCTTTAACCACTTTTGCCACACGGGCGATCTCGATCATGCGCTCATCAAGATCATCTTTCTCAAATTTCTTATTTTTATCGAAGTTTGGCATAGTATTCTCCACTCGGGCCTAAAACTGCAGGCCACCTTTACGTGCGGCATCTGCCAGGGCTTTTACACGCCCTGTATAACGGAAACCACCACGATCAAAAACAATGCTGGTTATTCCCGTTCCCTTTGCACGCTCGGCAATAGATTCACCAACCAAACGAGCTTGTTCAACCTTTTTCAGGCCTTTCATTTTTGCACGCAACTCAGCATCAATGCTGGAGGCAGAAACAAGAGTTTTACCGGCCTCATCATCAATCACCTGAGCGTAAATTTCCGATAGACTTCGAAATACGCTCAATCGCGGGCGTGCAGAAGTTCCAGAAACATGTTTTCGCACACGAGCATGACGTCGAATGCGAGCGGCAGAACGATTTTTAGCGCCCATAGTTTACATTCCTTTCCCGGCTTTTCCAGCTTTGCGGCGAACGTACTCGTCAAGATAACGAATACCTTTACCATGATAAGGTTCTGGTGGGCGAACTTTGCGTATTTCAGAAGCAACTTTGCCAACTGTTTCCTTGTCAATGCCCATCACCTTCACTTGCTTGGTTTTGGGATCCGCGTCAAAACTAATGCCATCCACAGGTTCAATCTCAACAGGATGCGAATAGCCTACGTTCAATACAAGGTTCTTGCCATTCATTTCGGCTCGATAGCCAACACCCTGAACTTCAAGTGTTTTCTCGAAACCCGAGTTGACACCTTGCACCATATTTGCAATTAATGCCCGCGTCGTTCCATGAAGGGCGCGCTCTGTCGGATGGTTAGATTTTCTTTTTATGACAACCTGTCCATCTTTCATTGCGATTTCCATCAAGTGGGAAAACTGACGCTGCATTTCACCTTTTTGGCCTTTTACTTTCACAAAAGACCCTTTAATATCTACCTGCACACCCTCTGGGATGATGACAGGCATACGTCCAATACGAGACATAGTCAGTACCTCCTGTTACCAAACTTTACAGAGGAGTTCGCCGCCGACACCCAATGAACGAGCTTTTTGCCCGGTCATTACTCCTTTAGGAGTGGACAATATTGCTATGCCGATACCAGAAAGAACCCAGGGAATATCCTGTTTTTTGGTATAAACACGGCGTCCAGGACGACTTACTCGTTCCAACCCGGTCAAAACGGATTGGCGTTCGCGACGCTTACCTACATATTTAACCCGTACACGCAGTACAGGCTGGTTCGGTCGTTCCCCATCAACGATTTCAACCTTTTCCAAGTACCCTTCATCCTTAAGGATGTTGGCAATTTCCACTTTCATCTTGGAACTAGGCATGGCAACCGTTGCTTGACCAATCATGACCGCATTACGCACACGGGTCAGCATATCAGCAATAGGATCAGAAACACTCATAATTTCACCTCTACCCAACTACCAAGAAGCTTTGGTAACGCCAGGGATTTTTCCTTCAAGCGCTAATTCACGGAAGCAAATTCGACATAAGCCAAAGCGGCGCATATAGCCACGAGGGCGGCCACAACGTTCGCAGCGGTTACGCACACGGGTTGGATACTTGCGCCTCATCTCACGATAATGCATACATTTTTGTGCCATATTATGCTTCCTTTTTGAACGGCATCCCAAGCAATGTTAATAAAGAACGAGCTTGGTCATCATTCTGAGCGGTGGTAACGATGGTGATTTCCATCCCGCGCAGTTTATCAATTTTGTCATAATCAATCTCGGGCCAAATCAATTGATCTTTGAGGCCCAGGGTGTAATTTCCGCGTCCATCAAAAGAATTGGCAGAAATCCCGCGAAAATCACGGACACGCGGCAGCGCTACGTTGATCAAACGATCCAGAAAAGCCCACATTTTTTCACCACGCAAGGTCACCTTGGTTCCAATTGTTAAACCTTCACGCAATTTGAAATTCGCGATGCTCTTGCGGGCTTTGGTCATCACCGGTCTTTGCCCAGTGATAATGGCAAGGTCGCCAGAAGCCGCACCCAAAACTTTGGGGTTATCTTTGGCCTCACCGAGACCAATATTGACAACAACCTTTTCAATACGTGGTACCTGCATCACACTCGTAAAACCAAAGTCTTTTACTAGTGATGGTACCGCTTCTTCCTGATAAAACTCTTTCATCTTATTCATATCGCTCCAGCCTAGCCTATTCGATGATCGCCTGGCATTTTTTGCAAACACGGTGAGCACCATCTTCGTCACGCTGCACTGCGATACGCGTTGGTTGATCACATTTTGGACAAACAAGCATTACGTTAGAGATATGCATTGTTCCTTCAAATTTAATCATCCCAGGATTGATCGTACGCCCTTGCGTTTGCACTTGCGCCTGATGTTTTGTGCGCAAATTAGCACCTTGCACAACGACACGATCATCATCAGGGATGACGTTAATCACCTCACCGCGTTTGCCTTTATCTTCAAAGCGACCGCTAATAATTTCAACGGTATCACCTTTGCGGATTTTGTTTTTCATTATTTTGCTCCCAAAACCCTAAAGTGCTTCCGGGGCCAGCGAAACGATCTTGGTATAGCCACGCTCTCGCAATTCACGCGCAACAGGACCAAAAATACGGCTGCCCTTGGGGTTTTTTCCATCAGTATCAAGAATAACTGCGGCATTATCATCAAAGCGAATATGAGAACCGTCATCACGGCGCCATTCTTTAGAACAGCGGACAATAACTGCGCGCACAATTTCGCTTTTCTTTACAGCACCCTGCGGTGTGGCAACTTTTACAGTACCGACGACAACATCGCCAACGGCGCCTGTCTTACGTACTGAGCCACCCGTCACATTGATCACCAATATTTCGCGTGCACCGGTGTTATCAGCAATTTTTAAACGTGATTCAGTTTGTATCATTGCTTATTTCTCCTACACCTGTATCAGCAGTTCGCGTTTCGCGCTTGATAATCGCCTCAACAACCCAACGCTTATCTTTTGAAATCGGGCGGCTTTCTACGATGCGAACTTCATCGCCAATATTGCAATCAAGTTCATCATGTGCTTTAACACGCTTGCTGCTATGAACAACTTTTCGGTAAAGAGGATGTTGATAAGTCCGTGTAATCTCTACCACTACAGTTTTTATCATTTTGTTGCTGGTTACAAATCCATTCATTCGACGACGCTCGTTCATGCCTCACCTTCCAATTCAACTTCGGAATCAAGCTCATTTACTATCGTGCTCATCCGAGCTATATCACGACGCACGAAACGCATTCTGCTGGTATCTGTTAACTGACCGGTAACCTGCTGAAAACGGAGTTTCATTAACTCCTCACGGGCATCTGATATTTTGGCTTCAATCTCGTCGATAGACAATTTGCGTAGTTCATTTGCTTTCATGTCTACTCTCCTAAGTCTCGAGAAACGATCTTTGTTTTGATCGACAATTTATACTGCGCAAGCTTAAGAGCTTCTACAGCCACATCATCAGGGAGACCGCCAATCTCAAACATAATTCGACCGGGTTTTACAACTGCTACCCAATATTCAACTGACCCTTTTCCCTTACCCATACGGGACTCAGCCGCGCGTTTGGTATAAGGTTTGTCTGGGAAAATTCGGATCCACACCTTACCACGGCGCTTCATCGAACGTACAATTGCTCGGCGTGCGGCTTCGATCTGCCTGGCTGAAATCCAACCTGGTTCCAAGGCCTGAATGCCATAGTCTCCAAAACTTACCTCAGCTCCGCGTAATGCTTTGCCTCGCATTCGACCACGCATTTGTTTACGCCACTTAAAGCGTTTCGGCATCAACATAAAAATAACCTCTTTCCTCAAACAACCTTGAGAGTTGCCTACCTACTAACGTAGACGCCTTCGGTTGTTTCAGCTTCTTCTTCAACTTTAGGCATTTTCTCACCGTTGTAAACCCAAACTTTGACGCCAATTGCGCCATAAGCAGTTATTGATTTGACAACAGCAAAGTCAATATCAGCTCTTAGGGTTTGCAGAGGTACACGCCCATCGCGCAACCACACACGCCGCGCCATTTCAGCACCACTCAAGCGACCTGAAACCTCAATTTTTACACCCTCAGCACCTTGCCTCATTGCATTTTGGATCGCACGCTTCATAGCACGACGATAAGCAATTCGACGGGTCAACTGATCAGCAATATTGACCGCGATCAAGTGAGCATCGGTGTCTGGCGATTTAATTTCTTTCACATCCAAATCAACTATTTGCCCAACCAGCTCTTCGAGCGTTGCGCGAACCTTCTTTACGCTTTCGCCCTTGCGGCCAATCAAGACACCAGGTTTGGCAGTATGAATAGAGACCTTGATTTTGCCAGGAAAACGCTCAATCTCAATATTTGAAATACCAGCACGCTGGTTCAATACAGATTCTGATAATTCCTTACGAAGCTCTTCGACTTTACGATAAGTTGGAGTACCACCTTTTGCGGCAACGCCTGTCAGCAAACTGCGAATAGCAATATCCTGTTGCAATTGCTCCCGATACTGAGCCCCTTTAGCAAACCAACGGGCTTTCCACGGATGCGTGATCTTCAGGCGAAATCCAACGGGATGAACTTTACGACCCATAATATCTCCTTTGCGTCCTTTTCTTTATACTTCTCGCTCACGCAAGATTACGGTTACATGCGAAGAGCGGCGCAAAAGCGGTTTAAACCGACCGCGCGCGCCAAAGCGACGCCATTTACGAGTGGGTGCTTCATCCGCATAAATTTTGGCAATATACAGGTCATCCCGGTTTAGACCAAAATTTTCCTCAGCATTGGCAACGGCAGAGGCCAATAACTTACGAACAGGCTCTGCAGAGCGTTTTTGAACAAAGCGCAACATTTCAAGCGCATAAACAGCATCTTTGCCGCGAATCAGGTTGATTACAAGGCGGACTTTCTGAGCAGATACTGAGTGGTAGCTTAATTTAGCGCGAATATCTTGAGTAGCCATAATTCAAACTCCTGCCATTACCCTACGTGACCACGATAGGTGCGCGTGGGGGCAAATTCTCCCAATCGATGTCCAACCATATTTTCAGTAATATAGATCGGAACATGGCGGCGACCATCGTGCACGGCAATTGTATGCCCAACCATTTGGGGAAAGATCACACTCGCCCTGCTCCAGGTCCGAATAACTGTCTTCTCACCTTTTTGGTTCATGGCATCAATTTTTACGAGTAGTTTCGGGTCAATAAATGGCCCTTTTTTCAATGATCGTGACATAATAAATTCCTCGCTTATCCCTATCGCTTGCCTTTATTGCGGCGGCGCACAATATACTTGTCAGTATCTTTATTGCGGCGGGTCTTGAAACCCAAAGTGGGCTTACCCCACGGGCTTTTGGGTCCAGGCATACCAATTGGTTGACGACCTTCACCACCACCATGAGGGTGATCGTTTGGGTTCATCGCAGAACCACGGACTGTTGGGCGAATGCCCAGGTGGCGTTTGCGCCCAGCCTTGCCCAGTTTGATATTGCTGCGCTCAACATTGCCAACCTGACCAATCGTCGCATAGCAAACCTGGCGGATCAAGCGAACCTCGCCAGAGGGCAAGCGGATTTGAGCATAATCACCTTCTTTTGCCAGCAATTGAGCTGAAGCTCCTGCCGAACGCACCATTTGTGCGCCCTTGCCTTCTTTCATCTCGATATTGTGGATCATCGTCCCCACCGGGATATTGGCAATCGGCAAACTGTTTCCATCTCGAATTTCTGCACCAGGGCCAGACATTAACATATCGCCAACCTTGACACCCAATGGGGCCACGATATATCGTTTTGCGCCGTCTGCATAGAAAAGCAGTGCCAAACGAGCCGTTCGATTCGGATCATATTCAATTGCTGCCACTCGAGCGGGGACGCCAAGCTTATCGCGCTTAAAATCTACAATGCGGATAAAACGACGATGCCCACCACCACGATGGCGAACGGTCACACGTCCATGGGCATTACGACCACCGCTTTTGCGCAACGGGATGATCAAAGAACGCTCAGGAGTTTTCTTCGTGATCTCTTCAAACGTATACCCAGTCTTATTACGCTGACCGGGTGTAGTCGGTTTATATTTTTTTACAGCCATTACTGTACACCTTCAAATATTTCAATTGAATTGCCTTCGGCTAACGTAACAATCGCTTTCTTGATACCAGCTTTACGCACCATCAAACGGCGGCTGCGTGCGCGAACGCTGCGCTTCGCCGGGGTTTTCATGATATTCACGCTTGTCACAGCCACATCAAAGATCGTCTCGACAGCTTCTTTTACCATCGCCTTGGTTGCATCATTGCTAACAATAAAAGTGTACTGATTCAATGTATTTATTTGATAATTGGTTTTCTCAGTAACCAGCGGGCGACGAAGGACATCATAAATTGTGGTCATTGTAGCCTCCTATCCTAAGTGCGCTTTCAGGGCGTCTAATGTTTTTAGAGAAATCACCACTTTATCAAAGCCTAAAAGATCACGGATATTGATATAGTTAGCCAATAAAACCTTTGTATCTGGAATATTCTCTGAGGTGCGCATTGCAACCTCATAAGTCTGATTTTTCTCAGGCAACAGAAGAAGTGCGCTTGCTTCACCTACCAAATGTCCCAAAGCTTCTACCATCAGGCGGGTTTTGGATTCAGCCAAAATGAGATCGTCAACAACAACAATCCTGGCTTCTGCCGCTTTGACAGAAAGGGCCGAGCGTAAAGCTGCCTGACGCATCTTACGCGGCATTCGTTTCTCATAACTACGAGGACGCGGGGTATGAACTCTACCGCCGCCAACAAATTGAGGAGCACGGATGGTGCCCTGACGGGCTCGACCGGTTCCTTTTTGACGCCACGGTTTGCGACCGCCGCCAGATACCTCACCACGGCTTTTGGTTTTGTGCGTACCTAAACGAGCATTCGCCATCTGCCGGACATAAGCCTGGTGCATCAAATCTATATTAATTGGAGCTTCAAAGACAGCGGCAGGTAATTCAACCTGGCGAAGCTTTTTGCCCTCAATATTTAAAACATCTACTTTCATGATATTTGCTCCCAATACCTGCGCTTATTGCTTGCGCGCCCCTTTGATGATGACGACGCCACCTTTTCCGCCAGGGACAGATCCCATTACGCCGAGCAGGTTGCGTTCAACATCAACAAGAACAACTTTGAGGCCCTGGGAGGTTACGCGAACATTTCCCATCTGGCCAGGCATCTTCTTCCCTTTATGAACTCGACCGGGCGTAGTACCTGCGCCAACAGAACCTGGGGAACGCTGGCGGTCAGATTGACCATGAGTCGCATGTCCACCGCGAAAGCCGTGGCGCTTCATAGCACCTTGAAAACCCTTACCTTTGCTGGTGCCAGAAATATCAACACGCTCACCCAGTTCAAAGTTTTCAACGGTAACCTTATCGCCTACACCAACTTCTGGAGATTTAATACGGAATTCACGCAAAAAGCGTAAGGGGGATACATCATTCACTTTGAGATGCCCACGTTGTCCACCTGTCAATCGTTTCGGGTTCACCTCACCAAAGCCAAGTTGCACGGCAGAATACCCATCAACTTCATGAGTACGCACCTGTGTAACATAACAAGGCCCAGCCTCGATGACAGTAACCGGTAAAGCTACACCGGCTTCGTCAAAGATCTGGGTCATACCGATCTTTTTTCCAATCAGCCCTTTCAACATTTCAATTTTCTCCTTCAAAGAATTTTTAAGACTGTCAGCCGGGCTTGGCTGCATCATCTCCTGAATAACGCAGTCAGTTACCTTGGAGCAGAGCATTTATTATTGGTCTGCTCACAAAACAACTCTTGCGTTATCGTCTTACACACATCGGCATTGCTGGCTTTTGTTTTACGGTCAGCAATGCACATTGTGATAATGCTATGTTAAATTACAAAAGGCTAAATCTTTATTTCAATATCCACGCCTGCTGGCAAATTGAGCCGCATCAGCATATCAATCGTTTTTGATTCGGGATCCAGTACATCAATCAAACGGTTATGCGTGCGGATCTCAAAATGTTCGTGCGAATCTTTATCAATGAACGTCGAACGTCGTATTGTAAACCGTTCTTTCTTTGTTGGCAAGGGTACAGGGCCAACAACATGGGCACCACTTCGTTCAGCGGTATCTACAATTCGTTTAGCAGATTGATCGAGGACTCGATGGTCATATGCCTTCAGGCGGATACGGATTCTTTGTTTAGCCATTGAATTACCTTTTAAAGTAGTTTGGTGATCACACCAGCGCCGACGGTCAGACCGCCTTCACGGATG
>JACNJN010000085.1:9115-49304 GCA_014382535.1 Candidatus Desulfolinea nitratireducens | reverse complement strand
CAAATGAGACCGGAAATGACAAGTACGCAAATGAGACCGGAGACGAATAGAAAATGAGCGTAGTTTTACTTGAAGGAGCGATTGTGCATTATGAGGTGCTTGGGCGGGGACGCCCGGTTATCTTTTTGCACGGTTGGGTTGGCTCATGGAGGTATTGGATATCCTCCATGCAAACCACATCAACATCCTTTCGCGCCTACGCTCTTGATCTCTGGGGCTTTGGAGATACCGCGCACCATTCTCGGGAGCAAGAGAAATATAGTCTAAAAAAACAGGCGGCGCTTCTTCACGCCTTTCTTGAAAAGATGGGGATCGGGAAAATCGCCCTGGTAGGACATGGTTTGGGGGCTTTGGTCGCCCTTGAATTTGCTTCCACATATGCAAACATAGTAGATCGGGTGATGATTATCAATTGTCCACTGGACACAGAAAAGATCAACCCCCGTTTATATACAGATACAATGGATGAATTGGTTAGCTGGCTTTCGAGTCATATGCCAGATGCGCAAATTGCACTTGCTGATGCAAAAAAAACAGATCCGGCAGCTATTCACGCCTCGAAAAACGGAATTATTGCAAGCAATCTATTCAAGAATGTCATTCTTCAACACACGCCCTGCCTTTTGGTTAACGGAGATCAAGATCCACTTGTTGCGCAACCAAGTTTTCAAGCGTTGAGCCTCCTGTCTGATTATGGGCAACATATTGTTTTTGATGGAGCTGGCTATTTTCCAATGCTTGATTCTACGGCAAAATTTAACCGTTTACTAACAGATTTCCTGACGTTGGAATCAGGCCTTAGCATAAAAGAATTAGGATTTAGGGAAGAATGGCGGCGTCGTGTGCGGTAGTTTTCTCAACGCCGTTGACAAAAAAAAGAGACCATAGTAATATTTGCTCCGCTATGGCGAGGTAGCTCAGTTGGCAGAGCGGAGGACTCATAAGCCTTAGGTCGTGGGTTCAAGTCCCACTCTCGCCACTTTAGCAAAAACCTGTCTGAAAAGACAGGTTTTTCATTTAAATAACGGAGGCAAGCCCGATTAAACGCGTGGAGCGGATATGTGCCCATTGGTTATTGCGAAGCATTCAGAGATTTATCTCCCAAAGAAAAGCTCCATCCAGACCTGCCATTTTTTTATACGCTCAGGTACAGGTGTCGGAATAAATGTATCTGGCAGCGGAGGGCCATCCGAGGGCAAAGGCACAATTCGTTGGTCCCCTTCCTGGATTTCCCCACTATTTCTGGCTTCTCTTTCTGTAATGGCGTCTGATGTTGCTTCTGCGATTTGGGTTTGCAACGTGATCTGGGTCTGGTTCACTTCTGTAGCCTCAGCACGAACGGTGAGTGCTTTATCGTTAAGCTGATTTAGCTTGTCAAGGCGGGAATTATAGTCCATCATCAAAAAAACGAGCAGGACAACGCCCGCGATAATTGCCATTTCTTTAAAATAATTTTTCCAGGATTTCATGCTCTTATCTTACTAGTGCTCTGTATCTTTGGCAAGATTAAATCCGATCCAGTAATTTGACGGCCTTCATTCCCTCTGGTATACTTTCGGGTCGGAGCGTAGTACCCTTCGCTCCGTATTAATCTTATATTCCGAAGGGCTTGAGAAAAAAATGAAAATCTTATTGATCAAAGACGTATTTAAGCTCGGTCGTGCCGGTGACGTGAAAAAGGTTGCAGATGGCTACGGCCGTAACTATTTAATCCCTCAGGGATTGGCGATCCTCGCCACTCCCGGCGCGCTCAAACAAGCTGACCGCATCCGCTCGAAAGCCTCAGAACGACGTGAGGCTCTTAACAATGAGTTAGGTGGCCTGGCTGAACAGATCGAGGGTTTGCGACTGCTCTTCTCTGCTAAGGCTGGTGATTCTGATAAACTCTACGGTTCCATCACAACCCAACAAATTGCTGATGCCGTTGAAAAAGAAACCAGCTTCAAAATAAAAAAACAGCAGATCGAAGTCCAGCCGATCCGCACCTTAGGCAAACATATTGCCAAGGCACGTTTAACAATGGATCTTGTCCCTGAGTTCAATGTTGTGGTTTACCGTGAAGGCGAAGCCGCTCCTGCGGAAGGGGAAGAATATGTTCCAGGCGTTGAGGAAGAAGAAAATGTTGAAGCCTCAGTTATGCCAGAAGCTGTAGAAGAATTAGATGCTTCTGAAGAAGCCGAAGTTGTAGATGATTCAGATGTAGTAGAGCCTGTAGAAGAAGCGGCAGAAAAAACAGAAGAAATCGAAGAAACCGAAGCCTAAATTTTTTCGTCACTTGAACACAATTACATCGCCGGTTCTCCTTTCATACAGGGGTCCGGTGATGTTGTCTTAACCATGTCTCTTACCATTGGTCAGCAACTCAAAAACGCCCGTCTTGACCACAACCTCAGCCTCGAGGATGTCTTTGAGAGCACACATATCCGCATCAAATATCTCGAGGCTCTGGAAGCGGATGATTTCTCGGTCATGCCCTCTCCAGCGCAGGGGCGTGGCTTTTTGCGTCTCTATGCCCAACATCTGGATCTGGATATCGATTCCATTCTTGCCGAAATGCGCAACGCTGAGGTCACAAAGATTTCTTCTGAGTTTTCAAAAGTAGAGAAAGCATCTACCGCAGAAAGTGAGGAAATTCCTGAAGAAGAAACGGATGTGGAATCCTCCACTGATGAGAAGGAAGCCATATCTTTTTGGGTACGCTTGTTGCGTCGGATTGGCGTACCACGTTCAGGTCCTGAACCGGCTCCCGTGCAAGAGGCCGAATCTGATCCCATAGAGGAAGCAAGCCCAACTCTCGCACCCGAAGTGCTGCCAACACCTGATAAACCTGCCAGCGTCGACGAGAATATCGCTCACGAGTCATCCCATCCTCCAGAAGAATCTCGGATCATATTTGCAAGGATTGGCTCAATCCTGTGTGAACGAAGAGAGATGCTCAGCCTCACATATGAGGAGATCGAAGGGCACCTCCACCTGCGCCCTCATTATTTAGCTGCCCTCGAGTCGGGGAAATATGAATCCCTGCCTTCCTCTGTGCAAACCCGAGGCATGTTGAATAATTATGCTGATTTTTTGGACCTGGATACCGATGCAATTCTCCTGGAATTTGCAGAAGGGTTGCAAGCACAACGCATTGAGCGACATCTTGAGATGGCAGATCAGTTTCAGGGATCAATTAAAAAGAGAAGACGTAAATTTTCATTGGGTGGTTATGTTGCCCCAGACTTGATTTTTGGAGTGGGGCTAATCGCGCTTTTAATTGCCTTCTCAATTTGGGGGCTGGGAAGAATAGCCAAAACGCAGGTCGCAACAAGGGTGGAGGCAACTGCTCCCTCAATTTCAGAGATATTGATGAGCACCCCCACGCTGACTCTTGACGAAATCGTTACGCCGACTTTGCTTGTGGTGAATACCCCCGTAGTAGAAGCCGGGACGGTAGTTCCCCTGGATGAAACTATTTTTGAAGAGGAAAATCCCGGAGTACAGATTCTAGTGACAATTTTAGAGCGCGCTTGGATTCGCGTTAACGTGGATGGGAAACTTGTTTTTGAAGGTCGGGCTCAACCCAATGCGACCTTTGTTTATGAGGGAAATGAGCAAGTGGAAATTTTAACGGCCAATGGTGCAGGTGTACGCATTGCCTATAATCAACGTGATATGGGGTTGATGGGTGGCTTTGGTGAGGTAGTTCAGCGTATTTATGGTGCTCGCACCATCTTGACCCCAACGGTAACACCGACCCTCCCAGCCACCGTCACACCGACCCCAACAATTACCCCTTCGCCGACATTAACACCCCTTGCAACAGTAGTTGGGCCGGCCGATTAAAGACCAAAGAGAAATGTGCCTTTACCATTGTGATGGCTTATCGTTTGAAGTGCATTCTCCACTTATTATAGGTATAAAAATATGAAAGAAAATACTTTTCACTTAGTTTCATTAGGTTGTGCCAAGAACACAGTTGATTCTGATTCGATGGCGCAGCTTCTTTTGCGGGATGGTTACAATGCCTCGGAAGACCCAGCTCTGGCGGATGTGTTAATCGTCAACACTTGCGGATTTATTGGTCCCTCCCGTGATGAATCAATTGGCGTCTTGCGGGAGCTTGCGGAAGAGAAAGAAGAGGGGCAATTGCTGATCGCGGCTGGTTGCCTGACGCAGCGTTTTAGCGAATTAGTTGCCCAGGAAGTTCCCGGTGTAGATGGGATGCTCGGTACTCGTCGCTGGATGGATATTGTGCAGGTAGTAAAAAAGCTCCGAAATATGCGCAATAATTATCGCCCCGAAGTACTTTATCATTTACCGGAAAATGCCAAAACTGTTGGTACGGATGAAAGCGATATCTTACGGGCGAATGTCTTTGGTGCCAGCGCATATCTTAAGATCGCAGATGGTTGTCGTCGTCCATGCGCTTTTTGCTCAATCCCTCTTATTAAGGGAACTGCTGTCAGCCGCCCGCTGGAAGCCATCCTCGAGGAAGCACAGATATTAAGCGATAATGGCGTCCGTGAGTTGATCCTGATCGCTCAGGATACGACTGATTACGGTCATGATCTCGGCATGAAGGATGGGCTTGCCATTTTGCTTGAAGAGCTGACCGATTCTGTTGCCGAAATGGAATGGATCCGGATCATGTATGCCTATCCGGGTTATGTCACAGATCGTATGATCGATGTGATGGCCTCCCGACCACAGATATTGCCTTATCTTGATATTCCCCTCCAGCACGCCGCCCCAATGGCCCTGCGACGGATGAAGCGCCCCGCCAATATGGATTGGGTTCACAAAACCCTCGCCAAGATGCGTGAGCGCATTGAAAATCTGGCCATCCGCACGACTTTTATTGTCGGGTATCCTGGTGAAACCGAAGAGGAATTCCAGGCCCTGCTCGACTTTATTGAAGAGACACGCTTTGACCGTGTGGGTGCCTTCCAATTCTCCTTTGAGCCAGGCACGACCAGTGAGCCTTTGGGTGATCCAGTCCCGGCAGAAGTAAAGGAAGAACGCTGGGAACGCTTAATGGAAATCCAGCAAAAAATCTCATTGCAGATCAATCAATCTTTCGTTGGCAAGACGCTGGATGTGCTCATTGAAGGCTTTGATGATGGAATTGCCATAGGTCGCTCCTACCGTGATGCGCCTGAAATTGATGGCCTGGTCTTAATCGAAGGTGAAGCCGAAATTGGTGCAATGGTCCCCGTGCGCATTACCGGCGCAATGGCCTATGATCTGACGGGCGTTTTAGCGGAAACCAATTAAACACAAAGAGCACAAAGAAGTACAAAGTTTATCCTTTGAGAGCTTTTGTGACCCTGGTGTTTAGAAAAAAGGAAAATTCATGATCGATCTCAATGACCCTGAAATTATATTTGCGTTGAACGCAGTGCAGAAAGCTTCTCAGCTTATCCAAATGGTGCAAACCGAAACCGCTGCCTCTGCCCTTACCAAAGGTGATAAATCTCCCGTCACAGTCGCGGATTTTGCCTCGCAGGCGCTCGTTTCATATTTGCTGATGGTAGATTTTCCTGATGCGGTATTAGTGGGAGAAGAAGCCTCAGATGCACTAAAAGAAGAAGGGGCAGAGCATCTATTGGAACAGGTGACAGCCTACGCCGCTCGCTTCATACCCGAAGCCAAGCCTGCTTCCGTTTGTGAGTGGATTGACCGGGGAGCAGCAGATTCTGCCAACCGCTTCTGGACGCTTGATCCCATCGACGGTACGAAGGGTTTTATCCGTGGCGACCAGTATGCTGTCGCACTGGCACTTGTCGAAGAAGGGGATGTAAAGATCGGTGTTCTTGGCTGTCCCAACCTGACGGACGGATTTATCTCCGAACCGGGAGGGGAGGGATCACTTCTCATCGCGGTACGTGGCGAGGGGACCTGGTTAACGAGTATTGCCGGTTTCGAGAAAAATGACTGGAAACGGATCCAAGCCTCCCCGCGTGCGGAGGGAGTTGAGGCCCGTCTGATGCGCTCCTTTGAATCCGGGCATACGGATGTCAGCAAAATAGATCAGTTCGCATCCGCATTAGGAACACAGGCTGAGCCTGTTCGGATGGATTCTCAGGTCAAATATGCGGTGCTGGCAGCAGGTGCGGGGGAGATCATCCTGCGGCTCCTTTCACCGAAGATGCCCGATTATCAGGAAAAAATTTGGGATCAGGCAGCTGGCTCACTGGTGTTGGAGGAGGCAGGCGGGAGGATCAGTGATCTTAGTGGCAAGCCACTGGATTTTTCGTCCGGGCGCAAACTGGTCAATAATCGTGGTGTGCTGGCAACGAATGGTCTGCTGCACGAAGCAGCATTGAAGGCTCTTAAGGATGTTGGCGCATAAACCAGGCTTAAAGCAAGGGACCGAGGATTTCTAAACACTCGGTCGCTTGTTAGAAAAAGGTCCCGTTCCCTTCAAGGGAACGGGACCTTCATTTTACAGCTTAATTTTTAAGCAGCCCTGGCCAGCGCAGTCATTCCTACAATGAGAATCGCCAAAATTAGATTGAGATTGAGCAATAAAGCTTCTCGTTTTCGCAAGGCAATCAATTCTGTCTCATCCCCGATTTTCTGCTGACGAAGCATCGCCCGTCGAAGGGAGGGCAGCAGCCACCAGGTTTGCGCTGCGCTGACGAGGATCATCAGCCCGAAAAAGATATGTTTGACCAGAATGGAAATCGCCCATTGTCCGCTGATGGCGAGAAAACCCTCGTAATTGGGGTTGGCGCTCATCTGGAACAGGCCTGTTACCAGCAAAAGCGCGAGGCTAAACCAACCCAATGGGTCCAGCCGATGCTGGATGGCTTCAAGCAATTGGCTTTGCGATTTAGTGTCGAGACTGCGGCGGGCAGCAGGTAAAACAAGCAAACTCAGTGCAACAAGGCTACCTAGCCAAATAACCGTTGCCAGCATATGTAGCCAATATATCAGGGCCAGAGCCCAGACAGGCATGGTATTCATCGCTTATGGCGAGGGAACAGGCGTATCTGTCGGAATTGGGGCTGGTTCGGGAGTTGCGGTCGCCGGATAACAGATATCATAGGCCTCGTAGGAATATTTTGTGGCAGTTTCATCCAACCCGCCATAGGCGAGCGCATTTGAATACTGCGCATAAGCACCACAAAAGTCATCTGCTAAAAAGCGTTCATCACCATACCGCATCAACGCGATCCGATAACGTTCCCCCGCCGTCATATTGGAGGCCGCATCCCAGACATTGGGGGCAAATGCCGCAAGCTGACCAAAGTAGTTTACAGCCTGCTCCCAGTTAATTTCCCAAAATGTAGCACCGGTGATATAGAGCCGTGCATTTGCACGCAGATTATTTGCGGTGCTATCCAGGGGTCCAAAACGCTCTGCCAAGGTCAGGAAGTAGATACCACCCTCAAGATCGCCTAGTTTGGCAATTTTATCTGCACCATTGTAGCGCAGGGCGAAATAATACATCCCATCCACTTCTGCGGTTCGGTAGTCAGGAGCTTCTTTTCGGAGTTGATCGAGCGCGGCGAGGGCATTTGTCCAATCACCGGTGTTGATAAGTTGTTGCGCATTATTAATGATCGCCTCCGCGCCGCGTAAATCAGGGGTGGGGGTGAGCGTTGGGGAAGGTGTAATTGTTGGGGTGGCGGTAAAAGTCATCCCCAAAATGGCCTGAGCCATCGCTTCAGCAGCACCGGGATAGGTGGGCTCATGTTGAACAATAAATTCAAAATGTTGGCGGGCATGGTCATAACGCCCTTCTGCCAGGGCGATGGCTCCGAGTTCGAATTGTTCGCCAAGAGCCTGGCCGATCTGGGTCGCTTCTGCGCTTTTTCGGATGCCGATCCCCGAGTTGTATCCGCCAAAGGCGCCCAGCGCGAGGATGAGGATGAATCCCAGTATGGTGATAAATAATCTTTTTCTACTGGTTTTTTTATTTGTTTTTACAGGTTGTGTATCTTCAATTGATTCAGACATGGGAGCTATTATACACGCTTAGAGATTAAATAGCAGGCGTATTTCTTTCCATACGATTGGCAATGCAATCCCCGCTCCAACCAACATCCCGATGATCGCGGTAAGCACTGCCCCGCCGGGTAAATAAAGAGCAACTGCGTAAGCGGATACTCCGCCGAGAAGGGCTGCCAATAATCCTCGGCCAAGGGATGGAAATGCCGAAACGCCCTCCGGGAGGCGTGCGTTCATTATGGCAAGCATCAATGCCGCTTCAATCGCTACCGCCAACTCTGCCAACGCGATCCCGATCGCACTCAGATGAGGATAATACTTCAACACGATCACTCCGCCCAGAATATAAAGACCAAAGCGGACGAAGATCGTCGCCAGAGGAATGAGGGCCTCTTTTCGGGCGTAGAAGGCCCGCGAGAGGACTTCCTGGAGAGCGTATCCGGCCAGGGTGAGCAAATAGGCACGGGCTGTCCATGTGAGCAGGGAGGTGCCATCCACGTCGAAGCCAAAAACCAGACGGACAAGCGGTAGCAAACCTGCGGCAAGAATGGCTGCGAAAGGCAAGGTTAACGCGATCAACACGCGGATGGCGTTCTCAATCGTTTCACGGAACTTTCCCCAATTTTCAGTGGCTGCATATTCGGAGATCGTTGGCAGGATGGCTGTCGCAATCGCTGTGCCGAGCAGGGTCTCGGGGACCTGCATGATCATCCAGCCATAGGTCAGGGAGGTGATTGCGCCGACCCCGAGCCGCGAGGCAAAATTATCGCGGGCGATGAAAATCAATTGGATTCCGATCATGGTGACCAGACGTGGCCCCATGATCTTGAGCGCCATAAGCACGCCTTCGTCCTTGAGTGTAAGTGAGGGTGTCCAGCGGAATTTATATTTGATCAGACCCGGGATTTGGATCCCGAGATGCAGGGTTGCACCAAGGATGACGCCATAAACAAGACCAGGGATGCCCAGCCCGAGGGCAGGGAAAGTGACCGGGCCGATTGTATAAGGCTCGGTGGGTGAAAAAACCAGCGCGCCAAATATTTGACCGATATTATATAGCGCGGGTGCCATTGCGGGCAGGAAGAAATGCTGGTTGGCTTGCAGACCGCCCATCACGAGACCGCTGACTGAGAAAATCGTCGTTGCGATCAGATTCAAACGCATCAGTTTGATGATCACGTCCTGCTCTTCGGGACCAAATCCTGGTGCGATACCTATCTCAGAGCGGACGATTTGCTCAGCAAAGATGGCGATAAAGATCCCAACTATGGCCGTTACTACAAAGGCGAGATTGGCAATCCTGGAGAACAGCTTCCATGCTTCGGGACGGCCACGGGTGGTCAGATATTCGCTCAGGATGGGGATCAGCGCCATCGACATCGCCCCACCTGAGATCAGCGCAAAGAGCATGTCGGGCAGGTTGTTGGCAACATTGAAAGCATCCAGCTCGAAGCTCAGGCTGAATTGGCGCGCGATAATGATCGAGCGCAAAAAGGCCAGCCCTTTATCCAGCGCGAAAAATCCTCCGATCAGGAAGGATGTGCGCGTAAGAAAAGAAAGCTTTCTCATCTTTTAGTGGTGATGTTCGGCGTCTCCGAAGTTCTCAGCGCCGGGTAGTTTATCAACCAGTTTTTCAGATTTATGGATTAATATGGGGAGGCATTGTGGGCAAATGAAGAGTTTCCCCGATTGATAATGCAGATCCAGCAAAGGAATTTCTTCTTCGGTCTTTTCACAATTCAGGCAAGACTTTGTCATTGTTTTCTCCAATAAATAGTTGTAAGTGCAGATTGTACCTTATTCAGTTGAAGGTTGGAAAGTTTCAAGTTGAAGGTTTTAAGCTGCCAACCTTTAACCTTCAACCTGTAACTTAAAGCGTTCCCTTATACATCCCACCATCAACGGTCAGCATCACGCCGGTAATATAGGAGGCGGCAGGCGAGAGCAGAAAGACAGCCGGATTGGCAAATTCCTGTGGATCGGCCATTCGCCCAAGCGGGCAGGCCTCCATTTGTTTGGCCATTTCCTCGTCCACGCTCGTGCCATTGGCTTGTGCCCGTGCTCCGAGCAATTCAAATACTCGATCAGTTTTTGTCCACCCGGGCAGGATCGAGTTGAAGCGGATCCCATCCCCGCCCAGTTCAAGGGCAAGAGTCTTCGTCAGCCCGACTGTTGCGGCGCGGATGCTATTCGAAAGCACCAAATTGGGGATCGGCTGCTTCACAGAAACAGAGGTGATCGTCAGCACGCTGGCTGCGTCCGATTTGCGCAGGTGGGGTAAGGCCGCCTTTATCAAGCGAACGTGGCTCATCAACGAAAGATCGATCCCTTTTGCCCAATCCTCTTCGCTAAAGGACTCGAATCCGCCCGAAGGGGGACCGCCTGCGTTCGTGACGAGCAGATCCAGCCCGCCGAGAGTCTTGATGGTTTCTGCGATCAGGTTTGCCGGCGCAGATGGATCGCTCATATCCGCGGGGAATGTGGCGACTTTGGAGCCGTAGTCGCTTTCAATTTGTTTTGCAGCAGCAGAGAGATTTTCCATGCTCCGACTGTTGATGGCGACCTGGCAGCCCTCAGCCGCCAGGGTTGCTGCAACGGCGTATCCCAAACCCCTCGATGCACCGGTGACGAGGGCGCGTTTGCCTTTTAATCCTAAATCCATATTACTCTCCTTTTTTAACACGAATGCTCCGATTGAACGAATAACACGAATGTTTTTATTTGCGGTATTCGCTTATTCGAGTCATTCGTGTTGAGCTTTTCTTGTTTATATTATTTCAATACTTTCATCCACCAGCGTCATATCTGGCCAATTAGCCTCCACCCACGCCACCACGGTTTGCAGCGCGCGCTGGGCCTGTTTATTATCATTGCTAACCACTGCACAGGCGATGATCGTATCCTGCCAGGTATCGTGCAAATCCATCTCAGCGACCGAGATATTGAATTCCCGATGCAGGCGCGTCAGCAAAGGTTTCAGTCGGCTTCGCTTTTCTTTCAACGATTTACAGCCGGGAATATGCAGGTGGAGGGTGAGGATACCGAGCATTTCAGTAATTCTTGTAAATTCCGCTGCGTGGAGCGACTGTGAGTATGAGAATAATCAATTGCTCATCTTCAATCGCGTAGATAATGCGCCAATCTCCCACGCGGATACGAAAGAGGTTCTCATGTCCCATTATTTTTTTATAACCTTTAGGGCGCGGGTTTTCTGCAAGCGAGCGAATAGCTTGCCTGGTTCGATTCAATATTTCGCCGCGCAATCGCTTCAACGTTTTTTCTGCTTTACGATGGATAATGATTTGCCAACGATTTTCCCCCATGAGGCTATTCTTCGCTATTTAGTTCTGCGTCAACATTATCCCAGGCGCGTGCAAGGGATGGATCAGTTTTCCATTCTTTGTAAGCAGCGGCGGCTTCCCGTGTGGCCCGCATTTCTTCCAGGGTCTCACGGATTTGTTCGTAATCAACTGCGGGGATCATGACCGCAATTTCTTTACCATTGCGCTCAATGAGCATATCCTTGCCCGCAAAAACCTGATCTAGAATATCTCGCCATTTTGCGCGCGCTTCACCGCTTTTAATTTTTGTAGGGAACATCCATAACTCCTTTGCTAAAGCGTACGTTATGTACAAATTGTACGCTTTGTGCGTGAGAGAGTCAAGTGAAATGTATGCAGGTGGAGGTTAAGGACGCTGAACATCACTGCATCAATTTGGTGCGTAATGCAGCAACTAAATTTTCTACATCAGCATATTCACAGCTGGCGTCTTTATTGATAAATGAGACTCCACGCTCTTCGTCATCTTCCTTACGCGGCATCAACTATGCATGGAAATGAGGGACGCTCTCCAAAATAATTAATTGATAAATTCGCTCTGCTTTCGTTATGGTTTTGAGCGCCGTATAAATCTGCTTCAATAAAGGCCCGTATTCTGCTAATTCATCAGGATTAGCTTGTGCAAAATCCAGAAAATGTCGGCTGGACTCTATGATAAGCGTTCCTAAGGGACCCCTGTCCACAGGGGCGTGACAGATCTTCCAGTACTCGCCATCGAGAATGTATCCTCCTGGTGGGGGAGCAATTATTCCCTCGTGTTTTTGGCAGAGAAAGCAATTCATAAAACTCCTTGCCTAGCCATCTTTCGCCGATTACAATCCTTCCAATGGATACAGAAACCGCTTATAACAAGGCCCTTGACTACCTTTATTCTTTTGTAGATTATAGCCTGAAACATGCCTCCGAATTGGCCAAGGCCGAGTTCAACCTTGACCGGATGCGTGACCTGATGCATTTACTCGGCGATCCGCAAAATGATTATCCCATCATTCATATTGCCGGGTCAAAAGGAAAGGGTTCCACGGCTGCATTTACAGCCAGCGCATTGCGTGCCGCCGACTATCGCGTCGGCCTTTATACCTCGCCCCATTTGCAGGATTTCACTGAGCGGATGCAGATCAACGGTGTCCCCATCCCGCAGGATGAATTCGCCGCCCTGGTAGAAGAGATCAAGCCTTCCGTGGCGCAGGTTCCTTTTATCACCACCTTCGAGCTGACCACTGCGCTGGCTTTTCTCTATTTCTCTCGTCAAAAGATCACGGCTGCGGTCATTGAAGTCGGCCTGGGGGGACGACTGGATGCGACCAATATTGTCACGCCGCTAGTTTCGGTGATCACTTCGCTTTCATTGGAACATACCGCTGTTTTGGGAAATACCCTGACTGAGATCGCCCGCGAAAAAGCAGGGATCGTCAAAGAGGGACATCCCTTCGTTTCAGCACCCCAAAAACCGGAAGCTGCCTCCGTTTTGGATTTGGCCGCCGAGGAGTACAATGTCCCGTTAACCCTCGTTGGACGGGATCTGATGTATAAAGTGAAGAAGAAAACCATTGATGGGCAAATGCTCGAAGTCTGGATGCGGAATGGTCCAAAGATGAAACTCAGTATTCCGCTTTTGGGTGACCATCAGGTGGAGAACGCGGTCACGGCTTATGCTGCGCTTATCGCCGCCCGCCAGGAAGGCCTCGTGTTCAACGCTGCCCAACTCAAACAGGGATTTGCTGAAACAAAATGGCCCGGGCGCTTCGAAATCTGGCGCGAGAAGCCGCCCATTGTGTTAGACTCAGCCCATAATCCCGATTCCTTTGCCAAACTGCGCCAAACCCTCGACGAATACTTCCCGGAATGGCCGGTCATATTAATTTTCGGTGTCTCGGAAGATAAAAATGTGGCTGACATGTTGAAGGAATTAGCTTCTCGGTTGGAAAAAGTACTCTTGACGAAATCTGTGCATCCACGCGCTGTTGAAGTGCAGAAACTGGTTGGGTTTGCCGAGCAGGCCGGGGTTGCGTGCGAAGCGGTTGAGCCTGTCGAAGAGGCAGTTGCCCGAGCGTTAGATATTGCCGGGGATCAAGCGCTTGTTCTATCCGCCGGATCAATTTTTCTGACCGCTGCTGTACGCGCGGTTTTGAGTGAAAATTTAAATAATTAGGATCACTGTCATTGCGAGGAGGCTGTAAGCCGACGCGGCAATCTCCCTCCCAGAACTGGAGACTGCCACGCAAAAGAAGCTCGCAGTGACGTATAGGAAAAGCATGAATCGAAACGATTGGTCATTTGAAGACGAAGAAGATTTTGGGATCTCCCTTTCACAGCGGACGGAGGAGCTTTATCGCGTCCCGAATCGTGCTGCAGACGCAGATGGGCTGATCGAGGCCTGGGCTATTCCTCTGCGTGATCTGGTGATTTTTCCAAGGATGGTCTCCCCGATTTTTATTGGGCGTGAGACTTCGTTACTTGCCATCCAGGAAGCCCAGATAAATGACCAGACTGTGATTGGCCTGACACAACGAGATGCCGATCTTGATACGCCTGGCGATGGGGATTTCTTGCCAATTGGTGTGGAATTGGCGGTGGGACGTTTGCTCAGTATGCCCGAAGGTTCCAGTTCTGCGCTGGTGCAGGGACGACGGCGAGTGGAGATTGTCGAATTTGTTCAACTGGAACCCTTTATACGGGTTCGTGCCCGCCCAATATTTGAGCCTAAGGAAACCGACCGTGAGATGCAGGCGCTGATGCGCTCTGTGCTCGAATCCTTTGAGAATTGTGTTCGCCTGGATCGAGCTATACCCGATGAAGCCCATCTCTACGCGCTGAATATTGTTGAGCCAGGCTGGCTGGCAGATATGATTGCTTCTTCACTTTCAATCTCTGCACAGGAAAAACAAAAACTACTCATGCTTCCAGACCCTGCAACTCGCTTGCAGCAACTTAATATTTTGCTGGTGCAGGAGGTGGATGTCCTGGAACTTGAAAATAAAATTCATACCCGTGTCCAATCTGAAGTGGATCGTAGCCAGCGTGAGTTTTATTTGCGCGAACAGCTGAAAGCCATCCAAAGCGAATTGGGGGAAGGGGATATTTGGGGGCGGGATATTGCCGAAATCCGCAAGAAGATCGAGGATGCCAAACTACCCAAAGAAGCCAAAGAGACAGCGAATAAAGAAATGGAACGGTTGATGCAGATGCCTCCGATGGCACCTGAGGTGGGAATCATTCGCACCTATATCGATTGGATCGTTGACCTGCCCTGGAAACAATCCTCGAAAGATAAGCTTGATGTAAGTCATGCGGCAGAAATTCTTAACCGTGATCATTACGGTTTGAAAAAGATCAAAGATCGTATTCTCGAATATATTGCCGTGCGCAGTTTGAAACCAAAGAAGGAACGTCAACCGATACTCTGTTTTGTTGGTGCGCCGGGAACGGGGAAAACCTCGTTGGGACGCTCCATCGCCGAGGCGCTCGGACGTGAATTTGTCCGTGTTTCCCTGGGCGGGGTGCGCGATGTTTCAGAAATACGCGGTCACCGCCGGACCTATATCGGTGCGCTACCCGGACGGATCCTCCAGACGATGAAGAGGGCCGGTAAAGCCAACCCGCTTTTCATGCTCGATGAAATCGACAAACTGGGCTCCGATTTTCGCGGCGATCCCTCATCCGCATTGCTCGAAGTTCTCGACCCGGAGCAAAACTACGCCTTTAGCGATCATTATCTTGAGATCCCATTTGACCTTTCAAAGGTCATGTTTATCACCACAGCCAATTCATTACATGATATTCCCGATGCTTTGCTTGATCGGATGGAGGTGATCGAGTTCCCCGGTTATATCGAGGAAGAGAAGCTTGCCATTGCCGATCAGTATCTCATCCCGCGCCAGATAGAAGAGAGCGGCGTAGATGATCTTGGGATACGTTTTTCACCAAAGGCTCTGAAGAGCATTATCCGTGAATACACCTATGAGGCCGGTGTCCGCAATTTGGAGCGTGAGATCGGTCGTGTTTGTCGCAAGGTGGCGAGGCTCAAAGCAGAAGGGAAACATTATCCGCAGCAGATCACCCTGCGCGCTATAGAAAAATTCCTTGGGCCACCAGATTACTTCATCCCGCAGGCAGAAGAGCAGGATGAGGTCGGGGTTGCAACCGGTCTCGCCTGGACGATAAATGGTGGTGAGATCATGTCCATTGAAGTTGCCATCCTCGAGGGGAAAGGCAATCTCCAGATCACCGGTCGGGTTGGCGATGTGATGCAGGAATCCGTTCAGGCCGGGCTGACCTATCTGAAATCCCGTGCGACAGATTTTGAAATCCCTCTCGAAGTTTTCGATCGGATGGATATTCATCTTCACTTGCCGGAAGGCGCGATCCCGAAAGATGGCCCCAGTGCAGGCATTACCCTGACAACGGCGATGGTCTCAGCACTGACGGGACATCCCGTTTATCATGATGTAGCGATGACTGGTGAGATCACCCTGCGTGGGCGCGTTCTGCCTGTCGGCGGTGTCCGGGAGAAAGTCCTCGCCGCTTATCGCTCCGGGATGAAGGTGATATTGTTGCCAGAAAAAAACATGAAGGACCTGGTGGATATTCCCAAGGCAGCCCGAACTGACTTGAAGCTGATCCCAGTCAAGCATATGGATGAGGTTCTTAAGATTGCCATTGCACCCGAACAGACTATTGATCCGCCACGCCCGACTCAAAAAGAGGAAGAGGATTGAGAAGACTTCAGACATTAGACATTAGACTTCAGACAACAGGGCTGAAATCTGAAATCTGAAGTCTGAAGTCTTAAACCTGAAGTCATAACCCAAGGATGGACTCATGCAACTCAAAGACAAAGTAGTACTGATCACCGGTGCCTCCTCTGGTTTTGGCGCAAGTGCAGCTTTTCTCTTTGCTCATGAGGGAGCCAAAGTGATCCTGGTGGCTCGCCGCCTTGATCGCCTTCAAAAATTGGCCAATGATATCCAGGAGCAGGGATACGAGGCGCTGGCTATTCCCGTAGATATTGCAAGCCTTGCCGAGATCAGGCTGATGGTACAAAGTGCACTTGATTTTTATGGCCAGATCGATATTCTTTTTAATAATGCAGGTTTTGGTCGCATGGATTGGTTTGAAAATCTCGATTCCGAACGTGATATCGAACCCCAGATTGCTGTTAATCTGACAGGGCTGATCCAGGTCACACGCGCTGTTCTTCCCCACATGATAGACCGGGGTGAAGGGCATATCATTAATATGTCCTCTGTTACGGGTTGGACAGCCGCACCGCTCTACAGCGTCTATGCTGCCACAAAATTTGGTGTGCGTGGCTTTTCCGATGCGCTCCGCCGCGAAGTGCGGCACCTCGGCATTCATGTATCGGCCATTTATCCAGGCTCCGCTGTGACTGAATTCAGTAATCAAACCAGTGATAAATCCATTAAGAAAAAATTTAAAACCCCTGCACGGCTCTCAATGACCTCTGACTATGTCGCCGCAAAAGTTGTTCAGGTTGCCTGGCGTCCCCGCCGCGCCCTGATATTGCCGTGGTGGATGGGAATTATTATCTGGATTAATAATCACTTTCCGGGTCTCTCAGATTGGGCACAAATCCGATTTTCTAAAAAATATCACAAATAATTGGTTTTTATAAAGAGATGGAGAACTCAATGAGCATTTCCCGTTTAGATAAACTTTTCACAGCCCTGGCAGATTTCGGTCTGGACGCTCTCGCCCTCAACCCCACCCCCAGCTTGCTATACGCGACCGGACTTCATTTTCATCTGATGGAGCGCCCCATCGTGGCCCTCTTTGCCGCAGATGGACGAATTGCGCTTGTTTTGCCTGAGTTGGAAATCGCCAAGCTGACGGGAATCCCCTATGATGTAGAAGCCTTCCCCTATAATGAAGATCCCACCACCTGGACAGATGTATTCCGCAAAGCCGTTAACTGCCTCGGTTTGGATGGGAAAAAGATCGGCGTAGAGCCGCTTGGGATGCGTCTTTTTGAACATAGCCATTTGCAGGCTGCGGCTCCCAATGCAAGCTTCCCGGATGCGACCGAAACCATGGCCTCTCTTCGTATTCGCAAGGATGTAGAGGAGATCGCATCCATGCGCAAAGCGGTCAAGATTGCCGAAGCTGCCCTCGAGGCTACTTTGCCAATGATCAAGATCGGTGTAAGCGAGAAAGAGATTGCTGCCGAGTTGGTCAGCCAATTGCTCAAAAATGGAACCGAATCACCAGTCCCCTTCCAGCCAATTGTTTCCGGAGGGCCAAATTCGGCCAACCCCCATGCTACCCCATCTGAACGTAAATTGCAGCAAGGTGATCTTCTGGTCATCGACTGGGGTGCCACAAATAATTCTTACGTCTCTGATATCACCCGCACCTTTGCTATTGGTGAAGTGGATCCGGAATATCTTAAAATCCACGAAATTGTGCAGCAGGCCAACGCAGCCGGACGGGCCGCAGCAAAGCCAGGTCTTCCCGCCAGTGTGGTGGATATCGCCGCGCGAAAAATCATCGATGAAGCAGGTTATGGCGAATATTTTACTCATCGCACAGGACATGGCATCGGTATGGAGGGACATGAAGCGCCCTATATGCGCGCGGATAATCAACGCATCCTCGAAGTGGGGATGGCCTTTACAGTTGAGCCTGGGATTTATCTGCCCGGTCGGAATGGTGTCCGCGTAGAGGATGATCTGGTCATCACCGAGGATGGCGCTGAGAGTTTGAGCACTTTGCCCCGCGAAATTCGTGTATTGGGGTAATAACCTTTGTATTGGGGTGGCGCAACTATACACCAACAATAAAATTCTATGGCAACCTGGATCGTTCATCTTCGCATTGCAGGAAACCTATAAATAGAATAGCTATATAACCATGATCATAAAAACTGCCGAACCCTTTTTCTTCCCCGGTAACAAAACGGGGTGCCTCCTCGTTCACGGTTTTACCGGCGCTCCCAAAGAGCTGCGCTGGATGGGGGAATATTTAGCGGAAGAAGGTTTCAGTGTCCTCGGTGTTCGGCTCGCCGGGCACGCCACAAATCCGGAGGAAATGATCCGCACCCGCTATATTGACTGGATGCACTCCGTCGAAGATGGGGTTTATTTTCTGCGTGGCGCAGCAGATCGCATCTTCCTGATCGGGCTTTCGATGGGTGGAGCGCTTTCTTTGCTCATGTCTACAAAATTGGAAGTCGATGGGGTCATCGCCATGTCAACTCCCTATAAAATTGATCTCCCAAGTCTAAAACTTGCGAAAATCCTTGCACCAATCGTGCCCTATATGAGCAAATCCAGTGATGAACCCGGGGCGACATGGTTCGATCAGGATGCATGGAAAGACCATATTTCCTATCCCCAAAATCCCGTTCGTTCGGCTGTTGAGATTTCCCTGCTATTGGAAGAGATGCGCGATTCACTCCCGGATGCCACCGCACCCACATTGCTGGTGCATTCACACAACGATACTTATATTCCTTCGGACAGCATGAAAAATATCTACAATGCCCTTGGCACAGACGATAAAGAGATGATGTGGGTCACCGAAAGCGGGCATGTCATTCCCCGTGAACCAGCAAAGGCACAGGTTTTCAAAGCTGCCTCAGCCTTTATTCACCGAATAGACAAAGCAGCCAAATGAATCCAGCACTCCTGCTTCTTGGTGGGGCCCTATTCACGTGGGGAATTGGCGAAGGGGTGTTTTTCTATTTTCAACCCCTTTATCTGGCTGAGTTGGGGGCTGATCCTCTTCAGATCGGGACGATTTTGGGGGTTGCCGGGGTGGCGATGGCCGTTGTTCATATTCCGGCAGGTTATCTTGCCGATAAATTTGGGCGGCGCCCGCTCCTGCGTGCCGCGTGGGGAATTGGTTTGCTATCTTGTATGTTGATGGCAACCGCCAATACCTTGTCCATTTTTGTAATAGGATTGATTTTTTATAGTTTTACAGCTTTTGTTATGTCTCCCTTAAATAGCTATGTCACCTCTGCACGGGGCAAGTGGACGGTTGAACGCGCCATCACACTCGTTTCGGCAACTTTTAGCCTGGGAATGATTCTCGGACCTCTCCTCGGGGGCTGGCTGGGAGATCGTTTTGGTTTACGCTCACTTTATTATGGCGCTCTGGGTGTTTTTTTAATTTCCATGGTTTTCATTCTCTCACTGCCGCCACAGCCTGTCGAATCTTCGTCGACACAACTTTCCTCCAAAAATTTGCTCAGAAATAAACGCTATCTGAGCTTTCTCGGTCTGATTTTTATCGTGATGTTTGCACTTTACCTCTCTCAGCCACTTACGCAGAATTTTCTCCAGGAAGTTCGCGGTCTGACGCTGGGGCAGATCGGGTTGCTAGGGTCTCTGGGCGCGCTCGGCAATGTGATATTGAATCTGATCCTCGGGCAAACAAGAGCCCGACTCGGTTTTTTATTTGGCCAGCTTTTCACTGCCATATTTGCCTTTTTGATCTGGCGCGGTTCCGGGATCGGAGTTTTTGGTCTCGCTTATTTCCTGCTTGGAGGATATCGTGCAGCTCGATCGATGGCTACGGCCCATGTGAGCAGCCTTGTTCATGAAGCCCAAATGGGATTGGCCTATGGATGGCTGGAAACCATTAGCGCTCTCTCACTGATCCTTGCGCCGCCACTGGCGGGATACCTCTATGTGAGTGACCCCGCATCGCCCTACCCCTTTGCCTTGCTTCTGATATTCATTAGCATTATACTGACCCTGATCTTTTTCCCGCGTTCCAAAAACCTAATTCCTGAATCCTGAGAACCTCTATGTTGAAAATTATCTCCCTTACCCTGGGTCCTGTCCAGACCAATTCATTTATTGTTGCTGATACCGATACCGGTGATGCTATTGTTGTTGATCCTTCCTGGGATGGCGCCCTGGTTGCCAAAACCGCCGCTGAACAAGGCTGGCAGATCAAAGAAATTTGGCTCACCCATGCCCACTTCGACCACATTGGCGGAGTGGCTGAACTAGTGGATGCCCTTCCCGAAGCCCCCCCTGTTCTTCTGCACTCTGATGATCTTGATCTGTGGAAAAAGGGTGGTGGGGCGGCGTTATTTGGTTTCAAGATTGACCCGGGCCCTGAGCCTGAGACTCTGATAAATGGACAAATCCTTCAGCTTGGAAAATTTTCATTTGAAACCCGCCATACTCCGGGACATCGCCCCGGTCATTGTGCTTTCTATTGTGCGGATGCAGACATCCTGTTTAGCGGAGACCTGATCTTCTATCGTAGTGTTGGCCGTACAGACCTCCCCGGCGGCGATTGGGCAACCTTGGAGGCGAGCATCCGTGAGCAGGTATATTCCCTCCCCGATCAGACGCGCATTCTCTCTGGTCATGGCGAGGAGACAAATGTGGGTGATGAAAAAGAGAATAATCACTTTGTTAGGGCATAATCGATGTTTACAAAACCCTCCCAACGTTTTCCATTATTATTTGTAGCTGTACTTGTGTTATTTGTCGCCATGTGGAGTGGTCTCTTGCGTATGGGTTGGCAATGGCCCACTTTATCCCCCTGGCCGATGGCGCATGGGCCTTTGATGATCGCAGGCTTTTTAGGTACCTTGATCAGTATTGAGCGCGCCGTTGCCCTCAATAAATCCTGGTTATATGCAGGGCCAGTATTGAGCGCCCTGGGAGGGCTTTATTATGTCGCAGGTGGAAATGCGATTCTTGGCGCCCTCTTGATGACTGCGGGGAGCTTTGGTCTTGTTGTCATCTTTGTCGTGATCCTGAAACAACATCGAGCAGACTACACGGTCATTATGACCCTGGGAGCCATCGCCTGGTTTATTGGAACATTGCTTTGGTTTCTGGGCCTGCCTATCTTTCAGATCGTCTTGTGGTGGAGCGCTTTTCTTGTCTTGACCATCGTTGGCGAACGGTTGGAACTAAATCGAATTATGCCTCCATCTCAAAGACGACGAGTCATTGGGTTAATGACAATTGGCGTTTATTTACTTGGTTTAATTCTGTCACTCTTCTGGTCTGATGTGGGTACTCGCACCATTTCTGCGGGGATGCTCCTCATGGCGCTCTGGCTTCTTCGCTTCGACATTGCCCGCATCACGGTTCGCAAAACGGGACTGGTGCGCTTTGTCGCTATTTGTCTCTTGAGTGGCTATGTCTGGTTGGGTGTCAGTGGAGTGATCGGCTTATATTCTGGAGCTGTTTTTGCCGGTCCGATTTACGATGCTTATCTGCATACGGTTTTTGTCGGCTTTACCTTCTCTATGATCTTCGGTCATGCGGCGATTATTTTCCCGGCAATCCTGCATTTACCAGTCAAATATAGCAGCAAATTCTATTATCCATTGATTCTTTTGCACATATCCCTGATTCTACGTGTTGTTGGAGATTTGAATTTTCAGCAGCCTTTACGCTTATGGGGTAGTCTCTTCAACGCGATTTCAATTCTGTTGTTTTTGGGGATTATGGGAAGAACGATCTATATTGGGAGTAAAGAAGCAGGTGAAGAGGCGCAAGCATAAAAAATAACATCATGAAGATGGCTTCGCATCTATCGCGAGGCTCTTTTCAAATCCTATTGATTTCAGTAAATATTTATCTAGAGGGAGCTGGATGAATTACGTTTCTTGCTCATTTTATGGGAAACCTGAGTAAGGGGGGAAGGTTATCCAAATAATTGCGGCCGAAAATCATCTCAAAAAAGAATATCACGCGGTATAATGGGCGTAGAGCTTTAACATTTTATTTTTGATCAAGGTACCTTTTCCCCCGGATGGGAAGGTTCAAAGGCGAAGCCGGTTTAAGTCCGGCGCTGTAGCGCAACTGTAAGTTCCGTCAGGAACAAGCCAGGACGCCCGCCTTGATTAGTCTCCACACCCCTCGCAGAAAGGAGGTGGAAAGCGTTTATATCACTAAACCATTCCTCTCCCCTACCGCAAGGTAGGGGATTTTGATTCTATAAATACCATACCGATAAATATAGATTGTTGGAGAGATAAATGATAAACAAGAAAAAAATACTTTTTTTAACAGTGCTATTCTCATTTGGACTGTTGCTCGGAGCCTGTACCCCTGCTGCAACCCCACCTGAAATTCCTGTTGAAGTAGAATCCACCGATGTTCCGAAACCTGCTGAAGAACCACAACCAGAGGGTATGATCTTTGTTGACGATTTAGGCAATACGATTGAGTTGAGCGAATACCCGCAAGCCATCGTTTCCATTTCGGCCTCTACCACAGAGGTTCTGTTTGCAATCGGTGCCGGAGATCAGGTTGTCGGGCGCGATGAGTATTCTGTGTATCCTGAAGCAGCCCTCGATGTCACCAGCGTAGGTGCGTTATGGGAGGAGTTGCCCACAGAAGCCATCCTGGCGCTGGAGCCAGACCTGGTCGTTGCGGCTGAGATTATCTCGGAAGACCAGGCTCTGGCCTTGCGCGACCTCGGGTTGAATGTTTACTGGCAGGCCAACCCCGCCTCGTATGAAGAGCTATTTGAAAACTTACGTGATTTTGCCAGGCTGACGGGTCACGAAGCCGAAACCGAAATCCTGATTACAGACCTGGATGCACGTGTCAAAGCTGTACAGGAAAAAGTTGCTCCTGTATCTTATCTCCCTTCTGTCTTTTACGAATTGGATGCAACTGATCCGGCCAATCCCTGGACGACGGGGTCTGGCACATTTATTGATTATATTATCACCATGGCCGGTGGCATCAATGCGGCTTCTGCGCTAGAAGGTGATTATGCTCAGATCAGTACCGAAGCATTGATCGCTATCAATCCAGAGATTATTTTGCTGGCCGATGCACCCTATGGTGTTACTCCTGAGATTGTTATCGCACGCCCAGGTTGGGATGCCATCACTGCTGTCGCTGAGAATGCACTTTATCCTATCGACCCCAACATGATGAGCGTTCCTGGCCCCCGTCTGGTGGATGCTCTGGAAGAAACTGCCAGACTCTTGCACCCCGAGATATTTGAGTAAGCCCGATCATACGAGGCTTCATATGCTGACCGTGAAAGGTTATGGAGCCTCGTCCCGCTTATTATGATCCGCAAACGACCTTATTTAATGAATACGATCTTGTTGCTCACAGCCTTTGTGATCAGTATTGCGCTGGGTGCTGTCTTCATTCCTCCGGAGACTATCTTCCGGATCCTGGCAGCTCAAATTCCTGGGATCAATATCAATCCTGATTGGCCAAATTCATTTTCAGCCATCATCCTGGCTGTGCGCCTTCCGCACACGGTTCTGGTAGTCCTGACAGGAGCAGCCCTGGGGAGCAGTGGGGCTGCGTATCAAGGATTGTTCCGTAATCCGCTTGCTGATCCTTATCTGATCGGTGTCGCTTCAGGGGCTGGACTAGGTGCGGTGTTTGCAATGTCACTTAACTGGCCGACAAACTTGCTGGGATTTTATTTGGTGCCTGCCGGCGCCTTTGTGGGGGCGATCCTGACCGTAGTATTGGTCTACAATCTGGCGCGTGTAAATGGTATGGTCCCGATGACGACGCTTATCCTTGCCGGTGTGGCTGTAGGAGCCTTTGCTTCGGCAATGACTTCCTTTTTGATGCTGCGTACCGATTTGCAACTTCACCGGGCAATTTCATTTTTGCTCGGTGGTTCACCGATGGCAGGCTGGAATCCTGTCATCGCAGCTTTGCCTTACATGCTTGCAGGCATGGGGATGCTATCCATCTCTGGACATATGCTAAATGTGCTCCAGTTCGGGGAAGAAGAAGCCAAGCAGATGGGGCTGAATGTTGACCGGGCTAAAATATTCATCATTGTGACAGCATCCCTGACCACAGCGGTAGCAGTTGCATTTTCGGGAGTGATCGGCTTCATAGGTTTGATCGTCCCGCATATGATTCGCATTCTGTGGGGGGCGGATTACCGGCGCCTCGTCCCGCTATCCATTTTGGGAGGTGGCAGTGCGTTGCTGCTGGCCGATATGCTGGCGCGTATCCTGTTGGCTCCCTCTACCCTGCCTGTGGGGATTGTGACCGCCCTTGCTGGCGCGCCTTTCTTCTTGTGGATTCTGCGCCGTGCAAAGCGAGAGGTCTTCTGGTAATATGCTAAAAATAGACTCTCTTACAGTTGCCTATGGCCAGAAAAGGGTGCTGAAAAATATTACCATTGAGGCCCTTCCCGGAGAAATAATCGCTTTGATCGGCCCGAATGGTGCCGGAAAAACCACGCTTGTGCGAGCCGTAAGCGGGACAATACCCACCGAATCCGGGCAGATCTATGTCAATGGGAAAGATTTATCCCGTTTTTCAACCGCGGAACGGGCCAGGGTTTTGGCTGTTGTTCCTCAAACACGGCAATTGGGAGGTGCTTATTCTGTTGAGCAGGCCGTGATGATGGGACGTACAGCCTATATGAGCTGGCTTGGGCGTGAGAGCCAGGAGGATAGAGATGCTGTTCGATTGGCGTTGGAGCAAGCCCAATTGCAGGATTTTGCTGACAGGTCGATCGCTCAATTATCCGGGGGCGAACAACAGAGGGTATTGCTGGCGCGAGCCCTCGCTCAGTCAACCCCTGTTTTATTGCTTGACGAACCCACAAATCATCTGGACTTGCAACACCAGACAAATTTATTATCGCTGATAAAAAGACTTTCGATAGAGAAAGAATTAGCTGTTTTGATGGCCGTCCATGATTTGAATTTGGTTTCATTTTTTGCAGATAAAGTTGCCTTGCTGGTCGGTGGAGAGCTAATAACCTTTGGTACTCCGCAAGAGGTGATCTGTGCAGAAAATATCAGTGAGGCCTATCAAACGCCGGTTGAGATTATCCCTCATCCAGTTACGGGTGCGCCGATCATTTTTCCGCAAGGCGCATTGGAACAAAAGTAATAGAGAGGCAAAATGGCAAAAAAGAAAAAGGGCCTGGTGATCGTCAATACGGGAAAAGGGAAGGGGAAATCCACTGCAGCCTTTGGTGTGGTTTTACGCGCATGGGGGCGTGGGATGCGCATCTGTGTTCTCCAATTCATCAAATCAGAGAAGGGAAAATGGGGTGAGGTTAAAGCCGCCACAAAACTGGGAATTGACTGGCTTTCCACCGGGGATGGATTTACCTGGCGTTCAAAAGATATGGATGAGACCATTGCACGCGCGCAGCATGGTTGGAAATTGGCACAGGAAAAGATCACCAGTGGCGAATACGATTTGATCGTTTTAGACGAATTTACCTACCCATTGGATTTCGAATGGTTGGATGTGAATGAAGTGATCGCCTGGTTGCAGGAAAACAAACCGCCCATGCTGCATTTGATCATCACTGGGCGCAATGCACCACAGGAGTTGATAGATTTTGCCGATATAGTCACGGAAATGAAAGAAATCAAGCATCCTTATGAAGATCAGGAAATTTCTGCACAGCCAGGAATTGAATTTTAAAGCCGTACCTGGCGGATTGGATAAAAAATGATAACTTCACTTCTGACTGCTTTCCAATTTTTGACCACCTTTCCGGCACTTATCCGTCGCCCATTTACCTCACAGGAGCTGGGTCGATCTGTGGGCTATTTCCCGGTGGTCGGCCTGGCGCTGGGCGGGGTGCTTTATGGATTGGGAAGTGGCCTGGAGTTGATTTTTTCAACGCAGATTGTCTCGGTCATCGTCCTGGCAGCCTGGTTGCTGCTCACCCGTGCCCTGCACTTTGACGGGTTTCTCGATTCATGCGATGGTCTATTTGGCGGATTCACTCCAGAGCGACGCCTGGAGATCATGAGGGATTCGCGCGTTGGCGCATTTGGTGTGGCTGGTGGAGTCGTGTTGCTGCTGTCAAAATATGCCGCCATGACTTCTCTCCCGAATCTTTCTGGACTTTTGCTTGCTCCCGTTTTCGGACGCTGGGCATTGTCTATTGCAATCTTCGCTTTCCCATACGCCCGCGAAAAAGGAATGGGGCGCGGTATGAAAGAGAACGTCCGTTGGCCACAAGTCATTCTGGCTACCGTTCTGACTGTCTTGGGAGCCTGGTTCTTCGCTGATTGGATCGGCTTATTGACCTTCGCTATCTCAGGAATAATACTTTGGCTTGGCGCAAGCTTTATTTTACGCCGCGTCCCCGGCCTGACCGGAGATAGTTACGGCGCCCTATGCGAATTGATCGAATTGGCTGTTTTGCTTATTTTCACAACCGGAGTGGCAATATGACCGGAAAAGTTCTCGTAGTTTTAGGCACCTCCTCATCCGTTGGAAAAAGCTTGCTGGTAGCTGGCTTATGTCACCTTTTCGCCAGACGAGGAGTGCGGGTTGCACCCTTCAAAGCGCAGAATATGTCCAACAACGCTGCCGTTTGCCCGGATGGCTCCGAGATCGGACGTGCGCAGGCTACCCAGGCAATTGCCTCCGGCCTGGAACCTCACGTGGATATGAACCCGGTCCTGATCAAACCTGAAGCGGATTCTCGCTCACAGGTGGTTGTTATGGGGCGGCCCTGGAAAACGCTTTCCGCAAAAGACTATTATCCGAATAAGAAGATGCTTTGGAAGGAGGCAACGGCTGCCCTGGATCGACTGCGTGAAAAATACGAACTAGTAATTATTGAAGGTGCTGGCAGTGCGGCTGAACTTAATTTAAAAGAGGGCGATATAGTTAACATGGCGATTGCGCGTTATGCAAAAGCCCCTGTACTATTAGCTGGTGATATTGACCGTGGCGGGATTTTCGCACAATTAATTGGCACAGCCTGGTTACTGGAGCCTGAAGAGCGCGAACTGGTAAAAGGCTTTATTGTCAACAAATTCCGCGGGGATATATCGCTGTTCTCAGATGGGGTCAAAATTTTGGAAGATAAAACCGATATTCCGGTCTTGGGTGTAGTGCCCTATTTACAGGGTCTATTCATCCCTGAAGAAGATGCGGTGGCGTTGGACAATCCCTTTGAGAATTCTGTCTCACCAACTGACGAACTCGAGATAGTCGTGGTACATCTGCCCCGCATTGCTAATTTTGATGATTTCGATCCGCTATCCGCAGAGCCGGGTGTTCGCGTTCGTTATGTGGATAGCCCCGAGCAAATTGGCAATCCCGCGGCGATCATCATCCCGGGGACGAAGAGCACCCTCAACGACCTGGAGTGGTTGCGGTCGCAAGGCTTTGAAAAAAGGATTCAGGAGCATGCACAGAAGGGAGGCGCTGTCGTTGGGATATGTGGCGGTTACCAGATGCTGGGAGAACTTGTCCATGATCCGGAACATGTGGAATCAGCACTGGAAAGCGCCCCCGGATTGGGTTTGCTTCCCATTGAAACAGTTTTTTCTGGTGAAAAAGCCACTCATCAGGCCAGTGCCCAAATAGAAAATGGTTCTGGCTGGTTTGCTGATATTGAAGGTGAAATAATAAGCGGATATGAAATTCACATGGGTCGTACCGATAGCCAAAGCCCCTGGATGAAACTTATAGAACGCAGTGGTCAATCGGTTCAGGTGCCGGATGGAGCAACCAGCGAGGACGGAAAAATTTGGGGATGCTATCTGCATGGATTGTTCTCGAATGAGAATCTACGCCGAGCCTGGTTGAAAGATGTAGGTTGGAGTGGTGAAGAGGCAGGAAAGAAAGACCCATTCGCGGCTTCCCTGACACGTTTGGCGGATACTCTGGAAGAAACCCTGGATATGGAATATTTGGAGAAGATCATATGGGAAAATTAACCTTGGTTCTCGGTGGCGCCCGGAGTGGCAAAAGCTCCTTTGCAGAAAAGAGGGCCAAAGAATCAGGTGGTGAGAATGTTCTTTATGTCGCCACGTCTGAGATCAAAGATGAGGAGATGATCGAGCGGGTCAGGAAGCATCGCACCGAGAGGCCATCCACCTGGGGGACGATAGAAGCCCCCCGAAATGTTGCCCAAGCTATTCGTGAGGCAGGTAGCACGGCACGTATCATTTTACTGGATTGTATGACCTTCCTGGTTGCCAATCATCTGATGGATGCGGCCGCCCCGGTAGGCGATCCCTTTGAAGACCCAAAGGCTGATCCCTTCGAACCTGAAATCGAGGCGAATGTGATTGTCGAAGTGGAGGCTTTGGTCGCTTATGTCCGGGAGACAGAGGTAGAACTGTTGGTTGTATCGAATGAGGTTGGTCTGGGGGTTGTCCCACCCTATGAATTGGGACGCGCCTATCGAGATATTCTTGGACGTGCCAACCAAATCCTGGCATCTCATGCCGACGAAGTGCTATTGCTTGTAGCGGGTATTCCGATGCAGGTAAAGTAGGGGCGGACGGCTGTCCGCCCTTATAAAAATTATCCCGCCAACCCCAGCTCAGGTGCAATACGGCGCATGGCTTCGATCACATTCGTGATATGTTCAGATAATTCGACGCCAAATTCCCCGGCACCTTGTTCCATCTCCTCGCGGTTGGCTCCGGCTGCGAAATGTCTATCTTTCCATTTTTTCTTGACGGATTTCGCTTGTAGATCCATTAACGAACGCGAGGGGCGTACCAGCGCAACGGCGGTGATCAACCCCGTGATCTCGTCACAGGCGAAGAGTGCTTTTTCCATCAGGGAATCACGTGGAATTCCGGTATGTTCCGCATGGCTGAGGATGGCGCGAACGATTGGTTCCGGCACACCCCTCTCCCGCAAGAGGGGAGCGCCCTCAGCTGGATGATCCTCGAGTGTGGGATGAATCTCCCAGTCAAAATCATGCAAGAGCCCGACCACTCCCCAGAGTTCCACATCTTTATTCAACTTTTCGGCGTAAAAACGCATGGCGGCTTCGACGGCAAACATATGCTTGACCAGATTTTCATTTTTGATGAATTCGCGAACTATCGCTAAGGCTTCTATGCGTTTCATTATTCCTCCGGAAAAATTGGTTCAAAATCTCCCAAAACGGGTATGGGATGTATAACATGCACATCCCAGAGTGCAGAGATGGTGGCAAGTGATTCTCGCAAATTCCAGTACCCTCGGGAAAATTTCCTATAGGTACGTCTATCTGCATTGATGCCTTTGCTTGATATCCCAAGCGCATCGCAAATATAGAGTGCGCGTGATAAATGGAATTCCTGGGTGACGAGGATCGCTGATTCCAGCCCGAAAATTTCTTTGGCACGGTAGCATGTGTCATACGTGCGGCGACCGGCAAAATCGAGGATAATGACCTCTTCGGGAACACCCAACCCAAGAGCGTAATTTTTCATCGCGGATGGCTCGTCGTAGTCAGCAAAACGATTATCGCCACTCAGTAATAATTTTTCAACCTTGCCCTGGAAGTATAGTTCGGACGCGGCCTGAACCCGATCCCGTAAAACGGGCGTGGGACTGCCATCACGCCAGAGTCCCGCACCAAAGACGATTGCCGCCCGTTCAGCAGGAATATCTTCAACGCTGTAGACGCGACCTTTACTATGGATGGCAGTAATCAGACGCGCGATCAATAAAATAATTGCGCCGCTAATTCCCAGAATGAAAAGGAGTTTGAAAATTAGCATAAGAATGCTTTTAATAAGAGCATAAATTTTAAATAACAGTTTGAACATTCGGGCATTTTACCACTTTACAGCAAAAGGCCCCAAAGGGAATGGATCGCCTTTAGGGCCTTGGTATTATCCGCTACATCTCTTATACAAAGCGGGCGCGGATCTCTGCACTCACATAATCCAGAATGGCGACTGTGATCGCGATGAACCAGACACACATCCCGGCAGAGCGATAATCCAGAACACGGATATATTGGATCAACAGGAAGCCAACTCCGCCACCGCCGACCATACCGATGATGGTGGACATGCGCACATTGATATCCCAGCGATAGATAGTGAAGGAAACAAAGGGTGGGATGATTTGTGGAACGACCGCATACATTACAGTTTGGATCCAGTTGGCACCAGTAGCCTGGACAGCTTCAATTGGCCCGGGGTCGATTGATTCGATTGCTTCGGAATATAGTTTGCCCAGGGCCGCAATCGAGTGTAAGACCAGGGCCAGGACGCCTGCAAAAGGCCCCAATCCGACCACAATGATGAAGATGACGGCCCAGATGATCGGTTCGATGGAACGAATGATATTCAAGATAAATCGAACCAAATAGTAGATTGCCAGTGTCAATGGCGATATTGACATCAGGTTTCGGGCTGCCAGGAAGCTGACCGGCAACGCGAACAAGATTCCAAAGAAGGTAGCCATCATGCCCATGAAAATGGTCTCGATCATTTTTTCAACGATCAATTTAAAATCGTGGCTTAATTTTGCGGCCCCCACTTCTTCAATCTGATGGCCGAACACTTCCCAGATATAAGTTGGTTCTCTAGCACTGGGTGGCAGAAGAGCGTAAGGCATTTCAATGTCGATTTCGAAATAACCGTTTTCATCCGGGATAACAATCACATATTCTCCGCCCTGGCGCTGGCGGAATTCGTCACCAATCGGGTCTTCCCACATGATATCGACCTCAATGCCCGGTGAAAAATTGTAGCCTTCCAGGTGCAGCTCTGTGCCCGGATTGTCGGTTCCATCCTGATCACGCAGATTTCCACAGGTTGGCGTCGAAATGATGATAGGCTCGTCTCCTGAAAGGGTGTTTTCAGGGGGAGGCGCATCTGAGCAAGGAATTTCTATTTCTGCATCTGCCCGGATTTCAGTTAACTCGTAATCAATAGCTTTACTCCAGGGCCAGCCAACCCGACCCAGAGCGGGTAGTGCATCATCAGCGTTAGAAACAAAGCCAACCAAATCGATTTGGGCGATTTGCCAGCCCAATGCAAAAAACATAACCATTAGCGCGATAAAAACTCCCAGTGGAGTTTTTGTGCGCACTTTTGCCAACGAATAGGCATCAATGGCGATCCAGATGTACAGGATGAAAAGCAGGATGGTGACAACAATTAAAAAGGGGTCCAGATACAAGCCTTTTTTAAAGATCGCCCACCAGCCTGTATCACGCGGTGCAGCAATACCAAAGCGCCACATTGTCAGGCCCACTACGGTTATGAAGGAAAAGAACAGGATCAATCCTCGGCGTGCGCTTCGGGCGAGAGCCTGTCCCAGGCCGGGAATGATCAGGGATGCCAATGCAGCGATTGGTGCAGGCACCAGGCTGGGTTCTCGGGCGTCCTCAGGGATATGACCTAGTTGGAGTTTGTCGTCAGTCATGCTGCACCTCCCACTTTTACACCTAGATCTCCTTCAAGTCCGCCGCCCACTCGTTCCGCATCCTGACCATAAATATCCTTAAATTGTTCATCTGTCATTGCGCGAATATCTGCTTTGCTGCCCTCATAAACAAGTACCCCATCTTTTAGACCAATAACTCTTGTGGCGTAGCGTTGTACCAAATCCAGATAATGCAGGCTGCAAACCATGGTTATCTTGTCTTCCTGGTTAAGTAATTCGAGATATTGCATGATCGAGTGAGCCAGCACCGGATCTAAACTTGCTACAGGCTCATCGGCCAGGATCATCTCAGGATCTTGCATCAGGGCTCGGGCTACGCCGACACGCTGTTGCTGACCACCACTCAATTCACTGGCTCGTTTATAGATCTGATCTTCGATACCCAGTCTTTTGATGGCCTCAAATGCTTTTATTTTGTCCTCTGCGGAAAAACGCCCGATTAAACTATTCCAGGATGGTGTATATCCTAATCGTCCCGCGAGAACATTTTTTAACACAGATGATCTTTTAACAAGATTAAAGTGCTGGAAAATCATCCCAATCTTGCGTCGGGCTTTGCGCAAATCTTCCCCTTTGAGTTGAGCCAGATCTACGCCGTCCCAAAGAATTTCTCCTTCGGTTGGGTCGATCAGGCGGTTGATACACCGGAGCATGGTTGATTTCCCTGATCCGCTCAACCCGATGACAACAAGAAACTCTCCATCAGGCACTGAAAAACTGACATCTTTCAGCGCCTTGGTCCCGTCGGCATATGTTTTACTGAGGTGACGAACTTCAAGCATATGGTTCTCCTCTAGTTAGTCTAGATTGGTACTGCCAAAAATATTTCAAAAACCCAAAATCACAACATGTTTTTATGATTTTGGGTTTTAATAATACAATCGGAATTTTTTATTGCCAATCGCCTTTCTTAAGAAACACCAGCGGAGAAATGCTATCTTTGGCATCCTCCGCTGGTGAATTGTATTTACATTCCAGGTACTAAAAGATCAGGATTTTTAGTAGTCTGAAGCAGAAACACCGGCAGCATCAAGCACCTGACGGAAGGCATCATAGAAGGTGTCATTCTGTTCTTCAAGAGCATTCCAACTGTAGGCGGTATCAAGAGCTTCTTTGCCTGCATCGGTCTCAGCGATAGCCAGCAAGGCATCAACGATCAAAGCACGTGCTTCAGCGTCAAAGCTGGGAACGAACTGAACACCATCATTGGGGATGTCGGCTGAGATCTCGATGACCTTGATGACGTCTTTGACGTCAGGATGATCCTCTTCAATGGTGCCACGGGCGTCTACATAAGATGTACCCGCATCGCAGTCACCATTATAAACACCGGCAACAGAAGCATCATGGGAGCCAGCGTCTACAATTTGGGCCAGATCGGTATCAGGATCGATACCAGCAGCTTTAAAGGTGATGCTGGGGATGATCCAGCCACTGGTGGAAAGAGGGTCGGGGCGGCAAACGGTCTTCCCGGCCAGTTCTGTAATAGATGTAATACCACTATCTTCGCGAACGAAAATTTGGCCATTATAGACAGCACTGCCAAATCGGACTGAGACCAGGGAAACATCAGCGCAGCCTCTTTCGGCAGCCAGGATGTATGAGAAAGTGGCCAAAGATGACATATGAGCTTTTGGCGGATTACTGCACATGGCTTCGATCACACCAGCGTACTCAGTGGCGACCAAAGGCTGAACAACCAGGCCAGTCTCATCGAAGATCATTGCGGCAACTTCTTCAAAGCCTGTGACGACGCGCTCGGTTTCACCTGAGGGAACAACAGCCCAGATGATGGGGTTTTTTTCTGTCCCAAGTTTGCCCGGGCCACAAGCAGATATGACAAGCGATGCAATGATCAAAACAAAGAGCAAATACAAAACTTTCTTCATGTTTTTCTCCTCTCAAAGAAAAGTAGGATTATGGTTGAAATTTCAACCTTTCAGAAATGATAATAACTCGAAACAAAATAGAATGCAAGGTACCTGTGTTCTCGAAATGTTATAATATATCCTAAAATAGTTTTTGCTTATTTCCCTTTCTATTTTTATGAGGATAATGTAGATCATGAAACAATATTTGGTTCCAATACTTCTTCTAATTATTGTGGGCGCAGGTGCATATTTTGTTGTTCAATCCGTACAAGAGGGTGCATCCCAAGCCCAACAGGCCCTGGCCCCTATCGCGCAGGCAAATAGTGCCATGCAGACCCAGGTCTCCGAGTTGCTCAACCCCACGCCAACAATTGTAGCTGATCCTGTGACTATCATCAATGAAATTCGTGCGTTGGCAAGACTAGAGACAATTCAATATAATGAAACTCAAGTTGTACACTATGAAGATAGGCAAGGAACATTAGGCTTCCTCTTTGGTACAAAATTTCTTGTTGTGGTACACGGAATTGTTATTGCCGGAATTGATATGGAAAAAATTCGACCAGAAGATATGAAATTGGAAGGAAGTGTTTTATACGTACAGCTTCCTCCAGCAGAAGTATTTATAACTGCGTTGAATAATAGCGAGACAGAGGTGTATACAATTCAGGACGGACTTTGGGCTGAGATTGATCCGAATATGGTAATTAAAACTCTTGGGGTGGGAGAAGAAGCAATTCTGAATGCCGCACTAGAAGATGGTATTTTAGATACAGCTCAGAAAAATGCCGAAAGTTACTTGAAAAGATTCTATGATGCTCTTGGCTATGAAAATGTGATTTTCCTTACCCCCTGATTATTAAACAGTTCAATTAAATACGCTCAGTCCAATCTGGATGGGCGTATTTTTCTTTAACCAATGATGCCGCCCGTTTGGTTTCGGATTGTGATAACTCGTCCCGTTGGAAGCTGATCCCTAACGCCGATTCAAACCCTTGAACAAAAGACTTGCTGGCCGTTTCCCAGTCAGTGAATCGCCCCAAAGCTGATTCCACTGTGGTGGCGCGGGCCAAAAGATTCTCGGCGGCATGTTGACGGGATCCCTCGTCCGGGAAGATCAAGGCCTGGGTAATGCGTGCCAAATCCCCGGTCAAAGGGAGGGAACCGTGCTGAAGGACCCCATCCTTCTGGCGTGCTTGTGCGCTTCCGATCAATTTCTTCCCGTTCACTGTAATTTCATACGCGGAGGGGGTCTCAAAACAAACGGGGTTTGCTTGCGTACTTTGTTCAGCTCTTTCTTCGTTCATCTCTGCTTTGACATCCAGCATTTTCAAGGCGGTTAGCAAGCCCTGAGCGAGATGTTGATAGCTTTCCAGCAATGTCCCGCTGACGTGGGTGTTAGAACCTGGAGAAATGATTGAGTAGGTCAGCTCATCAGTATGCAGAATAGCACGTCCTCCGGTAATACGGCGGACAACATCCCAGCCATTGGCTTTCAGAGCGGGGATATTCACATCAGAAAAAGGTTGTGCGCGTCCCAGTGAGAGACAAGGTGGTACCCAGCCGAAGAGCCGCAACGTGGGCGGGGAATCCCCGCGGGATATATTTTCAAGAATTGCTTCATCGACTGCCATATTCCATGCGCCGGTGGCAGGTGGAGAAAGGTATAAACGCCAAACTTCACTCATATTATTGATCTAAGAAGGGGGCAAGTTCGGCGACTGCTGCATCAGCAAGATCTGATGGGGTTTGAAGCAGTGGGGGGCGTAATGGCCAATGAGGGAAATTATGCAAGCGAGCGGCCAATGCTTTCAGGAGGGGCGGAAAGGGCATATATTTTTCCAAAATTTCACGAATGACGGTGATTTTCCCTTGAATAACAGTGCCATCCTGCCCGGCGTTGAGGGTATCCCAGAGCAGGCGCAGCTCAGGTGAGATCAGGTTGGCAGGAGCAGTAATGCAACCCTGCGCGTGGAAATTCATTGCCTGCGAGAGGTAGGAATCTGTTCCATTTAGAACGAGCAGGTCACTTCCAAAACGGTCGCCCAGGGCTTTAGCGTGGATCAGGTCATGAGAAGAGTCTTTGATCCCGGCGAATTTTACCGGATGAGAATCTTTCAGGCGGGCGAGGAGATCATGCGATAGTGGCACCCCCGAAACACGGGGAATATGATAGCCGAGCAAGTATTTGCCCTCCGGGACAGATCGCCGTATGACGGCATCAAACCAGTTGAACAGCCCTTCATCAGTGGCATTGCGAAAATAGAAGGGAGGTAATACAACGACACCTTCAAAACCATTCTCGAAAGCCGCCTTGTTGAGATGAATGGTCTCCTGGAGGCTGGGAGTTCCGGTTCCGGCTAGAAGACGAAAATCGGGATGTTTTTGGCGGATTGCCACGGCAGCCTCGAAGAGCATGGCTCTCTCGATTGATGAGAAAGATGGCCCTTCGCCTGTGGTGCCAAAGAGTAATGCGCCGTGGCAACCTCTTTCGGCAAGAAAATCCAGATAAGTGGGAACAGACTCAAGGCTGAGAGTGTCTCCATCGCCATTTATTGGGGTAATTGATGCTGCGTAAATTCCGGCAAGGGGATGTAATGTCATGATTGAAAATCCTTTTTTTTCTAGATTTTGCCCCAAAACACACGAATGTGCAAGGGTAGGCCATCCGACCGGTTGCAAAACCAGCCCGTGCACACTATAATTCTGTATTCATTTAAAGATGAAGGTTTTTATGACGCAGCTGATTTCTTTGTGATCTCATAGTGCCAGGAGATTACCGGCGTGTAATAAGTGAGGAAAACTGGATACTAAAAAAGTAACATATTCTGAAGATGAAGGTAATTCACAACCTGTTCAGCAACAATTACAACCGGGAGTTACGCTCTCTGAACGTTACCTGATTCAGGAAATTGTTGGCATTGGGGGAATGGGATCTGTTTATCGTTCCCGGGATTTACATTTTCCGAATGTGGTAAAACTTGTTGCGGTTAAGGAAATGGTCAATCTTGCTCCTGACCCACAAATAAGAAAAACTATTGTCGAAAATTTTGAGCGTGAGGCCAATATTTTGGCAACGCTCACACACCCCTCCATCCCCAGTATTTTTGATTATTTCTCCAGTGAAGATCGATCTTATCTGGTCCTTGAATTTATTAATGGCAAGGATCTTGAAGCTGTCATACGGGAATCTGAAGGTTTCCTTTCTACAGCACAGGTTGTCTCATGGGCGATTGAGCTTTGTGATGTATTAAGTTTTTTGCATGGTCATAAGCCAGATCAGATTATTTTTAGGGATATGAAACCCTCCAATGTGATGGTTGATAATCGTGGTCATATTATGCTGGTCGATTTTGGAATAGCTAAACAATTCCAAACCGGGCAAAAAGGCACGATGATCGGAACAGAGGGATACTCCCCTCCAGAACAGTATCGGGGTGAAGCCACTCACCTTGCTGATATTTACGCGTTGGGGGCCACCGTTCATCATTTGCTTACAAAAAAAGATCCGCGTTTGGAACCACCATTTTCTTTTAATGAGCGGCCAATCAATAAATTCAATCAGGATGTTTCTCCCGAGATTGAAACAGTAATTGCACGGGCACTTGAATACGAGGCCAATGATCGATACCCGAATGTCGCTGAAATGAAAGATGCCTTGTCTGCTGCTGCTCGCCAAACGGGATTGCTTGCGAGAATGCCCTCCACGATTGCATCATCACTTGAGACAAATGGGATTAAGCCACTCTGGAGTTTCAAATGCGAAGATGAAATTCGTGGCACACCTGCCTATTTTGATAATACGATCTATATCGGCTGTTACGATAACAACCTTTATGCGCTCAATGCAGCCGAGGGTACTTTTAAATGGAAATATCCAACGGATGGCGGCATTGTTTCCAAGCCGGCCATTGCTGATGAAAATGTGTATTTCGGATCTGAAGATAAACGTTTACATGTAATTAGCGCTCGCTCCGGCAAAATTTCCTGGTCGCATTTTGCCGAAGGACCTTTCCATTCATCACCTTGCATTGCCGAAGGACATGTTTTTATTGGTTCAGATGATAACTGCCTGCATGCAATAAATAGCATGACTGGACGTTCAGCCTGGACTTTTACTGCATCTGATGCTGTTCGCTCTACCCCCTTTGTTGCGCATGAACTGATTTATTTCGGCTCTGAAAGTGGAGAATTCTATTGTTTGGACTTTAAAGGGAATATTAAATGGCAATTTAGAGCCAACCGTGGTATTACATCATCTCCACTGGTGACCGAACACGCTGTATACTTCACATCACTGGATGGAGTATTATATGCCTTGGATCCGAGCAATGGTTGGGTCCTTTGGAAATTCCGGATGGGAAAAGGCTCGATTTCATCCCCTGCTATTTTGGAGAACTTGATTTTCGCTGGTTCTGCTGACAGTTTTATTTATGCCATTGATTTGAAAACAGCTAAAGAAGTGTGGCGTTTTCGTACAGAACATCAAGTAACTGGCTCACCCGTTGTCTACAAAGATGCACTATATTCCACCTCAGTTGATGGTCATCTTTATTGTCTTGAAGCCCGTAAGGGACAGTTGCGTTGGAAATTTGCCACTGAAGGACCGATCACCGGATCCCCCATAGTTTATGACGATATTGTCTATTTTGGTTCTACAGACCACCAATTTTATGCACTCTTGGCATGAGAAGAGGAGCTACCTGTGTTTGAATTTCTGAAGAAGCTATTCCCAAACAAAATTAAAACTACCACCAATAGCGATGGAAAAGAAACAGTTCCTCTATCTCCAGGGCAGGTGGATAACCTTAGCACAAATCAAAAGCAATCCTATGATCTGCTGCAGCTGACTGCTGCAGGCGGTCAATCTGTTGGGATGCAGCGTGAACTTAACGAAGATAGCCTCTTGGTTATCACTTCTACTCTTGCCGGAAATGCGGGCAACACTCCCTTTGGGCTGTATATAGTAGCAGATGGTATGGGAGGACATCAATACGGAGAAGTTGCCAGCAATACTGCCATAAGAACCTTTGGAGGGCATATAATCCGGAAATTCCACCCTTATCTTTTCAACTTGCCCACAACACCATTAAACGAATCCCTTCAAACCATTATGCATGATGGTGTCAATAAAGCACAGGAGGCCATTCAGCGTGATGCCCCTGGCAGTGGTACCACGCTTACGGCTGCGCTTGTTTTAGGACAGCAGATTACTATTGCCCATGTAGGAGATAGTCGTGCCTATTCCGTTTATCCCGATGGGCGATTCGAAGCAATTACTCGCGATCACTCTCTTGTAGGTCGCCTCGAAGAATTAGGGCAGATTACAGCGGAAGAAGCTGAAAAACACCCCCAGAAAAATGTTTTATATAGGGCATTAGGGCAGGGAGAAGTTCTCGAGCCTGATCTGTTCACCGTTTCTTTTCCACAAAAAGGGACCTTAATGATTTGTAGCGATGGTCTCTGGGGTGTCCTTAGCGAGGCTGAAATGTTCAAAGCCATGAATAGCGTAGATACGCTTGAACTCGCCTGCCAGAACCTTGTTAATGCAGCTAATGCAGCTGGAGGCCCTGATAATATATCTGTTGTGCTAGCGAAAATGATCGGGTAATATGTCAACTCTGCTAGATTATTACGCTCTTTTAGGAATAAACAGGGATGCAACTCAGGATGAGATCAAGCAAGCCTATTTCGATGCTGCCCAACCTCTGCATCCAGATAAAAATGAAGCTTCTGGTGAAACAGAACTATTTGAAAATATTCAACAAGCTTACGATCTTTTATCGAATCCGGAAAAACGAGCTCAATACGATGCAACATTAGTTCCGGAAGAAGAAATAATTTCGCCGATTGTTCACCGGGTTCTCTACAGCCGGCAGAGTCTTGTTCGACTGAATGAAACGCAATTGATCTATGCCCTTTTAGAGTGGAAGTCGCGCGAAAATGAAAAAGAGGTAATTTCGCCTCCGCTAAATATCTGCCTGGTTTTGGATTGCTCCACCTCTATGAAAGGGTCAAATATCGAGATGGCCAAAGCTGCAGCTATTCACCTGGTTCGTAGTTTAAGGCAGCAGGATATTTTTAGTATAGTTACATTTAGTGATCGGGCGCAGGTTCTTGTCCCTTCTTCATTGCAACCGGATCGTCAAAGAATGGAGACACAAATCAGGAGGGTCAATCCATCTGGTGGAACGGAGATATTGCAAGGGTTGCTAGTTGGTGTTGAAGAAGTTCGAAGAAATCTTTCAGATGAGTGGGTTAATCATGTGATCTTGCTAACCGATGGCCAAACGTATGGAGATGAAGCTGAGGCGTTGGCCCTCGCTGAAAGAACAGCCGAACAGGGTATTGGGATTAGCGGTTTGGGAATTGGCCAGGATTGGAACGATGACTTTCTGGATGAATTGGCTGCTAAAACGGGGAGTAGCAGCAGTTATATAGCTGAGCCACAAGAAATACAAAGATTTTTAGAAGAGAAATTTAGGCAATTGACAAAAGTCTTTGCAGAAAACGTTGAGCTAACCATTAAAAATGCCCCCAATATTGATCTAACCTATGCTTTCCGCCTACAACCGAACGCGACACATCTTTCTGCCGAGAAAGCGATACAATTGGGAGTTCTATTGCGTGACCAACCGCTTAGTCTCTTACTCGAATTTGAAATAAAGCCAACTGCAATTTTGCAGGATGAGGCAGAATTGTTGAATGGCTCATTGAAATTTGATATTCTCTCAAAATCATTGCCGACCCCACCCATGCGAGTTCGGCTTTCCCGAAATGTAACCGAGAAGGCAATTCTCGAACCTCCCTCGCCAACCCTTGTTCAAGCCCTGGCAAATCTCAACTTATACCGGATGCAGGAAAAGGCGCAGGAGGAAGCTGACGCTGGAAATTATAATGAAGCCTCTATCCGCTTGCA
>JACNJN010000085.1:0-8826 GCA_014382535.1 Candidatus Desulfolinea nitratireducens | reverse complement strand
GCGCAATTACTTCATAAGGATTTGGTAACACAAAATATCGGGACCAATGAATTAGGCGGTGAATCTCTGAGTGAAATTCCCCCAAAGGAGGAAAGAACATTTACTATTGGCTCTATTTCCCTCCAACTATTGGAGGGAGGCCAATTTCTCCCACTCAAAAACCGGAAGGAATTTACAATGGGGCGAGTAAGCGTTGGTCAAACAATAATGCCCGATATTGATCTAACACCCCATGGGGCCTTTGATAGTGGTGTTTCGCGATTGCATGCTGTCTTAAGGAATTCCGAAGGCAGAGTGACTATTATGGATTTGGGTTCTTCAAATGGGACTTATGTTGATGGCACCCGATTGGAGCCAGAAAGGGAAAACTCCCTGTCACATGGCAGCATTATTTCCTTAGGGAAACTAAAAATCCAGTTTCTCTTGCAAAAATAATATTTAAGGAAGGATAGTATGGCTTATAATGTCATTTTGCATATTTCTGGGGATGTACCTGTATTTGGTGAAGTTGAAGAATTACCAGGACCCTCTGATACAATAATTATCGTAAGTAACCCTCGCTCTCGTGAGGGAAAAGAACTTCACTATATTCAAAAAGAAGTTGTTCAGGTGATTTGGCCTATCGATAAAATCAATTTTATTGAGGTCATGCCCGGTGAAAATGATGAGCAGATCATCGGCTTTGTGAGGGAATAAGAATGGCGAAAGAATTTGAGCGTCGTAAAATCCTGGTTGTTGATGATGAAGAGCGGATGGTACGTTTTATCCGACTGAACCTCGAACATGACGGCTTTCTCGTTAGTGAAGCCTTTAATGGAAAAGAGGCTATTCAGCAATTACGTGATGTGGCTCCAGATTTGATTCTCCTCGACGTGATGATGCCTGATCTGGACGGATTTGAAGTTTTGCAGAGAATTCGTGAATCAAACAAGGTCCCTGTTTTGATGCTTACCGCTAAAGGAGAAGAGGATGATCGCGTCCGTGGCCTTGAGCTTGGTGCGGACGATTACATCACCAAACCATTTAGCCCGCGTGAGATGGTTAGTCGTGTAAAGGCAGTTTTACGTCGCACCGAAGCGGCGAGCGGATCGATGCACGGATTGATCGAAGTGGATGACCGTTTGAGGATTGATTTCGACCGCCGGGAGATTTGGCTGGAAGGCCAGATCGTCAAATTGCGCCCCACAGAATATCGGCTGCTTTACCACCTCGTTCAAAATGCGGGTTGGGTGATCTCTCATGATCAATTATTGACCAAGGTTTGGGGGTATGAGTATCGGGATGAACCACATTATGTTCGCCTGTATATCAATTATCTGCGCAAGAAACTCGAAGCTGATCCCGCAAACCCAAAATATATTTTAACGGAACGAGGCGTTGGCTATCGTTTTGTCGATTTTCGGAGAGAAGTCAACACCTGATAAAGAGATGCCTTGGGAAACTTAATTAAGTATCCATCCTGAAATATCTCGTAGTGACGACTTTAGTCGCTCTTTACGGCTGAAACCGTTACTCCAAAAGAATCTTAGGATAGGTTCTAAGCCTAAAGCCAGGAATTAATAAAAAAGGGATGGCAGATGGTTTTTGTATATCCTTGCCATCTTTTCTTCTCTAAACTATACTTCTAAATCAATCTGGAGTTATTGGAGAATTAATGGCAAAAAAACGCATTATATTGGTTGATGACCACGAAGTTGTCCGCATTGGATTAAAGACTTTAATTGAGCGGCACCCTGATTTTGAGGTTGTTGGAGAAGCAAGTTCGGCGCGGGAAGCGGTGGAAAAAACCGCCAATCTCGAACCAGACGTGGTTGTGATGGATATCCGTTTGCCTGGTGTTTCCGGAATAGATGCTTGCGAGGAGATCGTGAAGCGTTTTCCAAAAACAAAGGTGCTGATGTTGACCTCGTATGCTGAAGATGAGATGCTTTTTTCTGCGATCCGTGCCGGGGCCTCGGGTTATGTGCTCAAACAGATCGGTGGCGATGATTTGATCAAAGCCCTGGAATCTGTGGGGAGCGGTGAAGGTCAGCTCGACCCTGCGGTAACTCAGCGGGTATTTCAGGAAGTTCGCCGTTCCGTCCGGGAGGAAGAGGCTTCGGCCTTTGCGAATCTGAGTCAGCAGGAGAAACATGTCTTGCAGTTGGTATCTGAGGGGAAGACGAACCGCGAGATCGCCAAGGCTCTTTTTCTTGGCGAAGGGACAGTGCGCAATTATGTGAGCAGTATCCTTTCAAAATTAGGCGTGAGTAATCGCGCCGAAGCAGCTGCCTATGCTGTGGAGCATAGCTTGAAAGAATATATTGATATGTAATCTGGAAATTCTTTGATGTTTAATAAAACCCTAAAAGTGATCGCCTTTAGGGTTTTGAGTTATTTAACGGCTCTGATATATTTTCACTTTTTGCAGGCAAATAAATCAGACGCCGAAATAAAAGTTCCTCCCCCGCAAGCGGGGGAGGTTAGGTGGGGGGGGTGCCCCCTCTTGCTCCCCCCGTAGACAGGGGGAGAACCATGCGAAACATCAGTTTCTATAGAAAGTCACTTTAGTTAGTTATTTTTATAAGAGTAAAACGTCCCGCAGGTTCCCATAATTAGATCCATGAGCAACAAAAACCTGTGGGGCGATCATAAGCAAATCATCTGGATATCAATAATAGACCTCTTGCATATCTGCTCCCGGCGGCGTCCCCACCGCGAAGGATGGCGGTTAGAGCAGTGTCAAAAAGGGGCTTTTGCAAGAGGTCTATTGTATTTCTGGTCAAATAATGGATGAATTAGAAAGAGTTGATTTTCCCCAAAAGCGGTGGGCCAAGAATGAGCAAGCCGATTAATATGGAAATAAGCGCGGTAATCAGCACTGCCGCTGCGCCCGCATCCTTGCTGATTTTGGCAAGCGGATGCTCCCCGGGGCTGGCAAGATCAACCATACTTTCGATGGCGGTATTGAAAAACTCTGCGGCCCAAACCACCATGATCGTGAGTAGTAAGACCGCCCAATCTTGCAGGGAGAGCTGAAGCCAAAAAGCGAGTATGAGAACCAGTGCAGTGATGGTTGCATGGATCCAGGTATTTGGCTGGGTGCGGAGGACATAGCTCCAGCCGTTGAAGGCGTGGCCAAAAGAGTGCAGGCGTGATTTGATAAAGTCTTTCATATTTCCTGGATTTTAATTCCGGAGAGACCGAGGCTTGTCAGGATTTTGGCCTGGGCGTCCCACATGCGGGATTTTTCCTCAGGTTCGGCGTGGTCATGTCCCAAAAGATGCAATACTCCGTGGACAACGAGAAGTTGTGTCTCGGCCTCGAGAGAATGACCGTTTTTGAGGGCTTGCCTGGTGGCGTACGGTGTTGAAATAATGATCTCGCCGAGATAAAGGAATCCAGTTTCGGGATCACGCTCGTTCACCTCAAAAGAGAGCACATCGGTCGGAGCATCAATCCCCCGGTACTCGCTGTTGAGTTCCTGGATCTGGGTATCATCTGTTAATAAAATACTCAGGGAGACATCCTGCCGTGCTGCCTGAGCCTTCAGTGCAGTATGGGCGGCTCGTTCCAGCAGGGTTGAATTAAGTAGATTTTTTCTAAGAGCAGGATTATATTGAATCTCTATCATCTTTTCTTCTTCTGGGAATTGTCTCTACTCCCCCTGAGGCCGGTGCGCCAGGATACTTTATACGGGGATGTAGCGTACCCTGCAGCGTGGTAACAAAGGATTCGTTGATCAGGGTCAGGTCGCGCAGGGTTAGACGGGTGTTACTCAGTTGTCCGTTTTTCTGGATCGTTTCCATTGTTTTATGGACAAGTGTTCGTATTTCCTCTTCCGTTTGGGGTTGTTCTGCCCTTGAGCGGGCCTCAGTTCCATCAGCAAGCATCAATAGGGCAGTTTCGCGTGAGCGTGGCGCAGGGCCTGGGTAGCGAAATTTTCCTATATCAACCTTATCCTCGTCCCCATTTGCATTTTTGAGAGCTTGTGAATATTGGTATTGGGTAATATTTGTGCCGTGATGTTCCAACATAAAATCTATCAGACGATCCGGCAGGCGGTGTTTGCGCCCCAATGAGACCCCGTCGGTGACATGCCGGATGATATTTTCTGCGCTATCTTCAGGAGCGAGATCCTCATGTGTATTTATACTGCCCGGTGCCTGGTTTTCAATAAAAAAGAGGGGGTTTTCTGCTTTTCCCACATCATGGAAGAGGGCCCCAACACGCACTAATAATGCATCCGCACCAATCCTTTCAGCTGCCTGCTCGGCGAGATTGGCAACCTGCAAACTATGCTGGTATGTCCCCGGGGCAGTCCGTAGAAAGAATTGCAATAAAGGCACATCAGGGCGCGAGATTTCAAGCAATTGCAGGGTTGTTGTCAGCCCCAAACTTTGGGCGAGGAAAAACTGTAAAAGCAAGGTCAGGCTGGAAGAAGCAACCCCGTTGAATGTTGCTGCGCCAGCCAGCGATGCTACACCGATCCAATCTGTAGGTGTATAGGGCAACCAATAAGCCAACAACATTGCGATCCCAACCAGTGTGATGGCGATACCTGCCCTTAAAAAAGACCGTACTCGCTTGGCCTTACTCAGAACCAGAATACTGATAAACGAGGAGACAAGGTAATAAGCCGTCAGATCAAGGGCGTTGGGTAATCCATAGGTCGTCAGCAGGCTTAGCGCGAAAACGAGCACAAAAGCTGCATCAGCGCCAAAAAGAGTTGCGATCAGCAGCCCGAATGCGGGCAATGGATATAGATAAGGGATAATTGCATGGTTTGGAATTGTCAGCCGGGCTCCGACCAAAAAGATCAGAAAAATAATTTCTACCATCACCAGGCTGCGCATCGCATTGATAAAAGACGAACGCCTGAAGCCAAAATAAAGCCACAGGAAGATTGATAGCACCAATGTCAAGGCTCCTGCGCCCAGATAATTTTGCCATTCTTGCGGAGGTTGGATCAGCCCCAGTGTTTGTAAGGCTTCCAGATCAGCGGATGTGATCAGCTGCCCCCCAGAGACGATCGTTTCACCGGATTTAAAACTTTGGATGACGGGCTCCACCGTTTCGCGCGCCGACGTTCGGTCTGCCTCCGTTAAATCATCGCTGTATAGGCTGTTGGGGACAATAAAGGCCCTCACCAACTCAGCGACCACCTGGGCCTGGATCTCTGTCAACGCCAGGCTGACGCGTGAAGGCACACTCCGTTGGATGCTTGCCACGTCGCTCTGCCGAATGCTGTTCCGCATCACTTGCTCGAGGACGCTCAAAGATTCCTGCTGGATTGTCTCCCATTGGGCATCGCTCAAATTCAGAATTGTCGCGACGGTCTCATCTTTTAGCAGAATACCATCCAGCGCAAGCAGATCAGAGATCTGCTCTTCGGGGGAGGCGTATTCATCGGCACGAAGGGTGGCGATATAAAGCAGGGTCCCCCGCAGATCTTCAATCTGTGCCCGTGCGATGGATGGGTCGGCCAGGGTATAGACAGGCGCCACTGTCAACGCTGCACTTTGGCGGGCACTTTCGGTACGGACCTCACTCAGATAATCGACTGCGTATGGGGCCTGCAGATCACGGGGAGCCACATCTCCCACCGTGAGGGGGAGCGTGGTGGGTCTTAAGGCCAGCGGCAGCGCTAACGCTGAAAAAGCTGCCACTGCAGCAACTATCAGGGTTAAGGCGCGTAAAATAACAAAGTGTCTGGGTGTCCGGGGAGACCGTTCCGGGGAAATAGACATTATCTGATGGAAATACTATGTAGAACTCATACGATTACTCGTCATTGCGAGCCCCGAAGCTTTTCGGGGTGCATGTGTCGACGGTAAAGCTGTCTCGCACGAGTACTCTGAGGGTGAATTCCCGAAAGGGTAAAGACGTATTATTGTGCGGTATTTAAACAATTTGTCCATAAGAAAACCAATCCCTCTCCCGCTTGCGGGGGAGGGTAGTCCCCTCTCCCTCAGGGAGAGGGCGGAGGGTGAGGGTTAACCCTGCAGCAACTCGCGAACGACTCTGCTGATATCTCCACCGGGAGCACGTCCTGCCACACGAGGGATGAGAACCTTCATCACCTTGCCCATATCGGCCTGAACGCTGGCGCCCACCTCGGCAATCACCTCGGCGGCGAGTGCTTGTAAATCCTCAGCGCTCATCGCTTCAGGGAGATATTTTTTCAGGACCACGATTTCGGCTTCGGTATCTGCGATCAGATCATCTCGCCCTGCTTTTTTCGCCTCGGCGATGGACTCTTGCCGTGACTTAAGCTCTTTCTGCAAAATTGCAAGCACGGCAGCCTCATCCAATTCTTCACGGCGATCTTTTTCAGCCTGCTGGATGGCGGCCCGGACCATCGTCAGGGTGCGCTTGGCAACCTTATCCCTGGCTCGCAGGGCATCCTTCATGGCGTTATTAAGTTGAGTTTTTGTATCCATGTAGGGGATTATAACGGAAGTCTCGTACAGAAAGAGAACGAGTTTTTGTGACAAAAAATGAAATTACTCAGGCACGTTTTTACCCTTTCGGGAATTCACCCTCAGAGTACTCGTGCGAGACAGTTTTATCGCCGACACATGCGCCGCACTGCGTGCTTTGCACACCGTCCCGGTATCCTTCGGGAGTGCAGGTGAGCAATTTCCCAACCAGTGAGGGAGACTGCCACATCGCACGCCTGCCTGAACGAAAGTCCTATAGTTTTTTTCCTGGTTCTACCGGATTTTGTGGTTTAAGAATTTCTCGTGGAAAAACTATCACCGCAAGGACGTAAACGTCCAAGCTCAAAGCTCAAGCCCGCTAAAAGCGGACTCTTTTTTGTGCAGTTAGCCGACTAAAGTCGGGTTCAGCCCTTTAGTACGGTCTGTTTCGCGAAGCATCCTTTTAGGATACCGCCGTGCGGGAGAAATCCCATCATAGATATGTTGGATTTAGGGCTTCCTGTGCCTGAAATAACAGCTTTTCTCAACAACAACAAAATCCGTTAGAGGCAGTTTTTTTCTTTTCATTCGCCAAATTCGCGCATTTCGCGTTGATGAATCTTATGTTTTTACTTGTCCAATGATCAGGATTATCAGAGATTGAAAATACAATATTTGCCCCCTGCCCTCACTCGCCGCCTTTCTCCTTTTCTTGGTGAGGGGGTCACTATTTAACACAATAAGCGCGAAAAACACGTAAGGTTAAGGTTTTATTCGCGTCATTCGCTAAATTCGCGGTATTCGCGTTGATGATTTTCCGACTGTGGTAGTTTTTTTGTTTTTCTTCGTGAACTTTGTGATCTTCGCGAAGCATCCCGCAGGGGCTGTGGTGAAGACGTTTTTTCTCGTCCAAATAATCAGGCTACCTAAGCACCGCTTCCGCCGAGGACAACCAGGACGGTCTTTAGAAAAATATAAAGATCCATCCAAAGAGACCAATTGCTAATATAATATTCGTCCATTTCCAGGCGTTGTTGAAAAGATGTGTTGTGTCGCCCTAAAACCTGCCACCAGCCAGTGATGCCGGGGTTGACGCGCAAAATGGTGGCCGTATACGTTCCCATACTTCCCAACTCAGCAGGCATATAGGCACGCGGTCCTGAGAGACTCATTTCCCCTTTGAGCACATTCCAAAACTGGGGGAGTTCATCAAGGCTGAATTTTCTCAGGAAATCCCCACCCCTGGTTACCCGTGGGTCGTTTTCGAGCTTATGAAATTGATCGTACTCCGCTCTGGCGTCCGGATCTGTTTCCAAAAGCTGCTCTAATTTTTCTTCAGCCCCCAAAACCATCGTGCGAAACTTGAGGACACCAAAGCGGCGAAAATCTTTTCCCAGGCGCTCCTGCCGAAAAAAAACTGGCCCGGGAGAACTGATCGCCACCCAGGCGGATAAAATGATCAGCAATGGGCTAAAGATGATCAATAAGACTATCGCCCCAAGAAGATCGATGCCCCTTTTTATCCATCTATTCCGTACCGAGAGCAGGTGATATTGGAACTCCAATCCCAGATAACCATCCAGATCTCTGGTTTCAACCCAGAGTGAGCCGAAATTATCCGCCTTCTGGATCAGGACCACCTTTCGAAAGTGCTGATTGAGCCTTCGAACCAGGTCTGCCAGGGGGATATCAGGGGTGGAGGCAAGGATCGCAATAAAATCGGAGCCATATTCATCATTGAATTCCATGTTTTTCAGAGAGCGAATTTCAACAGGCCGCCAGCCCAGACGACTGACCCGTTTAAGCGATCGGCTGAGCCTTTTTGCCCATTCCCCCTCCCCAAAGATCACCACTGGCCTCCCGTAGAACTTTGTCCGGGAAAGGAGATTGCGGGTGATAAAGCGCATCACGGGCAGGATGATAATCGCCAGGGCCCAGGCAATCGGCAGGATCGAACGCGGGAAGATCTGATAGGCCTTGACCAGATAGGAAACGCTTGCCAGCAGGGCAAAGGCCAGCGTGGTCGATTTCCCCATCATTTCCAATTCCTTGACCGCGGTCAAACCGTAGCCGGGGTATAAACCCTGCAAAATGAATATGCCAATGATGATAAGTAAGGCCAGGTCTGCAACCGGGTTGACAGCCTCCCAGGGTAGGGGAGGGCGCTGGATAATAGGGGAAATTAATCCACGAAACAATATGGCAATCCGAAATACGCCATAGATCATGATGATATCCAGGGCTATAAAAAAACAACTAATGATCCAGCTTTTATTTCGGAGCATAATTAATCTTCTTGTTGTTCGGGTGGGGGAGGTGTTGAGCATATCCCCCTGAGACAAATCATTCCATGATGGTAGTCAATTGCATTTTTGAATTTTATTGTTCAAGGTTCCCAATCGTTTGCTATTCTAACATATTTCCC
>JACNJN010000152.1 GCA_014382535.1 Candidatus Desulfolinea nitratireducens | reverse complement strand
TTCATCTGGCAGGCGATCTGAGCCGGAAGTGATCAAGCGGACATGTGAGAGATCAAAATCTTTCGGGTTGGGTATGGAGATCAAACGTCGGTGAATAGTGGGGACAGCCATCAATACGGTACATTTTCTTTCAACCAGATTTTGCAGGGTCTTTCGGTCATTGAACGCGCGCATCATCAGGGTTGTTGCACCAGCGTGCAAGGCGCCATGGAGGGCAACAAATAACCCGTGCACATGAAAAATGGGCAGAATATGCAAAAGTACATCATCGGGTCTCCATCCCCAGGCGGTATGGAGCGCTTCCAGATTGGATTGAATGTTTCCATGCGTAATTTCCGCACCTTTAGGCCTCCCGGTTGTACCGCTGGTATAGATAATGATGGCTGTATCCTGAAAATCGATCTCAGGGAGTTGAGAATCGGGAGTTGGGTTTAGGCTTTCGGGGATTAGAGAAATAAATTGTTCAGGTTCGGATGGATTCAGAAAGATACAATCCTGCAAATCGGGTAACTCTGAAAGTATGTTTTTTGTATTTTCTTTGGATGATTCGAGTGCAAAGAATAATTTTGCGCCGGAATCGCTCAGAAAATATTTTAATTCTTCGGGTGGATATGCCAAATTAAGGGGAAGGGTAATGGCTCCCAGCCGCACGGTCGCCAGATGAAGGAGGATAAATTCCAGGCTTTTCGATAATTGCAAGGCGACTCGGTCGCCAGGTTCGACCCCCAGTCCTTGTAAATAGAGCATAGTGCGCTGGATTAACTGATCCAGTTCCGCATAGGTAAAACTTTGAAGCGGAGGCTCAATAAATTCCAAAGCAACTTTATCGGGATATTTGTGAACATTTTCAGTGAAAGCGTTTAGGAAAGACATAGGGAACCCTCAGCAGGTAAGGAATATTTTTCTGTCCATTGCAGAAATAAATTAATAATTCCATCAAGCGCGTCCGAACCTGTAGTGGGCCAATATTTAAATTTTTTTCAGATGGGCTAGAAGTGCGCTTAATGGATGGCATGAGATTCATTAATAAGATTTTCAACTATTTCATTGTCAAGTTTATTTTGATAAATAATGCATCCAGTCTCTGAGCGGCGCGGAGCGTAGTCGCCTGTACCCGCTTGGGTGAAGAGCGGTTTTTGTGATATCGTCCTTCGACTACAGGCTCAAAAACAGTCGTCTTCCGCTCAGGAACTGTAATCTATTTACTACAATTAGGTAAATCGTTTCCGTCATTTCATGCTTGACAGACTAATTGCTACTTGGCACATTCTTTTTTTAAGTTGGTTGAGTAGATCTGAGCGTAGTAAACGGAGCGAAGAGCGTATCGAAACCACAGAATTTGGTTACTTTTACTCGCTAGTTGGTTTCCCTGGCCCGGAGCGCCAGGACGGGCGATATGCCGAAAAGCATCGGCTACTCAACCAACGAACATTTCTTTTTAGCAAACTGTCAGGTGATTAGATTTTCAATAAAACGGTCCAAGGAGACCGGCTCTCGATCCAGAAGCCAACTCAGAATCCTGGGATTTCCCGGTAATCCCCATTGATCGTAATAAGCAAACATCTTGATCAGGGTTTCCATTGCGTATTCGCCCAAACCCTGGTTGCGAACCCTCCAGGTTTTTACATCTTCCTTCTCAGCCCGTACATCGCGATTCAGCTTTTCGGTAAATATTTCAGCAACAGCGTTATGAGATAAGGGCGGTGTGCCTGCTATTTCATAAATTGAATAGGTATGCCCTCCTTCAGTCAACACGATTTTAGCGGCTTCCGCAAGGTCTTCAAGGTGGACAAAACTGAGTTCTGCCTCCGCTGAATACGGGATCCGCAAAACGCCGGTCTCATTTATATTCTTCCATTCTGCCAACAAATTTTGCATGTAGGGGGCCGGTTGGAGGATGGTGAAGGGCAATCCGGATTCAAATATCAATTCCTCCACGCGTAGTTTAGCCCAATGATGACCCATCTTTTCCGTTTGTGGATGGTAGACAGAATGATACACAAGATGCTCAACACCCGCTTTTCGGGCTTCATCAATGAGTAGCCTGCCGATCAGAATTTCCTCGGGATGCATATTTGGGCAGATATGATAAACCGCTCGCGTACCTGTCATGGCAGAACGAATTACGGACGCATCGCGCATATCACCGATGACAGTTTTTTCAGCGCCTAAAGACTTTACCGTTGAAACTTGCTCATCATGACGAACCAATGCACAGACACTCTCGGCATTTGAGAGCGTCTTGATCAGCGATCGGCCTGTTTTGCCGCCTGCACCTGTAATCAGTATCATACGGCCTGTTAGGTTTTAGCGCGGGTCAATTCCCACAGGCGATGCGAATTAAGCGGGATTTCCAAAATCTCAAAGTCCACCTCATAAAGGGCGTCTTCGAGGGCCTGTGCAAACAACGGGCCGACAGGGATCGCACCCGCCTCGCCCGCGCCCTTCACGCCCAACTCGTTTAGCGGTGATGGGGTGACCCCATGTCCGCTTATGATATGGGGCACATCCAGGCTGGTGGGAAGATGATAGTCCATAAAGGTACCGTTGAGTAACTGGCCATAATCATCGTATGCAAGCCGTTCATAAAAAGCATTCCCAATCCCCTGCGCCACACCTCCATGAATTTGTCCGTCGAGGATGAGCGGATTGATGACCTCTCCACAATCATGGATAACGACATATTTTTGGATATCAATTTGGAACGTATCTGGATCGACTTCCACGATCATGGCATGGATACCGCTTGCTGTTGCACCACTTTCCGGACCGAAATAGTTGGTTGCCTCGAGACCAGGCTCAGTCCCGGGTTTGACCGCACCACGTAAAGGGTTGGCTTTATTAGCCAAATCGCCCAGGGAAATGGACATGCGCGGAATATCCTGTACGCACACCATGCCATCTTTTATCTCAAGCTCCTCCTCTGGTGCTTCAAAATGTTCAGAGGCCACTTTCAGGATTTTCGCCCGCACAACTTTCGCAGCCTCGTGAATGGCGTTCCCCGCTACGACCGCGCCCCGGCTGGCAAATGTTCCCGCACCCCAGTAGAACTGATCCGTGTCTCCTGTCACAACGTCGATCTTGTCAACACTGACTTGAAGTTGATCGGCAACGATCTGCGCAAAACTCGTGAAGTGTCCCTGACCTTGCGTGCCAATACCCGTAACGACCGAGACTCGTCCGCTGCTCATCACCTGAACTTTTGCACCTTCGTAGGGTCCGATACCGGTTCCTTCAACATAGGCCACTAATCCGATACCCACATGTCTTCCCTCCGCTCTTAATTTTGGTTGAATTTCGCTGACGAATTTGTGATAATCAATTTTTTCGAGAGCAGAATCCAGCAAAGGTTCGTAATTCCCGCTATCATAGACAAGTGGGGCAAAGTCCTGAAAGATAATCTCATTGTTGTACGGGAACGCATCCGGTGGAATAAAATTGCGACGGCGTATTTCTGTGCGGTCAATATTCAACTTTTTCGCAGCAAGATCAAGCAATCGTTCTATAACAAAAACACCATGCTGACGCCCCGCGCCGCGATAGGGGGTGACAATCGTTTTATTGGTGAAAACAGCCGTGAATTCGCTGTAATAATTTTGAATAGCATAGGGACCAAGCAATGTACACTGGCTATTGAGAGGAACCGTCAATCCATAGGGAGCATAGGCGCCGGCGTCATGTAAAAATGTATCATGAACACCCAGAATGCGACCTTCCTCATCGAAAGCGGCTTCCACATCATGCACTTGTCCACGCTCGTGAGTGGTGGCCACAAAATTTTCTGCCCGGTCTTCGATCCATTTGACAGGGCGATTCAATTTCATCGCCACCCAGGGCACAAGCACTTCCTCCTGATAAAACATCATGATCTTTGGGCCAAAGCCTCCCCCAATGAATGGTGCGATTACGCGCACATTTCGTTCAGAAAGCCCAAGCATTCCAGCTAACCCATTTCGGATCACAACCGGCGCCTGCGTGGTGTCCCAGACGGTTAATCGTCCCGCTCGAGGGTCCCACTCTGCGACGATGCCGCGGTTTTCCATTGCCGCCGCACAACCATGGTCATATTTGAAGGTTCGTTCAATAATGAGAGCAGCCTCTTTTTTCGAGGCCTCATAATCACCTTTTGTCTGAATAACATGAGCTTGAATATTTGACTCGAGCTCTGCATGCACAAATGGGCTATCTGGCTCCAAGGCTTTTTCAATATCCGTTACAACATCCAAGGGTTCATAATCCACCTGGATATCGACCAGTGCATCCTCCGCGATATAGCGGCTCTCTGCCAAAACCATCACGATCGGTTCTCCAGCAAAACGGACCTTATCCTTCGCCAACGGTACCTGTGTCCGCTCATTGAAAATAATGTCTTTGATAGGTGGAGGCGGTACAAGCAAAGGACCGGGCTTCCAGTAATCCCCGAGGTCAGAGGCAGTATACGCAGCAACCACACCTTCACGGAGCAGTGCTTGCGAAACGTCAATATCCTTGATTTTCGCATGCGCATATGGACTGCGCAGAAAGGCTGCGTGGAGCATTTTGGGCAAATTTACATCATCCACAAATAGTGCCTGCCCTGTCAAAAGGCGGGGGTCTTCGTTACGTTTAATGCGTTTACCAAAATATCGCGTTGCCATAAAAAACCTCAATTCCCGTCATTGCTTCGGGCGGAAAATCGACGCCCGCAGCAATGACAAATATACAATTAGCGACATGACATTTTTTTTTGAAGGTGGTTGAGTAGCTCAGAGCGAAGCGAAGAGCGTATCGAAACCACAAAATTGGGTTTATTTCTGCCCGTTTGTTGGTTTCCCTGGCCCGGTGCGCCAGGACGGGCGATACAGCGAAAAGCATCGCCTACTCACCTGTGCCGCACCACAAGTGCAGGCAACCAACGAACGCTCTTTTGAACAAACTGTCATGTGGCTAGATAAACAATTATGCCCAGGCAACTGCCCGACAAAAGGCTGCTTCTCCGCCTTTAAATTTCCATGGGAAAACGCCCAGGGTAATGCGCTTGTTATGTAATTCCTTCAAGCCAATGTCGCCGCCAAGATTTTCAACGTGGATGCAATCATGCGGGAAAAGTGCATTGTGGGTTAATTGATACGCCTCTTCCGGGAACATTTCATCAACCTTATCCGCACCAAACTTCTCTTCCACCTTGTTGCGTACTTTTTTCCAGTGTTCCAATCCGCCTTTGCCAAGAAAACGACCAATGGGCAGGTTCATGGGATGATCGGTTGAGATCATATCCACACCCCAGATGTGGATCTTCTTTTCCAGCAGCCAATCACAGATACTGTGATGCGGGCCCGGGTGGCGTTGGATGTATCGTTCCTCGTCACCATTTGGGCTGAAAAATGAGTAATCGCTCCAGCCTGTGTGAATGAAGAGAATATCACCATCACGTACCTCGACTCGTTGTTCGATATCTTCCGGGGTAAAGACATCCAGGTCGTCGAGCATATCGCTAAGGTCAACGATCACGCCGGGGCCATAACACCACTCGATCGGGATCTGGTCAATTGTCTTGCCATTTGTCACAAAGTGCCTGGGCGCATCAAGGTGCGTGCCCATATGATTCGAGGTCTGAATATATTGCGCATTCACACCCTGTTCCGATTTCCGTTTAATATATTTCACCTCAAAGGGTGGATAGAAAGGCCAGAATGAACAATCCTGATTGAGGTCCTGAGATAGATCATAAATTTTAGTCATGTGTTTACTCCTTATAAATTATATTTTTCAGCATAAGCTATTATTGCCTGCTCAAAAATTGCAAGAGGCGGCCTAACCAAACCTGCGCCAACCTGCCCAACACCTGCATCTTTGTGTGCGATTCCTGTATTGATGCGAGGCGTTATCCCTAGTTCAACTACTTTGCGGATATCGATTCCGGTTGGCGTACCCCGAAAGTCAAGTGAGGGCATCGTAAAATATTTATTCTCACCAAATGTGATCTCATACATTTCCAGGGTCGCATTGAGGGCATCTTGTGGTGAACCACCCACAAAGGTGACGATTGCTGGTGCTGAGGCCATCGCAAAGCCGCCAATTCCTGCGGTTTCAGTAATAGTGCTGTCCCCGATATCCAGATTTGCATCCTCCTGAGTGAAACCGGAAAAGAACAATCCCACGGGAATTTCCGCGGGTGCGGTGAACCATTCTTTGTCCCCCAGCCCACTGACGCGAATACCAAAATCTGTGCCATTGCGCGCCATGGTGGTGACGATGGTGCTTTTCTCAATACCGTGGGCGGCATCCGTCATCACCTTACAAGCGGCCATGACCGGATTCAATACGCTCAGCGCATTATCTCCTATGAATGCGAGCACTTCTGAGAGCACGGAATTGTCTTTGACCACTCTGGCGATCAGGGGAGAGATCGATTTTAGATACAGCAACGAACCGGCTTTATTGCGATTGTGTCCTTCATCGCCCATGTGCAGCGCTTCAGCGATCAGCGCGCGGATGTCGATGCCATCTGATCGAGCGAGCGCCTCTGCCAAGGCTGTGCCAAGGACATCGTTCATCCAATGCAATTTCTTGATCACTTCCTTGCTGTAGGCGCCATACCGCAAAACCTTTCCATACCCTTCATTGAGATTTGAATAGGCCTTATTGCCATGCTCCACGTTTTCAACGACATAGACTTTCATGGATGCAGAGGTGACCCCTGCCATTGGCCCAACGGTGTCGTGGTGGTGGCAGGCATCAAATTCGATCTCGCCACTTTCGACCATTGAAATTGCTTCCGTTTCATTTTTTGCCAACCCCTCGAAGAGCATTGCACCGATAGTTGCTCCCCGTAAGGGTCCTGACATTCGCTCCCATTCTATCGGTGGACCGGCATGCAATATAAGATTATCCTTCATGCCAGGAATGACATCCCTTGCCAGGGCAACACCTTTCAGGATCGGTCTGGCCTCCATCATGCGGTTCACCGCTGTGTTATTGGCTTGTTCAATGCTCATACATACGCTCCAAAATTCTCTAGTTTTTCATCCTGGCAAGCAGTGAGGCGAGTTTTTCATCTCCACCGGCAGGCGGTCGCCACTCCACATGGATGGCCTGCGCGTCCTGCAACTTTAAGCTTTCGTAAAATGTTTCAAGACCAACATTTATCGCTGTAAATTCCTGAGTCAGACTATCAAGTGCTATAGCTGGAAACTGGCTTGATTTGTGCGTACTGAATATCAAACTGATATATTCCACTACTTCGGTTACGCTTCGGAAGACAACTGAATTTGCTTCCTCCAAACGATCAATTTGCAACTGAATATCCTGGGGGTCTTCATCTGTCCCAATCACCAGTGCCAGAATGGTTAGATCAGTTCGTTCCCTTAGAATATCCTTTATAACGGGAGCCAGCTCACTGGTCGGGTCAGGATGCGAGCCATCCCCTAAAACAATATCCAATAAAATCATCCCAACCTCAGGGTCGGCGGCCTCCTGTTTCAGTCGCCTGATGCGCAGATCGTTATCGAGCATTGGATGCAAACGCCCGACCATGAAATATTCATCGCCCAAATCGATGATGGTGTGGGATTCACTTTTTAGCGGGTCCTTCAAGGTCTGATGTGCGTAAATGGGGGCATTTGAATATATCGGTGAGAGCGAAGCCTGTAAACCAAGCAGGGTCTCATAGGCCAACGTACCGCCTGAGAACAACCCGCGGAAATACGAATTGGGATTCGGTAATTTATCTCCTCCTGCTAATTTCAAATTACTGTTAATTAGCTCCACCGCAATGTCTGCAGCCTCGCTGAGACTGATTGCGAAATGTATGTATCCGATCTTTCTTGCAGGTGCAGGATAGCCGATAAAATAAACAACAACGGGTTTGTTCGCGTTTTGAGCAGCAGAGATCAATTTCGTGGCAACCTCAGATGAGGGGGGTTTGGAAACCAGTACGATCACCTTCGTTCCAGGATCATTTTTAAGCAAATCCAGGGCTTGATGGGCGGTGATCGCATTAACATCAGCGTTGAGATCGCGACCACCGGTACCGATCGCGTGGGATATTCCCCCGCCAAGAGCGTGCACGTGGCTGGTCACGGCCTGGGTTCCAGTACCCGAGGCGCCAACCAGCCCGATTTGCCCACGGCGCACACGGTTGGCAAATCCCAACCCAATCCCATTGATGATCGCGGTTCCGCAGTCCGGACCCATCACCAGTAATCCCTTTTCACGGGCAGTCTTCTTCAACGCGATTTCATCTTCGAGTGAAACGTTGTCACTGTATAAAAAGACATGTTTTCCAAAATCAAGCGCCTCGCGTGCGACACTGGCCGCATACCGTCCGGGGACCGAGACCAGCACCCAGTTTGCCTCAGGTAATTGATTGACCGCGGCGTTCAAGCTGTGCGGGCGAAAATCCTCGCTCACCCCTGAAGATTTCCTGCGGGATAGTAACTCGTCCACATTCCCGAGCGCATTCGTGGCAGAATTTTTTGAATCAGCTTTAACGACGATTAACAAATCGTCAGGGCTTGAATTGACAGATCCAGGCAATAAATCATTAACGGATAGCAATTCGCGGTTTGCAGCAGTTGCCATCACTACACCCGCATCAATCACGCCAGGTAAGGCTGCCAGGTCGCGCTGCAATCTCATCAACACCACCGAGTCATAATAAGCACCTTTGCGGATTTCAAATTCAGTTTCGCTCAATGGTAACCAACCAATTTTTCAAGTTCTTCCGCCCAGGCGAGTAAATTTTCATCATTTAATGCTTTACCGGTAACTTGCAGCCCAAGTGGAAGCCCTGATGAACTCATTCCCGCTGGCAGATTAATTGTAGGAAATCCTAATTGTGTCCAGGGAAGATTCATGATCGGATCGCCCGTACTCTCCAGGCCCTTTGGTGCGGGGCCAACCGCCGATGGGGAGATCCATACATCGATATTCTCTTCGTCCATTGTTTTTGTCATATCAACACGAAAAGTATCTCGGGCGGATAATGCCTCAACCAATTCTGATCCGGTGATGGATTTCCCCTGATGAACCAATTCAATAAATTTTGTTGAGTAAAGATTTTCGTATTTTTCAAACCACCTTTTGTGAACCTGTGCAGCTTCGGTGGACATGATCACAGTATGACGTGTACGAATTTCGAGAAAATCATCCATGACCGAGATATGGCGTAGTTCGTACCCCGCCTCAGCGAGGGATTGGCAATTTGAACGGAAGCAGGACAGGGCTTCGTCTGAAGCGTTTTGAAGATAAGGTCCGTCAGGAATGCCAATAATCGGGAAAGGATCCACAGTGCGGAGATTCCAATCATCAATCAACACAGGCGCTACCTCTCTTGCTATTCCGAGATTGGGGGTGAAATATCCGATATGATCGAGTGAGGATGAAACCGGAATGACGCCATCACGAGAGATGCGCTTATAAGTGGGCTTGAAACCAATCACACCACAGAAAGAGGCTGGACGGATAACCGACCCGATCGTTTGTGTGCCGAGGGCCAGTGAGCATAAGCCTGCCCCGACTGCCGCCGCAGAACCACTGCTTGAACCACCCGGTGTATGCTCGGGATTATGCGGATTGCGGGTGGGACCAGGCGAAAAATATGCGAATTCGGTTGTCACCGTTTTTCCGAGGATGAGTGCCCCGGCATTTTTGAGCCTGGTCACGCTTTCTGCCTGAGGGCCCTGGAGCTCTTCCGATGGCAAACGACTACCTGCCTGGGTTGGAAAACCATTGACATGAAAGATATCTTTAACCCCAACCAACATGCCAAAAAGCGGTGGACGGTTTTCGGGGTCGGGGAATCGTCCAAAAAGTTCTTCCGCTTCCATCTGTAAACGTTGAAAACGTTTTTCCTCGGGAAGGAAGGCCAAAACAGATGGTTCACGCGACGAGAAATAGTTTTCCAATTCGGAAAGAAATTTTGGAATCGTTAATTTGCTTGTGCGAAGCGCGTTGGTGGCAGGTGCTAAATTCATAATCAATTACTTCATCTTTTCAGCCGCAAGTTTGACTGCATCCACGATATGTTGATAGCCTGTGCAGCGGCACAGATTTCCGGATAAGGCTTCGCGGATCTGATCTTCATTTGGATCAGGATTCTGTTTTAAAAATGGGACCAGGGTCATCAGAATCCCTGGAGTGCAAAATCCACATTGCAATCCATGTGCTTCCCAAAAAGATTGCTGTAGAGGATCCAGGTTGTCTTTATCTTTTCCCAGGCCTTCAACTGTTGTGAGGTTTTGACCATCAGCTTGAATAGCAAATATCAAACATGAACGCATAGATTCGCCATTCACCAGGATCGTGCAAGCCCCGCAAGCACCCTGTTCGCAACCAACATGCGTACCGGTCAATCCGAGTTCATGACGCACGAAATCACTGAGCAACAAGCGCGGTTCTACCTCACGTGTATATTCGTTTTCATTAATGGTCACCGTTATTGAATATTTTTTTGTCATATCAGCTGTCCCTCTTTAGCCCGGCTTGCTGCTACCCCCAATGCCCTGCGTGTGAGCACATTTGCCAGGTGTCTTTGGAATTCAGGTGAGGTGTGGATATTTCCAAAGGGTGTGATTTCCTTTTCGCTTGCATGCAGGGCAGCTTCCCCGATTATTTTCTCATTCAGGATTTCGCCCTCCAGGGATTGAGCGGCTTCTTTCGCATTTACCGGACCATCACCGGCATTCAAATACACCAGCTTTGCTTTTTCACATTTATTCTGCTTGTCCAATTTAACCTGCGCAGCAACACCCATGAGCGCATAATCTCCCTTGCGCGGGGCGACCTCCATGAATGACCATCCCGTATTTGGCGTATTTCCGGGTAACTCAATTTCAACCAGGATCTCATCTGGCGCTACGACTGTGGTGAACATACCAGTGAAAAAATCGGACGCATCCACCCAACGCTCACCCGAAGAATTTCGAACTTTGAGGCGCGCATCCAAAGCCAGCATTAATACAGGCATTTCGGCCGCTGGGTCTGAATGAACGATACTTCCGCCGATCGTGCCACGATTACGAATTTGAGGATGAGCAATATATGGCACAGCCTCCGCCAGAAGCGGGACCCAATCTGCGATCACCGGATCAAACTCCAATTTCCTGTCGCGGGTCATCGCACCAATTCGAATGACTTCTTCATCTTTGTTGATATAGCTTAAATGACCAACACGATTTAGGTCTATCAACACACTCGGTTGAACAATTCGAAAATTCATGGCAGGTACAAGGCTCTGTCCCCCGGCCAATATTTTCGCCTCGTCTCCAGACTCGTTCAATAAGCCCAGGGTTTCTTCAATAGAATCAGGAATATGATAATCAAAAGGAGCCGGTTTCATGGGTTAGCCTCGTTTGTTTATACAGAGCGGTGTATATCCGTTTCTAACTTAGCTGATTGCTGGTTCTGCTTCCGCTGAGCTTCAGCCATCACAGCAATAATCGCAAGTGCGATTTCTCAGGATTTTTGGAGTCAATATATAATCCAATCGGTACATGCTGGTGCGATAATTTCGGAATTATCTTTAAATTCAACCGATTTTCCTACCTATATAATAGCACCAAACCCAGAGTTATCAGACAGCCTTGGTCAGATTATACCCTACACAGCCTTAACCCAACGGATTATTTGCTCATAAAAATATTTAGTGAGTTTGATGGACAATATGCCTGGGATTGAATATTCGCTCTTGAAAAGCGGAACGAATAGCCACCATCCAATTTCCTGATAAAGCCAATAAAATCATGATCTACCGAGCGGATAAATCGGAGACCAACCGCAAAAAAGGTACCGAAAAAGTACCTTTTAGTAGCGGAGGCAGGACTCGAAACCCTTTCGGGCACTTACCTGCGACCTCCGGGTTAAACTCTGTGAGTTCTTCTCTTGTGGAAGCTATCTTTGAATGAAACACCTTGCCAGCAAGCTAACCCGACGGCCTACAGTTCAATGGGGTTTTTAGATTCATGGTGAAATTTTATTTTCATCTTTCCATGGTGATACTGTGCACCAGACCAAATCCGGCATTGGCTAAAATCGTGGGTAAAGCCTTATACGTCATTGCCTGTACTGAGCCGCAGGCACACGTGCGAGGAGAG
>JACNJN010000151.1 GCA_014382535.1 Candidatus Desulfolinea nitratireducens | reverse complement strand
ATGGCATGGCTTAACCAGGCATATCCCTAAATGGCAGCAGATTTTTGAGAGGGCTGGCAAACCAAAATATGTGCATGAAGCGGTTTTTACCTCATCTTCGCTTTGACAAATCTTCATCTCCCTGCTATACTGCCCAACGTTGGATACGACTTTCACTGCCACATGGCAGTTTTTTGCAAGCCCGCACAAGCGTACGTCTGTAAGAAGCCCTCGGTAGAAAGAATTCCGCAGGGTTATTTTTTTGGTTATCTGACTTCATCCGCCGCTGGCGGTTATTAAACTTTTTAAAGAGGAAAAATGAGTAAAAAACTAAGAATTATCCCCCTGGGTGGACTAGGGGAAGTAGGCAAAAACATGACGGCCTACGAATACGGCGAGAATATTCTCATCGTAGATACTGGCATCATGTTCCCCGAAAACGATATGCTCGGGGTCGACTATATCATTCCCGACTTTGAATATTTGCGCGATAAAGCGCACCTGGTACGTGGGATCGTGATCACACACGGGCACGAAGACCATATCGGTGCGATCCATCATGTATTACGCGAGATCTCTGCCCCTGTTTACGGTACGCCCCTGACAATGGGCCTGGTGGAGGTTAAATTAGCACGAAATAAAATGGCTGGTCAGGGAGACTTGCATACCGTGCAAGCCGGCGAGATGGTGCAGGTTGGGCCATTTCAGGTGGAATTTTTCCACGTCTGCCATTCGATCCCTGATAGCGTAGGCCTGGGTATCACCTCCCCTGCGGGCCTGGTCGTCCACATGAGCGACTATAAATTTGACCATACCCCCGTAGATGGTTGGCCGACCGATTATGCGAAGCTGGCCGAGTTCTCCAAACGCTGTGTGGATTTGCTTCTTGCAGATTCGACCAATTCAACCCGCCCCGGTTGGACTCCCTCCGAGATGGTGATTGGTCCAGCTCTTGATAAGGTTTTCGAGGAGGCCCCAGCTCGTATTATTGTGGCTTCATTTGCTTCGCAAATTTCCCGAATGCAACAGGTTGCAGATGCAGCATTAAAGCATGATCGCAAATTAGCTTTCGTTGGGATGAGCATGGTTGACAACTCAAAATTAGCTATCAAGATGAACTATCTTGATATTCCTACAAATACTCTGGTCAGTCTTGAACAAGCTCTGGGAATGAAGGCTAAGGATGTTGTCCTGATGGGCACCGGCTCTCAGGGTGAACCCTCTTCGATCATTGGAAGACTGGCAACGGGAACCAATCGCCATTTTGCATTAAAGCCAGATGATACGATTGTGCTTTCATCGCACCCAATTCCCGGGAATGAGGAATCTGTCAGCAGGACGATCAACAGTCTTTTCCGCCGCGGTGCGACAGTGATTGATGATAGCCTCCTCCCAATCCACGTTTCAGGACATGCCAGCCAGGAGGAAATGAAATTATTGCTCAACCTTGTACGCCCCAATAACTTTGTTCCCATGCACGGTGAGTTACATATGCTTAAGCGTCATGCAATGATGGCAGAAGAAATGGGCGTCTCCCCTGAAAATATTCAGGTCGTGGAAAATGGACAGGTTGTGGAATTGGCGAATGGCAAATTATCCTTGGGAGAACGCATCCCTGGAGGCTACGTTTTCGTGGACGGACACAGCATTGGAGACGTGGATCACGGGGTGATGAGAGAGCGAGAACGTCTTGCGCAAAGCGGCATTTTCCTGATCGACCTCAATATTGACAAATTCACCGGGAAATTGTTGCACGACCCAGAAATTATTACCCGTGGCTTTGTCTCCCCTGAAGAAGCCGAAGAATTAATCCCTATCGCGCAAAAGAAGGTTGTTGATATGATTGACGGCGGATTGGATGATCGACAAACAATCATGAATGCGATCCGCTCTTTCTTGTATAACGAGACAAAGCGTAAACCAATGGTATTTGTAACGCTAAGCAAGGTTTAGAAATAAATTTAGCATAATAATCAAATATCAGAATGGGCGGTTGAAAACAACCGCCCATTTTTTTTTATTCTCGGGTCAATTCACACTATTCGTCATTCCCCGTAAAATACGTAGTGGTTGCCTCGTCGGTTTTGTTGATCCCCTCTCGCTTGAAGACTTTCCAAATGGTCTGCCACAATATTTTTAAATCCAGCCAAAATGACCAATGATCGACATACCATAAATCCAGTTGAAATTTTTCGGGCCAGGAGATATTATTCCGTCCATTGATCTGTGCCCAACCAGTGATCCCCGGCAGTACTTCGTGACGACGCATCTGCTCCGCATTATAAAGAGGCAAATACTCCATCAAAAAAGGACGAGGGCCTACCAAACTCAGATCGCCGCGTAATACATTGAGGAATTCGGGCACCTCGTCCAGGCTGCTTGCGCGGAGAAATTTACCAAGCCGGGTCAAACGTTTGGCGTCCGGCAGCAAATTTCCCTGCGCGTCGACACGGTTTGTCATCGTCCTGAATTTGTAGATGAAAAAAGGAACCTCTTTATAGCCAGGGCGCTGTTGTTTGAAGAGAATTGGCGCTCCATGATAAATGCGGACAAGCAAGGCAATAATCAACAAAACAGGTGAAAATATAATCAGGGCAAGAAAGGCCACCAGCAAATCGAAAAGACGTTTACCTTTGGGTATTTCCGGGGGAAAAATATGGGGCATTTTCTGATTTTACCAAATAAACCAACGCGTGTATGTGGTATAGTTTTAATCAGCAATTCTCAGGTAGCCAGTGCAATGCATTTTCTGAAATTGCGCCGAAAGCAAATAACATAAAAGATAATCGTACTCACAGTATATTAAAGTGAAATATTGAATTGCTGTGTTTTAAGAGGAGAGAATGATGAGCGAACGAATATTAATTATTGAAGACGATCCTGCGATCCTGAAGTTGCTTCAGCGTGGGCTTGCCTATGAGGGCTATGTTGTGGATACGGCAGTGGATGGACGCAGTGGATTGCTGATGGCACGAGACAACCAACCCGATCTTGTTGTGCTGGACTGGATGTTGCCGGGCATGGACGGACTGGAAGTTTGCCACCGTTTAAGGACTGGGGGCGAAGTCCCGATTGTTATGTTAACCGCCAAAGATACTATTCAGGATCGTGTCCAGGGATTGGACGCCGGTGCAGATGATTATCTCGTCAAGCCTTTTAATCTGGATGAGTTGCTGGCGCGCGTTCGCGCGTTGTTACGACGCACGCAGGTTAAACGGATCCCCATCCTTGAATTTCTCGATCTCAAATTAGATACGGGCTCAAGACAGGCATCCCGCGAGGATCGAATCATTTCGCTGACCGCCAAAGAATATGAATTGCTGGATCTCTTCATGCGCCACCCACGGCAGGTTTTAACCCGTGAAGTGATTTTTGACCGTGTTTGGGGGTATGATTTCGGCGGTGAAAGCAATGTCCTGGAGGTCTATATTCGCTATTTACGTCAAAAACTGGAAGCTGGTGATGAAGCGCGCCTGATTCACACCGTGCGTGGCGTTGGCTACGTAATGCGCGAGATGCCCTAACAGGCATCCATCGATCAAATAAAAGCCCTTAACCGGTTCGAAACACTTTAAAAACCGAATAACCAACGATGCTACGCGGCAGACTGACCTTACTCTATTCCACTCTCATGGGGGGAGTTATACTTCTTTTTGGCATGGCTGTTTATGCCCTTGTCAACGTAACCCTCGTTAATCAGATTGATGACTTACTCAATAACACCGCGGAAGACATACTGGAAATCGCACGTGTTGATGCGGTTGGCGAACTGACCATCCTTCGTTTACCTCCGCTCGATATATCCACGAATGTCTATGTTCAGGTTTGGGATCGCCATGGTCGTCTTATTTCTACCTCGCTAGAATCGGCTCAATTCCCTGAAGCACTGGATAATCAGGGATTGGTATCGCTTGAGGCTAACTTTCGCAGTATTGATTATCATGGTGTCCATATGCGCGTTCTCAGCCTGCCTCTCAGTGTAGGTGGGCGCGATGCAGGAACGATGCAAGTAGCATCCAGCCTGGCAGTTGTCGACTCTGTCCGTGAGGACTTGCTTTATATTCTCATTATGGCCGCAATCTTCGCCGTCATCATCGCAGGGATTGGCTCATGGCTGACAATTGAACGCTCTCTTGCCCCACTTGATACCATTCTTGCGACCACGGAGCAAATCAATCGCGCAGATGATCTCTCCCGCCGAATTCCGTACAAACATCTTCCCAATGACGAGGTTGGTCAGCTTGTGCTTGCCTTCAATCAAACCCTGGAACGACTCGAGACAATCTTCACCTCCCAACAGCGCTTTCTTGCAGATGTCAGCCATGAACTTCGCACGCCCCTGACTGTAATCAAGGGAAACGTTGGTCTTATGCGACGCATGAATACCGTTGACGAAGAAACTCTCGTTAGCATCGATCAGGAAGCAAATCGGCTCACCCGCCTGGTTGGTGATCTGCTTCTCCTCGCGCAGGCTGAGACCGGCAAAATTCCTCTCCAAAAGGATGCCCTTGAACTCGACAGCCTGCTTTTTGAAGTCATTCAGGAAATGCATATCCTTGCCGGAGATAAGTTGATGCTCAAGTTGAGTGAGATTGACCAGATCCAAATTCAGGGAGATCGAGATCGGCTCAAACAAGTTTTGCTAAATCTTGTCTCGAATGCGATTCAATATACTCCCGAAGGAGGAGAAATATTCCTGAGCCTTTCCAAGGTGGGCAAGGAAGCCCGTCTCATCATCCGCGATACCGGGCCTGGGATTCCCGCAGAAGATCTTCCCCATATTTTTGATCGATTCTACCGCACCGAAAAATCCCGCACCCGATCAAAAGCCTCCGGCTTTGGGCTGGGACTCTCTATCGCCTATTGGATCATTGCCAACCATGATGGGAAAATTGATGTAGAAAGCATTGAAGGAGAAGGGTCAACCTTTACGATTTCGCTACCCCTTTTCGATTCCAGGAAAAGCAAACACCTCTCTGTAGAAGATTGATATTTAATAGGACTTACGTATTTTTTTAGCCCTAGTTCCAATGCTCTGCGTTGGGGTATTGTAGACAGGCTACAACGCAGTGAGAAAAAAGGTATTTTGCGTCAGTCCTGTTTAATTTATTGGTTGGCGCGTGCCTGGGAACATAAACTCGCTCCACCCCTGCCCAGCCACTCATCCAGCCGTGCGCTAACCGAGGCGCCCTGCAAAGCATCTGCATAAATACCACTCCCCCAATAAGCATATCTTACAGTTTCCGCAGCCCAGGAAGCTTCTGACCTTGGTATGACGCCAATCCCACCATTGTAGCCTGCAAAAGCCAAGCGAAAATCTCCATTGGCAGTATCCAATGATTTCTGGAGATAGCCCAATCCGCGCAGGGCATTCACATCAGGGATATATGGATTCTCACTATCTTCAAAATGATAAGGCATCACCTGAAATAATCCCATTGCCCCAGCACCAGATCTTGCTTTGGAATCACCACAAGATTCGATTTGCATCACGGTTGCGATCAAATTTGGATCCAGTCCTGTTTGGGCAGCCCAGCCTATGATTTCTTCTCCCCAAAACTGAATCTCAGGAGTAAATAAGGGCGACAATCCCGGGTGAGTAGCATAAAGCTCTGCATAAGGGGCAGCAGCTTCAACATCCGAAAAGATCGGTCCATTTAGTCCACCTAATGAAAAAACAAGGAGAATTCCAACAATAATAACCGCTATTGGAGGCAGTATAAATATTGGGAGACAGCCATTTCCTTCGCTTTCATTATCGGCTGTCTCCCAGTGTGTGTCATCGGAATAAATTTCATCGTCCACACCGTAATCATCGTACATATTTCACACTGAGTTATCTTTCCTAGGAATTGTCGCTATATTCGCGATTGTGTTGATCTCGACCATCAAAACTTTGTTGCCGCCCACTGGACGCAGCCATGTTCTGGTAGGTCGGCTCTGGACTGAAATTCGGCTGAGAACGAGAAGCCTTGGGCGCAGGTCGAAAAGTTGAAGAAGCTCGATTTGTTGCAGGCTGTGGTCGAATATTCCTGGTATGGGTTATTGGATTTTTCTGAGATGATACTCGTTGAGCACGTTTACTTGTGTCCTGGCTAAACAGACGCTCTCCCGCAATCGAAAATGTGCCAATAATAAGCACGCGGATTAACCATACCATAACTGCCACAAAAATCGGGATGAATTTTGTCATTGTTGTGGAGCTAACTACAGCACTGCCAACGTGTCCATTATTTACAATCGCAACAGATATGCCCCACCAGGTAAGCATGGCATTCATGATTGCTGCCAAAAGCCAGGCGCCAAAAAGGTACCAGACCTCAGCGGGTTCATCACGCCCTAGTTCGGGGGTAAATAGACGCGCGACTCCAGCAAAATCAATTCCACAAAAAGCAACTGCCAAAATAGTTGCCCAGCGGATGCCCATAAAGCGCAACTCTCCTAGAACATCTCGCAATGCAAAATCAGTAGTGCTAAAGTTGAATATCTCGAAGGCAAGCAGGGCTGCGATAATCATCATGCCCCATACTGCGCCGCGCTCCAAAGTACGTCCACCAAGAAATGCGGTCTTGTTATAGTTTTTTGAACGGTTGATTTTCATTTCGACCTCCTAGTTGTGTCGAATGGATATGCAACCGTATTATAGAACGCGTGTTCTATTTTCGTCAAGGGTCAATCTTCCAAATAAAAAAGCCCCTGCGTATTTTATACACATGGGCCTTGAGTAAACTATTTTATTATCATTTCACTCCACCTTTGGGAGGATCATCATCGAGAAAACTCTTTAGCTTCTGAGTAAAGAGTTCCGGTTCATCCAGCATAATAAAATGTCCGGCGTTCTCAAATCTTTCAATTCGGGCAGAAGGAATACCTTCAAGCATGGGTTTCCATTGATGTGGGCTAACGATATTATCCAGGTCACCAAACATCCCCATTGAAGGGATGTTAATCTCCGAGAGCATGGGGATTAAATCTGTGCGACGCAGGGAGGCAATACTAAGCAAGAATGATTCAAGGGTTGTCCGCGACAGGTCCTTGTCCATCATTTCAGCAAAACGCGGATCGCGGCTAATAAATGGAGAGGCAACCCGCATTGCCCAGCGAAAGGCCCACATTGCATTAAAAAGCATAAACGCGATAGACCGATATCCGGCCAGCTTTAAAGGCCAGGCCAAGGAAGAACCGGCAATCGGAGAACCGATCACCACCACCTTACTCACTCGCTCAGGGAATTGGAGCGCAACTGAAAGACTAACGGTGCCCCCCATACTATGTCCCACCAAAGGAGCGCTGACTATACCCAGATTCTCCATGAATTGATCTACAAGGCTAACAAAATCCTGGACAGCATAGGTTTCACGTTCCTTGCCTGATTCACCAAACCCCCAAAAATCCAGGGCATAGGTGCGATAATGACGACCCAGATAGGCCATCGTTTCCTGCCATAGCCCCCACGAACCTAACCAGCCGTGGAGAAGAATTACCGGTTTGCCACGACCGTAAACTTCGTAATGAACGATCCCCTGATCTGTAGTTATAGATGACACAAGATACCTGTTCCCAGGAGAGGAATCATTCCCCCCCTGTCTCCATTTCAGTAAGAATACTGTATAGAAGTTCTAATAGAACTGATTTAACTGACTTCAAATCAGTTGCCACACAGGGCAATAATTTAACCATTGGATCCAGGCGCAGGGCGTTACGCATATCTTCAATTTCCCACGCATCTTCCACGTCCTGCTTATTTGCCGCGACTACATAAGGTGTGGGAGCGTAAGCGCGAAAGGTTTGTAAAATGCTGCGGGCTTCACGGAATGTCTCAGGGCGTGAGCTATCAATCATGACAATAAAGCCCAACATGCCTTCAGAAAGGATCTCCCACATAAAATCGAAACGTTTTTGACCTGGGGTCCCAAAAAGATATAGTACCAGATCTTCATCCACTGTAATGCGGCCAAAGTCCATTGCAACTGTGGTTGCGTCCTTGATTTCTTTCTCCCCAGCCCCGGATATCTTTCGCTCGGTCGCGACGACATCGATCTCGCTCACTGAACCAATAAACTTTGTCTTGCCAGAGGCGAATGGACCTGTCACCACCATTTTGACTGTTTGCATAAGCACAATCCTCAATTATAAATATGAAAACTAGATATTTCCGATCCGATTAATAAGTCGGTTAACCAATGACTTTTGCTCTGTCGTATCTTGAGTTGGGAACATATCTTTAGCAAGCGCGGGAGGCGCACCCTCAGGACGGGTAATTTCCACCAACCCAGCCTGAATTAATCCATAAACAATCCGACGGATTTCCAAATCATCCATCTTCGTTGCCTTTGCGATCTGGCTAATTTTATTTTTTGGGTTAATATAAGAGATAACGCGCCACTCTTCCACACTCAAATTGACATTTTTTAAATCAACTCCGGGACGATCAGTAAATTTCAGTGCCATTTCAAGGCTGGGGATTTCATCTTGCAACTGCTCCCATTCACGCAACTGGCGTGAACCCTCGATAATCAAATTCTCCAAATCAAGGCGAACATTAATCCGATCATCAGGAGGTGCCTGGTCATTCTCAAAACGAAAAAAACCTTCCACCCAGGTAAATAATTGACGCACTACTTCCAAAAAATTTGTCTGCAAAGATACCAAGATATCTTCCTGAGAAAGATACCCGGCATTGATTAAAAGCAGTCCCAATTCTTTATCTGTAACATGCCCGGCACGCTGCTGGATCGAGCGATACTGACTCACAGTTAGTTTCTTCCCCTGATGCAATATAGATGCCAGGCTGCTATTTTCCTGACCAATCATCGCATAGGCCAGTTTTCCATCACGAAAAAAAACCTCAGCGGTTTCATTCGGGCCTTCTATCACCAAAGTCCCCGTCTTACTCGCCAGGTTGACCAGGTTAAGTAGTTGCGTTACTGTAAAATCTCTCAAATTGCCTTTTAGGGCCATAAAAATTCCTTAAAAACACCTTTGCTTCAAAAACAAAGGTGATCACAGAAAAGATTATACATCCTAGAAAAGGATGCGTCAAACCAAGTGCTTTTCACTCTTGAAAGGTGAAAATGGCCTTGTTCAGGGCTTCGCCTCGACAATTAAATCGATCTGATCGATCACAGGCCCCAAACTTGCTACCAGTATATGGAATTTTCGCTCTCCCGCAACAGATTCCCATCTCCGCGCACCAATCACATTTCCGATGGCATCATAGGCAGTTGCAAGAACCCAAACCTGAGTGGCGACACCCTCTGCAACAACCTCCCCGCTGACTTCAGCGCTGATCCCATCCCAGGAAATTTCCGTAAACACATTCCGCAACAAAGCCGGGAGATAGCGTGAATCATCAGCCGGAACTTCCACTGCAGTCAATAGGACAGCATTGGCATTGGCACTAACCTCAACAGGCGCCTTCGCAAAAAATGCCAGCACAGGCAACTCATCTCCAGGGGGAAGACGGTCCAACAGCATGAAGGCAACTTCACTGGCAAAATTCTGCCCGTTTAAGTCGGATAAGCTAATTTGCGCTGAAACGCTCTCCACTGGTGTGGCTTCGCCATTCTGAACGAGGGCGAAACACCACATCCCCCCACTCAGGGTTGGATAACAATCGGGTGAGGAAATGTCCAGATCAAGCGGCCCTGGAGTGGGGACCGAATTTGATATTGTTTCGCGATCCGGGATGATCAAATTTTGCCCAACTGACATCGCCGAAGGCTGCACATTTGGGTTGGCAGCTATTAAGGAATTAATTGTGATCCCAAATTTCAGGGCAATATCCCCCATGGTCTCGCCAGAGGAAATCTGATAAAGATGCGGCGTTGGCGTGGGGAGCGGGGTTTCGGTCGGTGCGGGGGTGGGTGGGAGCGGTGTATGGCTGGGGACGGGAGATTGATAGGGCTGCAATGAGCCAGCCAAGGTTGGAGAGAGAATCGGCTTTTCATCCGCAACCGTCGCACAGGACATCAGGAATATAAAGAAAAAACTGAGCGTAATTTGTCGCATTAAAAAGTTGTGAAGTGATCCTGCCAGGTTTCATCTTCGGGCAGACTCATATATGTTGCCAGCAAGGGATGAATGGTTGCGATCTCCGAATAGACTTTACGCGCCACAGAGCGGATCGAAAAGTGGGCGTTCTTCGCTGCTCTCAACTGGCAGAAGTGATAGGCCTCACGCAGATTGAAGGAAGCCAAAACACGGCGATTGAACCCATTTGGGACGAGATAGGCAGCCACATCAGGATTGAATGCTGCAATCTTTTTGTAGGCTTCGACAACTGCATCCATCGCCGCAGCATACCGTGTCCCGAAACCTGCTTCCGTTATCAGGCTGGGTGTTACGTACCCCAGATTAACCGTTAAGGCCTGGGGAGTTTGAGTCATCATCCGATGACGCTTGAATTCAAAATATGCGCCCTGATCCATGACAAGATCGAAGGTGTAATGGCTGTATTCAAGCTCACGGAGGGGAACATCATATCGGCTCAGGCCGCCGAGCAATTCTTCAGCAAGCCTGGCGCGTTCGAAATCTGATTTTTTTTCGATAGTTTCCAGGGCCTGGGCAAAAGACATTTCACCAAACCTATAGAGCACGGCGGCGAGAATTTTTGTTTCAGCAGCAGGGTCATGATCGATAAGTTTGCAATAAAAATTTTGATCACCCGCCTGCTCAGAAATGGGCTGAGAATGAGAAGATAATTTTTTACCGGTTTCTACCAAATAAGGAACCGGATCTGCGTATTTGAGCAGCGTGGGAACCTCTCCCTGGGCAGCGCTTTTGATTTCCTCCCCGATCTGGCGGATCTCTTCAAGGGGATGGGAGAGCATTTTGCGGATCGCACTTTCGAGAACGCGGGCGTTGGCCGTCATCCCCACATTTGCAAAGGAGGCAGCGGGGAGCAGAAAACGGCAGGCGTCAACATACCTTGAGCGGATGCGGCGATCCCAGGCGTCGTCGGATTCATTTTCCCGGCGAGGGTTGCTCTCCATAATGAGGGCACGCGTCGCTACGAGCGAATCGGCATAGCTTTGAAAAAGCATTTCTACGGTTTTCTGATATTCGTCCCGAAGAGGATGCCCATCCAACTCTGGCGGGGTGACAAAGGCTCCGGCATCCCATTTTTGGTAACGGGTTGATTTTTCCGTATAGGAGGCCAAGCGGTTTGATTCGATGCACTCGATTGCCAATCTGGAAATATCTTCAATGGCAATATGTAAAACAGCATGTTCTGCCACAGAGGCATGGCCATAGCCAACCACCCACTTTTCGTGAAATTCAGCACTGGATTCGTCACTGAGCTCATCGGCGATCTCCCGGAATGTCAGTGGAGAACGGGATGTTTTTGCAAAGGTGACAGCGATCACTTCCTGCGAAAGTTCTTTTGGCGAAAGGAGGTATATTTTACGTTTGGTCATAATTCACTTTTTCTCGCAGCAATGCTCTGCGTTGCGACATGTCTACAATATCCCAACGCAGAGCATTGGGACAAGGTTTAAAAAAGGCGAATGTCCAAATTAGTTTATTTCAATATCAGTCGGAAAGGCTGAATCTGCCGGGTTTTTCGGCAAAAAATTTTCTAGTTTCTTCAATGCTTTCAGGCCAGAGAATAAGCCCCAGAGCAGGAACAGGTGAAACCCAAATCCAAACCAATCCTGGAAGGCAAGCAGGAGAAAACCATCCAAGGCGTATAAGATCATCCCGACAATAAAGGCCCAGCGATGCCCTTTTATGGCGAAATAGCCAAAAACGACAAATAGGATCGAAATGCCAACGCTGGTAATTATCCCTAAAGCGCGGATGAGGGTGGCGGAGTCGGGGATGCTTTCTGCAATTCCCCAGGCAATCCCATCCACAAGCTGTGTGAAACCGAGCCCGATCACAAAATTGATCCCCGCGTCGAAAAGTGCACCAAGCGAGTTGATCACGGAAAGTGCCGCAATCCAGTAATAATTGCTTGCACCACTTTTCACCTGTCGCTGAAGACCTGCAAGGGCCATCAGGGCATTCATTTCTTCGGAATTGGGATGAGTTTCATTCATTGAGAATTCCTTTCATTTTTAGCCTGTTCAGCAAACCGCCAGAATGATAAGGCACTATAGACGAAAATGCTCCGTTCGTCAAC
>JACNJN010000038.1:8435-12215 GCA_014382535.1 Candidatus Desulfolinea nitratireducens | reverse complement strand
GCGAACGATAAAATCCAGAAAATCGGAAATTTCGATGCTGCCCAAAAAGAGCAGGGTTTGCCTCTCTTCGTGCGCGGTCAGAAAGAGAGGGGCGATGCCGACAAGTTCCTCATCCCGATGGGCTGTGATGATGGCGAGTTCACCTTTTTCCCATTCGCCACCACCAAGCGTATTCCACCAACTGAGCAGGTATTCGTGGCGCAAAAATGGGAGATTGCGAATGCTCTCGTCAAGCAGGGCGTTCCATGCCGGGGCAAGAGTAGTGAAGTTTTCAAGTGTATTGATAAGAGTGAATTTCATATTTTTTCTATTCTTGTAAGAGGGGATTCCTGGATGGATTTTACCAGTATAATTAAGCGAAACAGATTGGAACTTAGACGTGGCAAAAACATTTGACCTTACCCTTCTTCCGCTTTACCGCCATGGTGGTGATGAGTTGCCCTCACCGCCGGGCTTGCTGGTGTTAACACCCCCTCGTCGCAAGGCGCGCAGCCGTGAAAAAGATCGGCTGATCGTCCATCTCACCTTGAGCGGAAATGCTTCCTTTTCCACCGTCAATTATCTCCAAATGACATCTCGCACAGCAGAGGAGTTTTACAAGACTCCTGGCTCTGTCACTGCGGCATTGCGTGCAGCCGCGACCACACTGAATGGAGATCTTCTCGAACGCAATATGACATCCAGCGGGCAGGGACTCTATACTCTTGGGCACCTCGTTTTGGGTGCGCTGCGAGGAGAACAATTTTATATCCTGGAATCTGGCCCAACCCATGTTTATTGGATGGCAGGGGCAGAACGCAAGGATATTCACGATCCCCTGATGGCCGGACGTGGTCTGGGATTGGGGCAGGCGACCAATTTTTATCTTTCACAACTCACGTTGCGCACGGGGGGACGTTTGCTGATCGCAGCCAAAATTCCTCCCGCCTGGGAGCAGATTCTGCAACGCGACAACCGATCCGCTTCGCTGGAGGCTGTCCGCAGTTTGATGATGACGGAAAGCACCGAAGATGGGAACGCGGTTATGTGTGAAGTACAACCTGGTCGCGGAGAAATGACTATCCTCAAGCCGGTACGATCCGTCTCACTGACCCCGGAAAGTATCTCAAAGAAGATCGCCGAAGAACCGCAAGTCGAGAGTACACCGATAGCCAGTCATCGTCCTGAGCCGCAACGCATCCCACCGTCGCCGGGGATCGATTCAATTGCCGTGCCGCGTAAAGATAGCGTTAGCAAGCCTCCAGGCGTGCTTGTTATTCCAGATTCGATTCCGCGACAGGCGCCAAAACCAGCCCCTACTCCTGACAAAATGGCATCTCCTCCGGTTGAGCATTTTGTCGAAATCAAGGATGATGCCTCTCTCGCCGAGCCGCCGGTTGGCGAGATTTTTGCCCGTGAGGGTGCCCGCACACTTGCGAGAGGGATGCAGGCCACGCGGGAAGGAAATACCCGCCTGAAAAACGCCGTCCGCACGATGATGCCACGTCTTTTACCTGGTAGCGATTCTGAAACCCCTGTTCATCTCCCCGGCTGGATAATGGGACTGATCGCTATCATTATTCCCTTGGTGGTCGTTACCATAGCCAGCATCGTATATTTTCGGTTCGGACGAGACGTGCAATATGAAACGCTATTTGCCGAAGCAGACGCAGCGCGCGCGCGTGCCGTCAGTCAGGATGACCCGGTTGCTGAGAGAATTGCATGGGAAGATGCGCTTGCAAAACTCAATCTGGCGGAGGAGCGTAATATCACCTCCGAATCGAAGGGCCTGCGTGATGAGGCCCAAACAAGTCTGGATGCGCTGCTTGGCATTATTCGGGGCGATTTTCAGCCTGCGGTAAGCGGGTTGCCGCGTGGGATTGAAATCACTGCAATGGCAGCTATTGACACCGAGATTTTTTTGCTGGATTCTGTTAATGGAGAAATCCTACGCGCCTTTTTGCTTGATAGTGGTTATCAATATGATGAGAACTTTATTTGCGGAAGGGGTGAATATGGCGGGAAATCTGTGGGGGTGCTGGTAGGGCTAAAAGCCTTGCCAAAGGCAAATGCGATGGCAGCCTCGGTGCTGGGGATTGATGATCGGGGTAACCTTCTTTATTGTGCAGCCAATCAGGTCCCACAGGCGCTTTCGCTCCAGGAACCCCCGGTTGGGTTTAAAGAAATTACCGCTATCTCGCTGGATTCGGAGGTACTCTATATTTTAGATGCCCTCTCGCGAGAAGTCTGGGTCTATGGTGGGCAGGCCTCCACATTTATTAATTACCCGACTGCATTCTTTGAAAATGCTCCCTCAGGGCTGGAAAATGCAGTTGATATGAGTGTAGATGGTAGCGATCTTTACTTGCTCTTTGCCGATGGGCATCTGGCAAGCTGCACTTACAGTCTGCTTGATACTGTTCCAACACGCTGTATTAACCCGGCCACGCTTATTGATACACATCCAGCTGCTGGTGGGGGTGATAGCTTTGGGCAAGCTCACTTTACCCAAATGCATCTCTCCACCCCACCTGATTCTGCGCTGCTACTTCTTGACCCTAAATCGCAGGCAGTTTTCCGTCTTAGCCCGCGCTCTTTTGAACTCCAAAACAAAATTCACCCTCGCAGTGATCACGAAGGCCCCATTTCCAGTGTCGCCCTAACAGCGATGACAACAAATTCTGCCCATGTTCTATTCATTGCACAAGGTGGCAAAATCTATCAGGCTGGCGATGTGCCTTAGTATGATAAAGCCGATTTTTAAAAATCGCTAAGCCTATAATAGGAGGATTCATGTCTTTTTTACTCGACCTTCTGCGAAAAATTTTTGGATTTGGAAAAAAACCCCCTGCTCCGAAACCAGACCCAAAACCTGCTCCCCCTGTAAATGATCCAAATGAACCCGCAAATATTACCGTTAACCGTGTTCTGGCCATTATTTACAATCCGACAATGGATGCTGAGACAGGCGAAAAACTTGCCGACCAGGAAGGTTGGCATCGCCCCGCCGACCTTATGACTGGTTTCTCTGCCGATCTACAGGAAACCAGTCATGGCATGGTGCGCAATGAAATAATCGAGCGCATCGACGTGGATGAATTCCCCGTCAAGGCAGATGGATTCCGATACTCTCCCTCTCAATATCTCGATGTCTTGCATGGGATCACTCCGCAGCATGAACCTCATCAGGTAGATTATCAGGCTATCCTGGGTGATTTTAACATCGCCGAACGCGTTGAAAATAATGAGATTGATGAGGTGTGGGTTTTCGCCTTCCCCTACGCAGGTTTTTATGAATCGGTCATGGCTGGCAAGGATGCCTTTTGGTGCAACGCACCTCCTTTGGAAGGGACAGCTCATATCTCCCGTCGATTTTTAATGATGGGTTTTTCTTATGAGCGCGGTGTTGGAGAAATGCTTGAAGCCTTCACGCATCGCATTGAATCAATCATGAAAAAGACCTTTGCCAAGACAAGTGGCGATGCCAATCTTTGGAAACGTTATACACGTTACGACAAAAAGAATCCCGGGCAGGCCAACCTTGGCAACGTCCATTTTGCCCCCAATAGTCTTCGCGATTACGACTGGGGTGACCCCCGCTTTGTTTCCAGCAACTGTGACGATTGGTACAACTTCCCTGATTTTCAGGGTATCACCCGTCAGGTGAATGCCAGCGAATGGGGCAATGGAGATATTCGCCTGCATCATCGCTGGTGGATGGACCACATCCCTCACGTCGCCGGGCGGATCAATGGTATTCATAACAACTGGTGGCAATATATTATGGACCCTCAAAAGGTG
>JACNJN010000038.1:6161-8028 GCA_014382535.1 Candidatus Desulfolinea nitratireducens | reverse complement strand
GCCCCATCAGAATAAAAGCTCTCAACTACATGGAAACCGCTCAGCTTGGCGAGGCGGGATAACTCGTCTTCGCTGAAATGGTGAACATAGCGGTAGCCTTTTCCGCCACGTCGCCAATCCAGCAGATAATCTCCCGAGTCAACATCGGCTTGCGCCAAACCAACCACATCCCATTCCTGAACACGCGCACGTAGTCGTTCGCTATTCAGAAATTGCCAATTCGAGTGGATAAATTGCCCACCTGGGGCAAGCCGAGCATAGATATTATTCAGAATGCGAAGCCGTATCTCTTCGCCGGGAATGTGGTGCAGCGTGGCAAAAGAGGTAATTATTGACCACGGTTCACTGATTTCTGACCATTGCTTCGTAGTAATATCCATCGCCAGAAATCGGGCAGAAAACCCCTCGGGGATCTGCTCAGCGTCGTTGAGCAGGGGCAAGCTGAAATCCACGCCGAGAACCGATGCGCGGTGACCACTTCCTGCCAGTTGCCGGAGAAATTCTCCATTGCCACATCCCAGGTCCAGGATCGAATCATCCTGGCCGATCCGCTTCAGGATTTTTTGCACACCAGGCTGGATGCGCCCACGTGTGGCGGAAAACTCCCCGCCGAAACTCTGATAGAATTGACGATTAAGTTCGATGACCTGGTTAATGATCTTTTTATCCATCTATCCATTATATCTTGTGAGTACCTGTGTCTGAAGCAGAGATCTGGCTAAAATCCCGTGCGATCACACCCGAAAAGATGCGGCTGGCGCGTTTGGCGTTGGCTGAAATTCGCGCTGGAGAAGAAGCGCTGACAGCCCTGAAGCATCATCCCACTACGGATGGTTATATTGGCAAATACGCGCTGGTTGCGGCCTATAACGAAATGGTGGCAAGTGGTGAGATGATGGCGGATGGCGAAATTTTGGCACGCATCCGCATGAAACCGGTCCGGACACTCTCAGGCGTAACGACGGTAACAGTGCTTACCAAGCATTATCCCTGCCCGGGGAAGTGCATTTTTTGCCCCGATGATGTCCGGATGCCAAAATCATATTTGCCAGATGAGCCGGGTGCGATGCGCGGTTTACATCATGAATTTGATCCATATGCTCAGGTGGCTGCACGGCTGGAAGCATTACAGGCCGTCGGGCATCCGACCGACAAGATCGAGTTATTGATCCTTGGCGGAACGTGGAGTGCCTATCGACGTGACTACCAGGAATGGTTTGTGAAGCGGTGTTTTGATGCGTTAAATATTAACCACGAAGAGCACGAAGGGAAAAACAATATACTAAAAGACCCCGCGGACTCTGTCCGCTCTGTGATAAATCCTGGAGATTTGGTGGAGGCGCAGGAAATCAACGAAACTGCTGCGCATCGTAACGTGGGCCTGGTGATCGAGACTCGCCCGGACGAAATCACAGCGGGCGAATTGGCCTGGCTCCGTTATCTTGGTGTCACCAAGATCCAGATGGGGGCGCAAAGCCTCGACGACAAGATTCTCGCGTTAAATAAACGCGGACATACCGTGGGTGAGCTGAGAAGCGCCATGTCGCTGCTGCGCGCGGGAGGCTTCAAGATCGTGCTGCACTGGATGCCCAACCTTCTCGGCGCAACGCTGGAATCTGATCGCGCAGATTTTCTGCATCTTTGGGATGGCATCGCTCCGGACGAGATAAAAATCTACCCGACACAATTACTGGCGGAGACAGAACTGCATGAATACTGGCAGCGTGGCGAATATAAGCCTTATACGACCGAAGAACTGATCGCCCTGATTGCCGATGTGAAGCCGAGTATCCCGCGTTATTGTCGCGCGAATCGCGTTATTCGTGATATTCCCTCCCCCAATGTGGTTGAAGGCAATAAGCGGACC
>JACNJN010000038.1:0-5312 GCA_014382535.1 Candidatus Desulfolinea nitratireducens | reverse complement strand
ATTGAAGATTTTCTCCCCAATTTATTGGGTTGGACATTGATTATAGTAAGCATCATTATCATTGCACGTGTCTTCCGCTTATTAGGACCCAAAAAGGAATCGGAAGTCCGATATCCTTCTTCCTGGGCATTGATTGGGATTGGGGCAATTGGTGGCGTATTGGTTGGGATGACTTCGATCGGTGGGGGAACAGTCATCATGGCACTGTTTTTGCTCTTCTTTTCCATTCCATTAAACTATTTAGTTGGAATGGATGTGATGCATGGTGCCTTGCTCGCTACTATTAGCGCGTTCAGCTATATTTTTGCAGGACAAACTGGTTGGGCTTCGGTTGGGCTTCTATTGATCGGCTCCTTGCCTGGCGTTTGGCTTGGGGCAAGGGTAGTGCACCGGATTAATTTATTGCTGGTACGCGGTATTCTGGGTTTACTGGTCCTCGGGGCAGGGATCCAATTATTGCTCGGAGGGCATTAGGAAAAATTATGACCTGTGTCTTTTGTGAAGTTTCTGTAAGGAAAGTTCCCGCCAGTTATGTTTACAATGATCGAGATGTCTTTGCGATCATGAGTTTGGAGCAACCTAATCCATATAAGGTTTTGGTGATCCCTCATGCTCATGTTGAAAGCATATATGATCTTGAAGATGAACTGGCAGCATCCATATTTCAGGTTACTGCAAAAATAGCACGCGCTATCCGAAAGGTGTCTAATTGCGATGGGATGAATCTCGTGCAATCTAATGGCAGGGCAGGCCAGCAGGATGTTTTTCATTTTCATCTTCATCTGGTACCGCGTTTTGCTGGTGATCAAATCATATTTGATTGGGACAATACTCCCTCAAAAAGAGAGACGCTGGATCAATTTGCTGACGAAATCTGTCTTGGATTGAAGAAGTAGCACAAATGGTATATAGTACGACATTTCGCTACAGGAGTATTACCGTGAAAAAGAAAATATTGTTGGTAACAAATGGATGCGCAGAAAGCTGGCCCACGATTGAATATGCAGTGGGAATGGCTACTACATTAGGTGCACAACCTACACTTTTGGGCGTTGTTGAAAAAATGGATGAGCTGCACCCCGTCGAGGAGATGTTTAGTCGCGCAGTTGCCCTTTTTCAGGAAAAAGATCTCCTCTACGATCTGCAAATTGTCAATGGAGAAACAGAGGAGATACTGGGCGAATTAGAATGGGACGAAAATACCTATCTCTTTATCGGTCCGCTTGGGCGATCCCAATTTCGTCAATGGTTGGTTGGACGTTCATTTCGAAAAATTTTAAAAAACGTATGCAATCCAATTTTTTATACACGCGAAGCACGCTTATCGATAAAGAAGGTTTTAATTTGCTTTGGCGGAATGGGGTATACAGGACAGGCTGAGGAAATTGGGATTGAGATTGCAAAACTTGCTGGAGCAGAATTGACATTTTTACATGTTATTCCCCCGGTTGAATCGGATCATCTCCTGTCAAAGGATTTCAATAATAACCATGCAGCATTAATCGATGATAAACCTGCGCGTATCCTGAAAGAGGCGCAACAACATGCAATAGATAATGGGATCCAGTCCAGAGTCATTGTACGACATGGAAATATTGTTAATCAGATCCTGGAAGAACTGGATGCTCAGAAATATGATTTGATCTGTATGGGTTCATCTTTCAGTGGGCCGGATGAGTTACGTCGCCTCTATGCTCCGAATGTGACCGCAGAAATCGCAGAAGCGGTAAATTGCCCGATTTTAACGGTGCGTTTCTCAAAGGAGTTTGTCCGATCATATTAACCCAAGAAATAAATTATTGGGTTAATATGGGTGTGTAGTATCCCTATCATGTTAGCACTAAGCCTTGGGATCAGATTGCGCTAAATGCTCTCACTGCTCCAACCTAAGCAAGATACCCATAGAAAAATCAGACATAAAATGAACCATTTGCATCATATCTTCTGGTTATTCCTGAAAATCAATTTACTGAGCACCTCTGGTTCGGCTTCAGTTGCGTTGCTACATTCGGAAGCTGTTGGCACGATTATGACCGAAGCGCAGTTCATCCAGGCGGTGGGGTTGTCATCTCTCTTGCCCGGAAGCGATGCGCTGCAACTGGCGATGTTTATCGGCACAGAGGCAGGTGGATTTTGGGGTGCAACCGTTGCGTTGATCGCATCCCTGCTCCCGCCTACGATCCTGATGTTTGGTGTGGTCAAAATTCTGCATCGTCTGCGACGTGAAAGATGGATTGGCGGCTTCGTCGAGGGGCTGACGCCTGCGGTAGGCGTGCTGATGGCATTCGTCGCGTGGAAAATTCTGAGTGGGAGCAACGGTGGGGAACTTCCCTTACCTGTTTGGGGGATTGGTGTTGTTAGCTTAATTGTCTTATGGTTTGATGCGCCCGCGCCATTGGTTTTGCTCTTGGCAGGTTTGGCGGGGATGTTTTTACTGTGATGAAAACCCCCGAATCTCGCACTTGGTTGAAATTGTTTTGGCTTTTTCTCAAGGTCAATACATTGAGTACATCAGGACCTGCTTCGATTGGTCTGCTTTATAAAGAAGCTATTGTTGAGACAATGACCGAGTCTGAATTTATTGAAGCGGTTGGTTTTTCCAATGTGCTGCCGGGGAGCGAAGCCTTAAAGCTCGCCATGTTTGTGGGTTACTCAGCCGGAGGGATGAGTGGGATGAGCGCCGCCCTGCTTGGATCCATTTTGCCACCTACGCTTCTGATGTTGGCTGCTGTGTCAATGCTTGAAAAAGTACAGGGTAAAATCTGGTTAACCAACTTTATTGACGGCATGACCCCTGCTGTAGCGATGTTGATGCTCATGATCGGTTGGAAAATATTCCGTAATGACATAACAAAGGCAATAAAAAAGCGCACGGTCTTAATTGCCGCATTAAGTTTAGCCGCGCTTTTGCTTAATATCCCGTCTCCGTTTGTATTAATCGGGGCGGGGATTCTAGGAGTGGTCTTATTACGATGAAAAAGAAAATCTTGCTCGCAACCAATGGATGCCCGGAAGCTTGGCCGACAATCGAATACAGTACATGGATGGCAAAAACTTTCTCCATGTCGCTAACTTTGCTAGGGGTTATCGAAGACACCAACGATGAACATCCCGTGCAGGATATATTCAGCCGAGCAGTAACCTTCTTCGGAAAAGAAGGGATAGAATACGATTTGCAATTGGTAGATGGCGAAACGGAAGATGTACTTCGAGAAATGGTGTGGACGAATGCGGAAATGCTCGTTGTGGGACCTTTGGGGCGTTCCAGGTTTCGCCATTGGCTACTTGGGCGTACTTTCCGGCAAATTTTAGAAGATGTCGGGGTGCCAATTCTCTATATGCAAAAGGCGAAGCTGCCGATTAAGAAGATTTTAGTCTGCCTGGGGGGATTGGGGCATGCGCATCTGGCTGGAGAATACGCAATTAATATCGCCGCGAAGACTCAAGCGGTGCTTACACTTTTGCACGTAGTCCCTCCTGGAGATTTGGATTACCCTCCTGTAAAAGAGATGAAAGAAAACTGGGATCACTTGATTGATACTGATACGCTACCTGCCCAGGAGCTGCGAAAGACGCAGCTATATGCCCAAGATCAGGGCGTGCAGGCTTTTGTCATAATCCGGCATGGGAACGTGGTTAACCAAATTATAGGGGAACTGGAAGAAAACGATTACGATCTTGTCTGCATGGGGTCAATATTCAGCCATACCAGCTTACGTCAACTATATGCACCCAATGTGACCGCAGAAATCGCAGAAGCGGTAAATTGCCCCATCCTGACAGCACGCTGCCTGGAGGATCATCTACCTAGCGCGGCGTAGCGTTTTCTTCCCATTCGGCGATGGCTTTCTGGATGAATGCCTGCACATCCTTATCCGGAATCTCATCAATAAACTCATAGCGCGTCAACCCAACGTAAAAATTCACCACGCCAGTGATCGATTCCTGCAAACGGATGCCCATATTTTTTAATGGATGTCCATCAAGATTTTTTTGCAGGATTTTGTCGATTTGTTTAACCATGCTTAAAGTCGATGCTGGTGGACCTTTATCCTCATCACTCGGCTTAGAGACCGACTCTGCGGTGGCCTGAGGGATTGGCGAAGGTGTTGAGATTGGTTTGGCGGAAACGATCGGTTCTGCGAGAGCGGGATTGGCTGCAACCCATGGGCGAAGCGCCACAACCAGGTTCACCAACCGCTTTTGCTGATCGGGAGAAACAGCCAAACGGTTTTCCAGCCATTCACCATCCAATTTGATCTCCAGCGCGCCGGATTCACCTTCTTTTAAGGCCAGAGCGTAAATCACCTCCTCATCTGGTGAGGGGAGATAGACGATTTTTTCGATTGGCTCAGGAGCTTCGGTTGGCTCAGGAGCTTTAATTGGTTCTTCTTTTCTCGCCTTCCTTTTTTGCCTGATCCTGGATTCAACCAACCCCAATATATACCCCAGCAACCATATCCCTATATAGATTCCGATTGTTTTCAAATCAAATTCCATCGTTATGCTCCTTTTAGCGGCTGGCATTTCGGACAAAAATGTGTGCCGCGCTGTCCAACTGTAATGCGCTGGATGGGCGTCCCACAGTTGAGACAGGGTTCATCTTTGCGCCCATAAACATGCAGGTAATTTTGAAAATCGCCGCCGCGATAGATCCAGTCTATCGATGTGCCGTTGCGGCGGATGCCCTCCTCGAGAACTTCACGGAGGTTTCGCCACAGGATTTCAGCTTGCTTCCGTCTAATTAAATCTGATTTTGTGAGCGGATGCAATCCCGCCAAATGTAATGCTTCGTCGGTGTAGATATTGCCCATTCCTGCAAGAAATTTCTGATCGAGAAGCAGGGGCTTGATCTGGCGTTTATGCTGTCTCAAACGCGCGTAGAGCATTTCAGCCGTAAAGTTTTCATCCAGCGGTTCCGGGCCAAGTTTACCAAGAATATCCTCCGGGCTGGGGGTGAGCCAGACCCGTCCAAATTTACGCATATTGCTAAAGGCGAGATAGTGTCCATCAGAGAGATGCAAAATCAAACGATCATGCTTTTCAACAGGTTCATCAGCATTGCGGATAAGCAGATCGCCACTCATCCGAAGGTGGATGAGGAGGCTGTCCACTGTCAGGCCCAGGACAATATATTTCGCGCGGCGTGAAAGGGATTCTATTGACTGGCCGCAAATGCTTGCAATGAAATCAGCAGGTGAAGGCGTCGCAAGAGTCCGCTCCCAGAGCAGTTCGGCGGATTCGATCTTTCGCCCCACCAACTCAGAACGTAATTTGCGGACAATCGTTTCAACTTCTGGTAGTTCGGGCAT
>JACNJN010000001.1 GCA_014382535.1 Candidatus Desulfolinea nitratireducens | reverse complement strand
AGTTCTTCGCGCGCTTTGGAAGGATCGGAAATCAGTAAATCCACTTCAGCGGGGCGGTAAAAGCGTGGATCCTGGACGACATAATCCTTATAATCCAGATCGACAAAGCCAAAGGCATTTTCACAAAACTCACGCACAGAATAGGTTTCTCCGGTGCCGATCACATAGTTATCAGCTTTCTCCTGTTGGAGCATCAACCACATGGCTTCAACATAATCACCTGCAAAACCCCAGTCACGGCGAGAGTCGAGATTACCAAGCCGAAGCTCACTCGCCAGACCAAGTTTAATCCGTGCAACAGCGTCCGTGATCTTACGAGTCACAAACTCCAGTCCACGGCGCGGACTTTCGTGATTAAAGAGGATTCCCGATGTTGCAAAGATATCATAAGATTCGCGATAATTTATTGATATCCAATGCCCATACACCTTGGCCACACCATAAGGGCTGCGCGGATAAAATGGCGTGTCTTCTTTTTGTGGTACTTCAAGCACTTTACCAAACATTTCGCTGCTTGAGGCCTGATAAAACTTGATCGAACGATCAAATAGGCGAATCGCTTCCAACATCCGTGTTACACCCAGAGCAGTCACCTCGGCGGTCAATACCGCCTGGCTCCAGGATGCTGGCACAAATGACTGCGCTGCCAAGTTATAAACTTCTGTAGGTTTATGTTCTTCCAAAATTGCAAGCAACGAACCCTGATCATGTAGATCGCCCTGGACGACATTAATATCATCTAAAAGATGATTGATCCGCTCATAATTCACTGTACTGGAACGACGCGCCATTCCAATTACCTGATAATCTTTTGATAGCAATAATTCTGCCAAATAGGAACCGTCTTGTCCTGTGATCCCTGTAATTAGTGCAGTAGGCATAGCATCTCCTTGGTGAAAATTTTCTAAAGCGAAAAGATTATACGTCTTCCTCTAGGCATGTCAAGCAGACTTATTTTTCTGAGATTGCCAATTGTCCCAGAAAAGGCCGCCAAATAGAAGAAGGGCGCTGAGGGATAGAATCCACACGACCATTGCCCCGAAAGAAAGGGTTGCGAATCGAACGTAATAACGGCTTGCATACCAGTGGGTAAAGAATGCCAGAAAAATGACTTCTACCGCTAAAATGCGTGGGAACCAGGCATCCCGGCGTTCCCGATACGAGAGCCACGCCCGCGCAGCAAATAAAGCCTGCAAGGTAAGGAAGATGACTCTATAACGTGGATTATCCCATTGATCGCCGCCAGCGCGGAGGGATGCGAGGATGATCCAGGTCCAGCTGGCAAGTCCAACCCACGTCCAGATCCGGCGCGCCTGGGGTGAATCAAGTTTTGGGATGGCAATAAAACCATATAGCAGAAAAGGTGCCAGGAGATACCATCCCAACGCGCGCAAAATTGCTATCGTTTTCCAGATAGGTGTAGTCGGCTCTATTAGGGCAGCAGGGAGAACGGGCTGCGCCAATCCATATCCTGTGGCAAAAGGAATGTGAAAGGCAGCGGGCATCCCCTTATAAAGTTTTTGCACCCAGCCAGAGCCAACCTCCAATTGGTAGGCGTCCCATTTAATTGCTTTATGCAACCATTCGAGAATGACTCCAATTGGCGTATTGGAAGCAAAATTCTTTTGACTCAAACCTGCAGAGAGAAGAAAGATGGCAAATAGAAATATGGCAATGATGATGATAATCTGTTTACTTGAGATGATGTTGCGCTCATGTTGAATTGCTGCGTAGATGCTTAAGATTATCAGGTTAATTATGGCAATGGCAGGAGAGATGAGCAAAAGACCTGTAAAACCGATTCCCAAACCCCATTGGGCAAAGCGGTGTTGACGATCTATTTGCCAGGTAAGAAATGCCCAGAGCGTGAGTGCAACGAAACTGATTAAAAAAGGCTCACGCATTTGAGAGCTGCCCTGCAGAATACTTTCGGGATAAAGAGCAAAAAGCCACGTTGCAGAGAAAGCAAGCTTTTCTCCACCGATTTCTTTTGCCGCCATCCAAAAGAAAGGGATCCCAAATGTGGCGGCAAAGGCGGCAAGGAGTGCAATCAAAAGTGGACGATGGGCATCAGGTGATAAATAGCGATAACTTCCTGCACTGAATGCCAGTAATCCCCCATATTGGTCGGTATGATATTCCTTATTAAAGGCCGTAAATAAAGATGCTTCGCTTTGCGCCAAATCCCAGGCCTGTGTGTCCCGCCTGAAGGCATCGAAAAATACATATCCCGCCTGTTGCTGTTCGCTTTCCTGATAGCCATTGATGGGGAGAAATACCTGTAAGACAATCGCGGAGACGAGGCGCAAAAGAAGCGCAAGTGCGATAATCAGGAGGAGCATTTGAGTTTTTCCGGACCAACGCCAAAGGGCAAGGAGCGCGCATAAGCCAAGAAAGAAGATCAGTGCAGTAGAAAGCCATGAAATGAGATAATTCCCAGCTTCAAAAAGCGCAAAAATAGCGCTGAGGCTCAAGCCAAGAGAAAGAGTCCAGCGCCAATCGGTCAGATATATTTTGATTTTATTTAACACAGAGATTAAT
>JACNJN010000132.1 GCA_014382535.1 Candidatus Desulfolinea nitratireducens | reverse complement strand
AAAATAATTGTAAAGGTCCTGCCGAAACGCTTGCAGTTTGGTCTTTGCTTCGGCTGCGATCTGGGCTATTTCCTGCCCATCTTTCTCAGATTGGAGCTTGGTCTCATGTTTTTCCATTCCCCAAGTATGCCTGTTTTTCGCTTCAGGTACATACTATTTTATTTCAAAGTCCAAATACATTAAGCGTCTGGTAAAAAATAGTTTCGATCTACTCGATCGAAAAATCTATCCAAGACGAATATGGACCGATCGTGCCCAGATTATCTACCGCCCGTACCTGCCAGCGATAAGTAGCAGCGCAACTCGGTAAGAAGAACTCAACCTGAACATCGGTAGTAGTATCAGTTTCCACCGCGCCGAGACCTTCGACAATCCACTCGTAATAAGCAATGCCATTGGGGGAATAAACATAATTCCACTCCAGGAAGATCGTTGAACGACAGTTGTAAGATCCACTGGGGGCGATGGGTTCTGGAGCAACAAGGGGTTCTAGGGTAGATGTATAAGTGGGGGTTGGAGTCCAGGTAAGTGTTATAGTCGGTGTCGGAGTTGGGGCCAGAGTCTCGGTCGGGGTGAGGGTGATTGTTGGCGTAATGGTATCATCCACTACAGGGACAGCAGTTGTTGGCTCCTGTTGCACTTCAGGAGGACTTTGCTCATTAACAATGACAACAACTACTTGTGACGAGATATTTCCACCCGCGGAGCTTTCAATACTGGTTTGCAGCGTGAAAGTACCAGACTCCAAGGGCTGCCAACCCTGGGTTATGGTTCCATTCTTCAAGGGTTGGCTCAGTTGATCGCGACGCACTTCTACCCCATTCAGCAATAGGCGTACGACAGTGATACCTTCCGTCGAGGTGATTCTGCTTTTGATCTGAATCAAATCACCCACAGAAAAATGGGTTTGATCGGCAGGGACGACAATCTGCACTAAAGCACCCTCAACCTGAACCTGCTGAGACCCTGGCAGAACACAACCAGCCAGGCCTAGCCCAGCCATGAGAACCAAGAAAAATAACCTAGTCAGTGTTGATCTACAAAATTTCATTTTGTACCTCCCTCATTCCAATTCCGGCTCGACAACCACATCCCAGGGCTGGTCGCATGCCGGGGTACCAATTCTCAGCATGGGCGGCTGTGAGAAATTCGACGAACTACGCCGCAAACCGCGTTGATCAACAGCCACCATACGGTAGATGTACGGGGTGTTGCAACCCACATTTGTATCGATGAATTGTGTGCTGTCAAGAGGCACTTCTATGGGTCTCCATGGTTGGTTTAGAAACGCAGTATTCTTCTCGATCAGGATTTGTTCAGCAGGCAAATAGCGATCATCACCTGCCTGTTCAAACTGGGTCCAATTCACATAGATACAACGGTCTTCACCCCCACAATCATTTGACGCACGCAACTGCTGCAATGCCGGAGGATCCTTAGGAGGACATGGAGGCAGTTCTATGCTAAAGGTTGGGCCTTCGTTAATAACCTGGCCATCCGCGACCATAGTCAGATAAAAATCATATACTTGCCTTGAGCAAATCACATTCTGGGTAACCAGCCTGTGGAAATTCGGAAGATCAGGTAGTTGGGGGAAGAACATAGGATTTTCCAAACTATATTGGCCTTCTTCATCCACTGAACTTTCCCAAAGATACAATTTTACAAGATTCCCAGCGGGCCAATCGAAGTCGTCAGGGATATCGAACTCGAGGGTCACCTCTGTATAATGACCATGGATCCATTCATCCCAACTCGAGGATAAGGATAATTCGATATCGGCTAATTGTCCTTCGGGGCAGAAATGCGGCGGAGCAGGAACAGACGCATGAGCCAGCCAATAATCAACGTTAAATTGGTGATGTTCATCCCCGCTAGAGACCCCCAGCAAATACCAATACTCATTGCCGCACCCCACATCAGGGTCTATATATTCATAATCTCCCCCCTGCTGCAATAAATCCAAGGCAATCGCCTCTTCCATGATATTGTGCGCGTCCTGATCACCTGGAGGCCCAGTCATATTCCAACGCACCAACATCTGACGGACACCATCTTCGGGCCAATCCGCATCAGCGGGCAGGTTCCAGCGCAATATCACGCCTTCGGGATGCACTGCTGAAGTCAGCTGTAAATCATTGACCCTTCCCGCTCCACAAACCTGGGAGTTGACTGTACGTGCTTCATAGGCCAGGTTCTGCTGACCTCTTGGCATATCCCCACCATTCAAGTACTCATTCAACGCAGCAGCGTCATAAGCACTGACTGCAACCAAATATTCGTAATCTTCATGGCAAACAACATCTTCGTCCAGCCAGGTGAATTGCTGGCCGGGCACAAAGCCTCCTCTTTGCATATCGACCCACTCGTGCGGCATAAACCCGGTTACTTGGTTAAAGTGAGCGAAACTCTTCGTGATCCGCGGTGCGATCAATTGACCCGCAGGTGCTTCAAGTGCATCATCGATCGTTAGGGTGATCATATTGCCTGCAGGCCCTGGTTCGACAGAAACGCTGATCGGCAAACCCATTTCGCAAACCCAATCTTGCG
>JACNJN010000072.1 GCA_014382535.1 Candidatus Desulfolinea nitratireducens | reverse complement strand
ACACTCGCCTAGCCGATAATTGAGAAATGTCAAAATATTTTCAGCGAATGGACAGTAAAGATGATAAAACATTTTTTCTCGCGGAATTACCTCTCACGCTTTTTTGCCAAACCTCGTCGTGTGGCCCTGATTTATGCTGCGATGTCAATGGTAATTATGCTTCTGGTTTGGAAGCTGGCTGATCAATGGATAGAGGAAAGGTTGCGTGCTGAGGCTCAAGCTCAGGTTTCAAAAGAGGTCACATCTTATGGCATAAGCCTGACGCAGACTCTTACCCGGAGATTGAATTTGGTCAATGGATTGAGTGCCTTTGCGTCAATCAAAGCCGCGGACGGCACTATTCCCCACGAAGATTTTGAAGCCTTTGCTGAAAGCCTTTATATGAGTACAGATGGTCTTCGAAATATTGCTCTTGCACCTCATGGGGTGATAGCTTATGTCTATCCCTTTGAAGAGAATAAAGCCTCACTTGGATATGAACCGGCTGTAGATGAGCGCCTTAATGTTCGGGAAGATGTAAAGCGAGCGATCACAACAAAGGGGGTTGTGATGAGTTTGCCGATTGAGCTTGTTCAGGGAGGATTAGGCATAATCGCCAGGCAGGCCATTTTTGTTGATGAAGATTATTGGGGGTTAGCCAATATTGTTATTGATGTTCCCCCATTACTTAGTGAAGCAGGTTTTTCCCCTGAGGGGAATGATTTAATGGTCGCTATCAAAGATCAAGAAGGACAGGTGTTTTATGGCTCGGAAAGTGTTTTTGATGAAAATCCGGTCAGCACAAGCATTTTATTGCCTGAAAGAAGTTGGGAGTTGGTCGGAGTGCCAAAGGATGGTTGGCGCTCTACTTATGAAAAAAAGCTGAGGTTATCTCGAGTTTTGGCAGGAATTATCACCGTGTTTTGGACATGGACTTTCTACCTGGGTATTAATAGACAAGCACGCCTGGAGCAGAATGTAAAAGAAAAGACAGAAAACCTTCGTAATATCCTTCAGGATTTGCAAGCTACTGAAGATCGTTACCAGACCATACTTCATTCACAAACAGATTTGATTCTTCGCTTTTCACCTGAAGGCATTATCACATTTGTAAATGAAGCCTATTGTCAATTCTTTGGTAAGAAGCCCGACGATTTCTATGGTAAGGATTATCTGGAGAATGCTCCCAACAAAATCCGTCAGGTTCTCCATGAGAAAATTACTAATTTGAGCCAGGAAATGCCAATCATTCGAAACGAAAATGAAAATATAGATTTTCAAGGTAAAGTACATTGGTTCTCTTGGAGTAATCAGGCTATTTTTAACGCTGATGGAGACATTATAGAATATCAATCTGTTGGCCGTGACATTACTGAACAAAAGAAAGCAGATGAAGGTTTGCGTAAAAGTCAGGCGCTCTATCACCAGGCAGAATCTCTGGGTAAATTAGGGCATTGGGAGTGGGATCACATCAACCACAAGATGCTTTCATGCTCAGATCAGTTTGCGCGGACATACGAGATGACCGCAGACGAAGCACTGGTACACTTCTCAGATCTGGAAACTGAATTCAATGTAATTCATCCGGATGATCGCGCTCGCTACAAAAAACATTTTTTTGAGTCTGAGGAACAACTGAAAGGGATGAATATTGAATACAGGATCATCACCCCCTCAGGTGCAGTCCGTCATCTTAACCTACGCAGCGACGTTGTATTGGATGATCAAGGCAGGCTCCTCAAATCATTCGGGACAGAGTTAGACATCACTGATCGGGTGCAGGCTGACCAGATTGCACATCAACAGGCTCGGGATTCAGTCACATTATTTTCTGTTAGCCAGCTGCTTGCCCAGGCTCCACCCGAATCAACTGAAATCGCCTTAATTATAGCTCGTCAATTTGAAAATATATTTAGCTTATCCGAAGTCTCCATTGCTCTGTATGATCAGCAGACTAATGTTTTCCAATACCTTGTGGACTATTTCGATCCAGAAATTGCGCCGTCAGACTCTGTGGGTTGGAGGGGAAAAGTGGCATCCATGCCAAATAATCTTGTTTTAGTTCGTGCGATGGAAACCCTGGAACCCCAGATAGTGCAAGCCAGCGGTTCAAATATCAATTCGAGAATGTTGGCTTATCTGAAAGAAACCCAGGTAAAAACTGTGGCAATTTTACCTCTGGTTGTAAAAAGCCGTTTCATCGGGGTAATAGAATTGGAAACCTGGCTTGAAGAATACTGCTATACTCCGCGGGATATAAATCTGGCGATGGCCATCGCGAACCAGGCTGCTTTGGCCCTGGAAAGGGCTCAATTGTACGAGACTGCGCAGCATGAGATCCTGGAACGTAAACAGACAGATGAAGCCCTGCGAGAGAGCGAGGCGCGGTATCGTTCTGTAGTTGAAGATTCACCTGGGCTTGTTGGCAGTTTTTTACCTGGCGGAGAAATCGACTTTGTAAACAAAAGCTATGCTGAATACTACCAGAGTACTCCTGAAGCCTTAATAGGGACAAACTTCCTTGACCTACTTCTCGAAGAAGACCGCGCCGATGTGATGGCACAAATCTCCTCCCTCTCGAAAAAGAATCCTTTTGGCGTTCTCACACACAGGGTGGTCGATTCCAATGGGAAAATAAGACATCAACGTTGGGTAAATCGCGCCTTCTTTAATGAAAATCAAGAGATTATCGGTTACCAATCTTTTGGGGAAGATATTGAAGAAGAATACAGAACCCAACAATTGAAAAGTGCTCTTTATCAGATTGCGCAGGAGGCAAACCGAGCGTTAAGCCTTGATGAGCTATATCCTGCGATCCATGCAATTATTGCAGAGATGATGGTTGCCAAAAATTTCTTTATTGCACTTTACGATAAAGACGAAGACCTTGCTTATCCTGTTTACTTTGTTGATGAAAAGGATGATCCACCCACCACAAAGCATATTGGTCAGGGCCTGACGGCATACCTGCTCAGAATAGGTCAACCCTTGCTTTGTACCGCTCAGAAGTTTACAGATCTTGTGGCACGTGGGGAAATTGAAAAGGTTGGCTCAGCACCAAAAATATGGCTTGGGGTTCCTCTTATTGCAGAAGGACGCACTCTGGGTGTGCTGGCTGTTCAGGATTACCATAATCCACAAGCTTTCAGCACGCAGGATAAGGATTTCCTCGAAACGGTTTCAGCCTCTGTTGCAGCTATAATTGCGCGACAATTGGCAAAGGAAGAACTCCAAAAGCTCAACATCGAACTTGAAGAACGAGTCAAGCTTCGTACTGTAGAACTTGATCAACGCATAGCAACTGTCGAAAATCTTAACGCAGGTATGGCAAATATGATGGATGATCTCAACATCGCTTCTAAGATCGCCAGAAAAAAAACACGTGAACTCTTGGATTCCAACGTCGAACTTGAATCATTCACTTATTCTGTTTCTCATGACCTGCGTGCACCTCTGCGACATATTGAAAGTTTCAGCCGCCTTTTAAGCGACCAGCTTGGCGAGACGCTTGATCCGACATCTCTCCGCTATCTCAACAATATCGTTATTTCAACCGAAAGAATGAGAAACCTGATTGAAGACCTGCTAACTCTTTCAAGCGCTGGCAGAGCGGATTTGAATATTAAGCCTCTTGATTTCAATGCCGTCATCGAAAGCATCCGCGCTCAATTATTTGATGAGGTAGAAGGACGTCAGATTACATGGAAGATTGCTACCCTCCCCCCGGCCCAGGCAGATATAGGCCTAATGAAAGTTTTTTGGGAAAACCTGATCGGGAACGCGGTAAAATATACAAGGCCTCGCGAAAACGCAATTATTGAAATTGGCACTACACCCTCTGAAGGGCAAATCACTTTCTTTATCAAGGATAACGGCATTGGATTTAACCCAGAATATCACGAACAACTTTTTGGCGTTTTTCAGCGTCTTCAGAAAAATGATGAATTTGAAGGCTCTGGCGTTGGTCTGGCAACTGCCAAGCGCATTATCGAACGTCATGGAGGTCAGATTTGGGCAGATGGTGAGCCAGATAAAGGAGCAATTTTTTATTTCAGCTTACCTCAGGAACCGATTTACTAGATCAAATAAAATGACTAATTGCAATTTCCGGGATAATACCCATAGCTCCAGAATGGGAGCGCCAACATCTTTAACCATATATATTTGGATTTCTTATGTCAAAAACAATTAAGATCCTTCTCCTTGAAGACGACCCCCTCGACGCAGAACTGAATATCACAGCGCTGGAAGCAGAAGGATATCAGTGCAAATGGGAGTGCGTCCAATCGAAAAATGAATTTATTGCTGCATTAGACAACCCTGATTATGATTTGATTCTGATTGATTACAACCTGCCTGGTTTCGATGGGTTGACCGCTCTCAATATCCTCCGTAAAAGTCAACTGAATATCCCCGCCATTCTTGTTTCTGGAAACTTGGGAGAAGAATTGGCAATTGATAGCATTAAGGCAGGGGCAGTGGATTATGTCCATAAAGACCGCCTTGGAAGATTGGTGCGATCAGTTAAGCGAGCCCTGGAAGAGAACAAATTGCGTGTCAGAGAAAGAGAGCAGGCTGAGGATCTTGCTCTTTTCAGTAAACTCAATCAAGCGACAATTAATGGTTCCAGCATTTCTGAATTGATAGATATTCTTATGGTTGATATGAATATCTATTCCAGAGCAGTTGGTTTAAATATTTTCTTACTGAGCCAAGATCAAAAATATTTGGAAATGCAGCATTTTGATCTACCGGCAAAGGTGGGTGAAAAACTACAGAAACTGATCGGGACTAATCTTCTTTCTATGCGACTGAAAGTGGACGAGCAAAAGAGGATGCAGCAGGCACTGGAAAAGAGGGAAAAGCAAATCCTTGATGTTGATGAAGATATAGGCCAGGTTGTTTTGGGGTTGGTTGCAGCACTCGCCTCAAAACAGGATGAAGCTTCATTGAAGAAGCTTGCTTTGAAGGTCAAGAAATTGCTCACCCTTAAAGCAGTTGCCTTCTTGCCCTTGATCATCGAAAATCGAAAAATTGGTATTTTAGCATTCTCTCATAAAGAGCACTTATCTGCACAAAGTATTCAAAGGATGGAATCGATTGCATCACAGGTGATCGAAATTATTGCCCGCAAACTGGCCGATGAGGAGATTGAAGAATTGCATCGTCAGCAAAAATTAATTCTCGATTCTGCAGGCGAAGGCATTTTCGGATTAAATACAGGAGGGCAATTTACCTTTATTAATCCGGCTGCAGCAGAAATGTTGGGTTATTCAGTGAAGGAAATGTTGGGGAAACATTGCTGTATCTGTTTTTATCAGGGAAACCTCGGAGACAAATCTTGTGCTAACGGAGAATGTCCAGTTCGTAAAACCTATGGGGATGGAGAAAATATTTATCGGGGACGTATAGATTTTTGGCGTAATGACGGGAGTAGTTTTCCAGGACTTTTTTCCAGTACGGCAATAAAAAAGGAGGGAGTCCTGCTTGGGGCTGTGGTCACTTTTCAGGATATCAACGAGCAGGTTGAAGCCACGCGTGAAATCGCTCGTCTGGCAGAGGTGGTAAAGCAGGCCTCGATAACGGTGGCAATTACGGATCTGGAGGGTGATCTGGTTTACATCAATCCATATTTTGAAGATGCGAGTGGCTTTAGTGCAAAAGAGGCCTTGGGTGAAAAATTGAGTATCCTCAAAAGTGGCTTTCAAGATGACGCATTTTATAAAAAATTGTGGGATACGATAACCTCTGGAGAGACCTGGCAGGGCACTATTATCAATAAGCATAAAGATGGCAGTTTCTATCATGAGGATGCCAGTATTTTTCCTATAAAAACAAAAGATGGGAAAATAATTAATTTCGCAGCAGTGAAACAGGATATTACCGAGCGTAAGCGGGCTGAGGAACAGATCCGCTTGCAACTTTCTCGTCTTGATTCCCTGCATAAAATCGACACAGCGATCTCGGGGAGCACAGATGTAAACATCATCCTTGATGTTATTTTGGAGGAGGCGCAAAAAGAATTAGCAGTAGATTCGGCTAATTTGCTGCTCTTCAGACCTTCGTTGCAATCGTTGCATAGCGCCGCGCGAGTGGGTTTCAACGTAGAATCATTAACCCAACCACAATTACGCCTGGGGAAAGGATTGGCAGGAAAAGTTGCCTTGCAACGAGAGACGATTCAGGTGCATGATTTACGAGAAGAAAGCGATCTGTTAGCAAATTCCCCTGAATTGGTTCGTGAAGGATTCGTATCTTATGTAGGTGTGCCTTTGTTGGCCAAGGGAAAGCTGAAAGGGGTATTAGAGGTTTATCATCGCTCTATTCTGGAACCTGATGTTGAGTGGCTCAGTTTTTTGGATACTTTAGCCAGGCAGGCGGCTATTGCAGTTGATAGTATTTCACTATACGAGAATCTGGATAAAAGAAACGTCGAATTGCGTTTAGCCTATGAAGCAACTTTGGAAGGCTGGGCACATGCCTTGGAATTACGTGATATGGAGACAGAGGACCATAGCCGCCGCGTGACCAAATTTACAACGGACCTTGCTATCGCTATGGGAATGGATGGTCGTCTGATGGATCATGTTCGCCGGGGTGCATTATTGCACGATATTGGCAAAATGGGTATTCCAGATGACATTCTCAAAAAAGAAGGCCCGTTGACAGACGAAGAATGGGTCGAGATGAAAAAACATCCGGTTTATGCTTATGAGATGCTAAAGGAAATCATATATTTGAAACCCGCGCTTGATATTCCCTACAGCCACCACGAAAAATGGGATGGCAGCGGCTACCCATTACAATTGAGCGGAAATGCGATTCCTTTATCGGCACGCATCTTTGCCATCATTGATGTATACGACGCATTAAAAGCGGATAGACCCTATCGGAAAGCCTGGCCAGAAAAGAAGATCTTGGCTCATATTCGTGAGCAATCTGGCAAACATTTTGATCCAGAAGTAGTCGAGGCTTTTTTTAAGATGATTTCAGAGAAGGCCTAGAAAAAATGGATCTATCTTGAGATCAGATTCTGAAAAAGTAATCTACCTGTATATTAAATCCCTGAAATTAATTCCCCAAAATACGGAGCATCAATGCCAAAATCTAAAAATCGTGCTGTAATGATCTGGTTATTTGCCTTTGCCTTTGTTGTCGCCTTTCTGGTTGTTTTTGGCGGTTTTGTACGGTTAACTCGATCAGGATTGTCTGTAGTTGAGTGGAATCCAGTCAGTGGGATATTCCCTCCCATCGGTGAGCAAGCCTGGCAAAATGAGTTTGCCAAATATCAACTTACGCCAGAATTTCTAAAAGTTAATCATAATATAACCTTGGAGCAATACCAGCGAATTTTTTATATAGAGTGGCTTCACAGGCTGATCGCTCGCCTGGCTGGCTTATTCTACGCCATCCCGGTTTTCTATTTTTTAATCAAAGGGGCAATTCCTCTAAAAGAGTTTGGCATTTATGTTTTAATGGGTTTGCTTTTTATCGGTCAGGCATTTATGGGATGGTTTATGGTGGCCAGCGGTCTTATTGATCGTCCTTCTGTGAGCCATTTTCGGCTTACACTCCATTTGTTATTGGCGCTTAGTCTGTTTGCCTTAAGTCTTTGGGTAGCTTTGGGGCATCGTAATGGTTTTCCTGATTTTAAAATTAGCATCAAGCGGTCTGGATTTTTAAAGCTGGCCATCACTGGGATGATCGTCTTGCTTGTTCAGATTTCCTACGGTGGATTTACGGCTGGGCTGAAAGCTGGCCACGTATCCAATACCTGGCCCTTGATGTTTGGAAAATGGCTTCCAGCAGGTCTGTTTAGTAATGGAATTAATTTATTAAAGTCACCACAAACTATCGTATTCGTGCATCGTTGGTTCGCCTTTGTGGCATTGATTTTTGGGATAGCTTTATACTTTCTTGCCCGAAAACAAAATTACCACCCTGAAATTACCAGGGGATTGTTGTGGATTTTGGGCTTAGGGAGCTTGCAAATCGTTTTGGGTGTGTTGGTAGTACTTTTAAATGTCCAGATATCACTTGCGCTACTGCATCAATTAACCGCCGTTTTATTGTTTGGGTGGTCATTAATTTTACTGTATCGTTTACGTATATTGAATGTGTAAGAGTTATTTATGAAACCTGATATTTTTTGTAAAAATAACCGTTATTGATGTATTAAAATTTGCCAATCGTTTATAATTGTGAACTAAAAAACTATTATGTTCTAAGGAGTTTTGAAATGAAAAAGAGTTTTGTTTATAGTTTTATCATGCTTGCTATAATGGCAACATTGATTGCAGCTTGTGGTGGCGGAGAGACAGCTGCTCCAGCTGTTCCAGAAGGTCCTGTTGTTCCTGCTGAATATGCCGGAAAAACCAACTCATTTGCTGGGTCTTCCGAGGCAATTGCCGAGGGAAAGCAGGTCTTTGAAAGTACCTGTGCAGCATGTCATGGAGATACCGGATTGGGAGATGGGCCTGCTGCCGCCGCCTTAACACCTCAGCCTGCCAGCCTGGTAGAAGTCAATAAAACAGCCGCCGACGATTACCTCCTCTGGCGAATCTCTGATGGAAAAGAGGGAACCGCCATGGTCAGTTGGAAGACCAGCTTTAGCGAAGATCAAATATGGCAGGTGATTTCTTATTTGAGAACCTTCAAATAAGATTGCATTTCTTTCTAGCAACAACGCTCTGCGTTGCGGAATGTCTACAGGTTCCCAACGGAGAGCATTGGGATAAGGACTGTAAAAACCGGTACGCCTTATAAAAAAAGTCTCGCTGGTTTTTTCAACCAGCGAGACTTTTTTGTTTAGACAACCGCGTCTATCATCAGAGCCAGGAAAATAAAGGCCAGATACATGCTAGAGTAGCGGTACATTTTCCATGCAATTTGGTTGCCTTCTATCTTCCAGACTTGCCATGCAGTGTAGATTAACCAGATCCCCAGCGTCACTGCCGAGATAAGATAGATCGTACCGGCAAATTTAAAGACCGACATCAATAAGGTCAACGCGACCAGCTCCAGCGTATAGATCAAAATTTGCCTGCGTGTTTCTCTCTCACCACGCACGACTGGCATCATTGGGACACCCGCACGCGCATAATCTTTTTTGCGGACTATTGCCAGCGCCCAGAAATGGGGCGGAGTCCACATAAATACAATCGCAAACAGGAATAAGGCGGGAATATTCAAACTACCCGTAACCGCTGCCCAACCCACCAGGGGTGGAATTGCGCCTGCCCCCCCACCAATGACGATATTCTGGACAGTCGCTTTCTTCAAGAGGATGCTATATAGCACCACGTAATAAATTATTCCAGTCAGCGACAAAAATGCCGCCAGCAAATTGACGAAACCTGCGAAAATATAAAAACTGATCACCGATAGGGCCAGTCCAAAGGCAAAGCCTTCAGCGGGAGTCATACGCTCTGCCGCCAGTGGGCGTTGAGCGGTGCGCTGCATATTCTTGTCCAGATCGCGATCAATATATTGATTTAGGGCAGATGAGCCACCCGCAGCCAGATAGCCGCCCAGCATTGTCCAGAAGGTCAGGGATAAGGAGGGCCAGGCTTTGCCGCCCACCACCATGCCAGCATAAGTTGTCACCAGCAAAAGCAAAACAACGATGGGTTTGGTCAGTGTCAGAAAATCACGTGATCGTTGTCGGAGATCAAGCGGAGGGAAGGCCACAGTCTCACGCGCCAGGAAAGCAGAAGCAAGCACAAGTCCAAGCAGGCTTCCCCACGATAGAATCCCTGTCAACGTATGCATTACTGCCAAATAGTGAGGGAAACCGCGTGTTACTTCCATCGCACCTACAAATGCCTGGGCGAAGAATAAGATCACGGTCAGTGTCGAGAGTGGCAGCAATATACGGTGGTCGCGCATATCTCGCCATGCCCGATGAAGCAGGTAGATCATCAAGGCACTGGCAAAACCTACTGAAGCGCGGTGCAGCAATTGCATCCATCCCAGCACTCCCTGAGGCTCGCAAAGGGGCCAACCTGTGCAGGCATCGGTTGCGTCGGCCATGGTCACCAGCCTTCCACCGAATGAGACCAGTAAAACGGCAAGCAAGACAAAAAGTGTCAGGCGAGTAAATGAGGATGAAAGTGAAAATTTCATAATTTTTCCTTTATCTGTTGGCGCACATAGAAGGGGTATCCCAGCATAAGTATGCTTGCATAGGTGAACCATTGCACGGCATATCCCTGATGAGACCCCTCGTTGAGTTCAATTTCTGGCTGGTAGGGGATTGGGGGTTCAATATCCTGCGGATCAGGATCGGGTTGGATATAAACAGCCAATAGTGGATATGGCATCTGTTGACGGATACGCTCAAGATTGACAAGATTCCAGAATTCGAGTTTTTCCTGCCCCGGAGCAAGCGCCGGATCGGGGACTCCCCCCATATCTGGTTTGGTCTGCCCAAGTCGAATCTGCCCCTGGATGCTGATCTGTCCGGGCTGATCATATTTCCGCCAATCAACAGGCGAGTCATTTCCCTCGGCTGGAATCCAGCCCCGGTCCACCAAGGCAGCAGTCCCATCCTCCAGTAGGAGGGGGGTGAGAAGATGGAAGCCATATTCATTCTGGAAATAGCGATTTCGAAGAACAACTTGCTTTTCAAAATCATATTTCCCGCTGATGGATACTGTCCGGTATTCCATGATGGCCAGATCTTCTGTTATTTGACTGTTCAGGTTCAAAGGTTCCATCATCCAGACACTTTCAATATGCGCATTAAAAGCTCGGCGTTGCTCGAGACGATCCAACTGCCAAATGCCAAGGCGGATGCAAAGCGCACCGCCAGCCAATACTAGCAAGGTGGCCAGCAACCATTGTTTTGAGATCATAGCGCGGAATAATTTCATGCGTCTTTTCCTGGTTTTTTCAAAGAAATAGTTTATGGTTTCTTGACTGTCACTTCGAGAATTTCTTCGCCAGCCGTTTGAAATTTCAAGGTGATCTGGAAATTATCTCCAGTATTGAGATCATCATGCAATCCAATTAGCATCACATGCAATCCACCAGGTTTGAATTCAGTCTTACCAACAGGAATGGATACCTCGTGCTGTGGCTTCATCTGCATAACCTCACCATCCATCATGGAGATGTGAATTTCAACAGCCTGTGCAATATCACTGGAGGCAGAGATTAAAGTATCTTCTTCGCCGGTCGAATTATCGATCAGAAAATAAACAGCACCATTGCCATCTGCAAGGCCAGGGCGTGCCCAAACATCACTGATCTCTAACGAGTCATTTCCTGCAGAAGCTCCACAAGCCGCCAGAATGAGTACCAAAATTGTGAGAATAAAGAGCAAAGAGGATTTCATCATTTGGTTTATTTTTCTTTAAGGATCATTTGATCAGGTTAATTTTCTTCTGTTTCATCAGACTTCAACGGAAAAACCAAAAGGCTGTATAGGAAGAAAAACATTGCAGTAGGCGGGGTTGCCAGCCCAAAAGCTTGTAAGCGTGAATTTAACGTAGTCCGCGACCGCACATCGAAATCCAGGTAGCGTGAAGGCTGGAAAGTACAGCCCAGGGTATATTTATTGGCATTTTCCATCAACAGGCTGGCGCTGGAACCAGCAGGGATCCACAGGGGGCCAAGCTCGTGAGGTACGTCATCTTCGTTGGTGACCTGCAAGGTATCGCCTATCACAAAGATCAATTCTGATGGAATGGTAGGGTCAGCTTCCCCTGCGCTTATTCGCTCTGCCGTCCCGGCTGGGATAGAAACCTCTACAATTTCGGGAGGGCGATCTGTTTTTTCTTTTAGTAATAAATGCGCGCCTTCGTTAATCAATCCAACAAATATGAACGCCCCCAACACTGATAATAAGAAACGTTTCCTGTATGTGGGAAAATTTTTGTTCATATCTTTTACTCACTATCCAATAAATAGGCCAGATCGTCTGCCATCGCTTCGAATTCCATGCCAAATGGAAAGGTCAGCCGTAAATTGCCATTTCTGTCAATGACATAGACGCGGGAAGTGTGATCCACCAGATAACCGGATGCACCATTAGTCTCATTCTTCTTGCGGTAGACGCCGAAATCACTCCAGATGGATTCCAGCTCCGTGATATCGCCAGTCAAGCCGATGAAAGATGGGTCAAAAGTAGTGACATATTTTTCAAGTTGATCAGGGGCATCTCGTTCAGGATCGACGGTAATCATAAGAACCTGGATTTCGGATGCATTTTCACCCAGACGTTCTTTCGCTCTGGCGAGATCGTATAGTGTAGTCGGGCATACATCCGGGCAGAATGTGTATCCAAAATAAAGCAATACCAATTTGCCTTGTTGATCAGAGAGACGAAAGTTTTTTCCATCAGCTTGTTTTAAAGAAAAATCAGCCGTTGGGAGTGGTGGCTCAATCAAGGATCCCTGAAAAGCATAAGGCTGGGCTAAAAAATAAAATCCGGCAAATACGACTAAAACAATTATCAGTCCATTCACTATTTGCCGGAAAAGTTTTCTGGTCATATTGAAAAAGTGTGAAATCAGTAGTAATCAGTTTATACAAACTGATTACTACTGATCAGCTAATTAACTTTATCCAACCACTGTACCGATCAGGTAAAGGGCTGGGTAGTAGAAAATCCAAACTACATCAATAAAATGCCAGTAAGTGGCACAGGCTTCCACGCCCCAATGTTTTTCAGCGGTATAAAGCTCTTTGCGTCCATTGCGATAGACGATCACCAGGAAGATCACGCCTGTAAGCACGTGAAAAGCGTGCATACCCGTCATCATATAGAAGAGCGCGCCATGGGCCCCATCGCCCGGGCCGAAGGGCGCCAATTGCCATTCGACACCGACCACGCCAACGAGGAAGATCACGCCCAAAACAAGGGTGATTAACGTGCCTCGCAGGAAGGTTTTTTGATCCCCATGAGCCATGGCTGTCTCAGCCCGATTCATATAAAATGAACTGATCAAAAGTACTGAGGTGACGATCAGACCCAGGGTCTGATCCAGATGAGGGCGGGTAAAGCCCATCAGGTAGAAGCGAGAGATCAACAAGCCAGCAAAGAAAAACGCGTCTGAGAGGAGGAATAACCATAAACCCAGGCGGTTGGTCCCCAATTTATATTTGTAGCTTGTGCGATTATCCAAGGTAGATGTAGCCATTAGTGTTTCTCCTCTTCACTGAACAACCTTGGCAGATGCATATAATGCTGAATTACCAGCCAGGCTTTTATGATGGCTATTCCAACCAGCAAATACCACCACTGGAAGTTCACAGTAGCAATTAAATACTCACCAAGGGTAAGTACTGCTAAAATCACAAAAATGATAACGCCGAACGTTAAGGCTTTCTTTTTCTTATCTTCCATGAGATTTCTCCAATCAGTCCGCTGCTGAGGCTTTAGAAGCGGCGGACATTTTTATATAAGTTGAACCCTCCAAACCATAGTCATACGGTTCACCCACTACTTCGAATGGATGATCTGCATAATTATGTTCTGGAATAGGAGTGGGTAATTGCCATTCCGGGGAGCGGGAATTCCAGGGATTCGTTCCTGCTTTTTCCCCACGCTTGACACTCATCCACACATTCACGAGGAAGATCACTACCGAGGCAAAGATCACAAAACCGGCGATGGTAATAAGCAAATGAGAAAAGTCAAAATTGAGCGCCGGGTCATAATCAGCGATACGACGACGCATTCCCAATAAGCCGATCCGCATTTGCCCCAATGACTGAACGTAAAAGGCAGGGTACATCAGCCAGAAATGCCATTTTCCCAGCTTCTCGTTGTACATTCGACCTGTCATCTTTGGGAACCAGTAATAAAGTGCCGCAAAGAAGGGGAAGATAAACCCGCCAAACATCGTAGCGTGGAAGTGGCCCACAATCCAATAGGTGTCATGCAAATGGAGATCAGTGGCCACGGTCGCATTTGGCGGCCCGGTTAATCCACCAAGCAGAAAAATTGACACTGCCCCCAAAGTGAACAACATCGGTGTGGGGAAACTGATCTTGCCTCGCCATAGCGTCCCGACCCAACTAAAAAATTTCACGCCAGTTGGCACGGCCACCAGCATGGTGCTGTACATGAAAGGAACCCGTAAGTATTCTTCCATCCCCGCCGTGAACATATGGTGCGCCCAGACAAAGAAGCCAACAAGGGCAATGGCCATCGAGGACAGGGCGATCCATTTATATCCAAAAAGGGGTTTGCGGGCAAAGACGGGCAGCAGTTCGCTGATCATCCCCAGCCCTGGCAGGATAAAGACGTATACCGCCGGATGAGAGTAGAACCAGAAGAGGTGCTGGAATAAAACAACATTACCGCCGTTGGTCGGATCGAAGAAACCCATCCCCAATAAACGCTGGAACATGACCATTTGGAAGGAAAGAGCGATGAACTGCGTCGCGGTCAGCCCGATAATGGAAGTTGCTACCGCTGCCCAAACAAATATCGGCATGCGGAAATAGTTCATTCCCGGAGCACGCATCCTGATCGTGGTGACAATAATATTCAGCGATCCCAAGATAGAGGATAGGCCGATCACATAAACGCCCAGGAAGAACATCTGCATCCCCAGGGGAGCCCGCGCACTGAGGGGCGGATAGGCTGTCCAACCGGTATCAAAGCCACCTAAAAAGAGGCTGCTCACCACCAGGAGTGCACCCGGTACGTTAATCCAGTAAGCGAAAGCGTTCAATCGCGGGAAGGCCATATCACTGGCCCCGATCATTAAAGGCACCAGATAATTTGACATAGCGCCTATACCCAATAAAATTGCCGCGATCATCACAATACCATGTAAACCGATCAGGCTGTTGAATGTACCCAAATCGATATATTGCAGCTTTGAAGCGGCCAATTCTGTCCGAAAAATCATTGCGAAGGTACCCGCCAGTCCCAATGTCAGAATCGATGTAACACCGTATTGAATACCGATTACCTTGTGATCCAGCGAAATACTATAGTATTTCGCCCAACCTGGTAAGCTGGGATCAGCTTCATGATGATCGGATGTTTTTTCGCCTTTCGCCCATTTGAACCAATCGCTGAAGGCACCAACACCGATCAAAAAGGTGATCACGCCAACAAAAGTACCGCCTACCCAGACCGGTTCAGCATTCCACGCTGGTAATCCCATCAGCAGTCGGATCAGCATGACAATTCCCATGCCTACTATTGAGCCGACCACCTGAAAGATGATTCCGCGTACCAAACCGAGTTTCAGGAAATTGACCTTTTTCTTTTCATCCATTTTTTTACTCCTATTCCTACTCTTAGTAATCGTCTAAAAATAAGCTCCTACAGGCTCACCACAAAGTCGCAAAGGTCACGAAGAAATTCTTTGTGACCACAGAGAAAACCTTTGTGTTCTCTGTGGCTTTGTGGTGCATTTTTTGGGAAGTAATTCTTAGATGCTCGCTTACTCAGCCAAACTCTCGATAAAATCAACGATGTCATGAATTTGCTCTTCGGTCATACTATCTCCGGTGGGCGGCATGACGATAGTTTCAAAACCTTCGACAATAGCTGCTTGGGGATCAACAATAGACTCGATCAGGTATTCCCTGTCCACTACAATAGTCGTACCGTCTGTTAATAATTCTTCCGTGCCGAAGATACCTGCCCAAGTAGGACCTATACGATCAGAACCATCAATGGAGTGACAAGCCTGACAACCATATTGTTCGTACCATAATTCGCCACGTTCTATTGGATCATCCGATGGACCTTCTGTTTGTTCTGCAACCCACTTTTCAAAATCACTCACTTCCATTACGATAACATCCGAGACCATATAGGCATGCTCCAGGCCGCAAAGCTCGGCACAGCGGAGTTTATAATCTCCAATTACAGTGGGGGTAATCCGAAGTTCGCGTTCCATCCCTTCCCCTGGGAGAGCATCCTGTTTTAACCGGAATTCAGGAACCCAAAATGAATGAATTACATCTGTCGATGTCATCGTCAGGAGGGACTGCTGATCAATGGGGAGACGCAGCTCTGTCGAAGAAAATCCATAATCCTCGTAATCAAAACGCCAGGACCACTGGGACCCAACCACGGTGACCTTATGTGCGTTCGGATCTGCACGGCGGGTTTCTGCAAGGGCGGCAGCACCCAGGAAAGCAAAGTACAACACAATGCCAAGAGGCAAAATTGTCCAGGCAATTTCCAACCCAGTATGTCCTTCAAAATGATCCCCATCTCCTTCTTCACCAGGTTTCCGTCTGAACGCTACAAAACTATAGAGCATGAATCCTGAAATCAACGAGAAGAGGAAGGAAATCACCCAAATATGTTTTCGGAATAAAGCGTCAATAGCTGCGCCTTGCACGCTGGCAAGCGCGGGCATATAGCCTGAGTTATCCAGTCCAAAACCGATCAACACAGTTAGGATTGCTACCAGAACGGCTACTCTAAAAAAGTGTTTCATACGCACTCTCCTTCATAATGATTATTCGTCCCACGGATTTGCAAGCCAGTCTTCCGCCTGAGCTGCCGTCAATTGCATACGGTTATAGATCACAACCGGTTCAGAAGAAGCTAGTGAGACAAGAATTACCTTCATCGGCATTTCACCGGTCATAAAACGGTTCAAAAATTCATCGCGATTGATGGCTTTGTCATCGTGATCGACGATCACAAGATCAGGTTGATGACTCTCGAGCAGATCAAGGGTCTCCTGCATAGTTTTGGCCATCACTACCCCCACCTTCTGTTTACCCCATCTTTCAGCATAAAATTTATGCAACCCTTCCCGAAATAAGGAATTGGCTGAGGCGATTAATATCCTGCGCGAAAATTCAGAAAGATGACTCATGTAGAAATATCCAACTCAACGAATAATATATAGTAATTTACCAAATATTCTCTTATTTGTCATCATATTAAGGTCAAAAAGGGAGGTATTTTTAAAAGAAAAAGGGGTGATTTTTATATCACCCGCTCTTATCACCCCCCATTTTATATTTCTAAATCAATTTTAGTCGAACCGCTTTTGCGACAGCCTCCGCGCGACTGCTCACTTCCAATTTCTCAAAGATATTCCGGATATGCGTTTTGACGGTGTTTTCAGATATGGACATCTGTTCGGCCAACTGCGATGTCTTTGAACCACTGGAAAGCAAGTGCAACATCTGGATTTCTCGTTCGGTAAGCTTCTTCTCCACCCCTATTTTCCTGCTACGGACCATCTCAAATACTTGCTCGGTAATCTCAGGAGAAAGAACCGACTTCCCGGCGATTACCTGTTTAATTGTTTGCTGTAAAATCTCGGGTTCCGTATTTTTGAGCAAATATCCACTGGCACCAGCGCAAATTGCTTCCACAAGATCTTCCTGATGCTCTGAAATGGTCAGCATCAAGACAGGATTTTCCACCCCCTGTTGCCTCAATACGCCAAGCGTTTCAATCCCACTCATTCCGGGCATATTGATATCCATCAAGATCAGATCAGATTCGATCCCCATAACGATTTCAATTGCTTCCTCACCAGTGGATGCTTCGCCTACTACTTGAATATCCTCCAATTCAGATAATAAGCTCACCAAACCTTTTCGAAAAAGGGTGTGATCATCAACAACAAAAACACGGATGGCATTGCTCATAAATTTATCTTTTCGACTGTTGGAATCTTTAAACTTATCGTAGTTCCAGCGCCAGGGGCGCTGATAATTTGGAAATCAGCATGGATAGATTCAGCGCGTTCGCGCATACTGCGTAAACCGTACCGAGATACAAAGGTAACCTCTTCCGGTGTAAAACCATGTCCATTATCTTTTATTTCAAGGATGATTTCATCTGCCCGCTCAAATGCAGATATGGATACCATATCTGCCAAAGCATGTTTGCGAATATTTGTCAACGCCTCCTGCACAATCCGGATCAACTGCGCCTTAATATTATCTGGGAAGATAGTATCCAATCTAAGGTCAGATAAATCAATCGCCACGTCAGTCAGGAGCTTAAAATCAGAGGCTGTAGTCTCCAACCAATCGGAAAACTTCTCGTCGGGTGCACGGCGCAAGTTATCAATAGACTGACGTGCATCCAGGTAGGCTTCTGATAGCGTTTTGTGGCAGGCTTGCAGGGCCTGATCAATTGAGGCGATTTCTCCCTTTGAGATCTGGATTTGCATACGTGCTGTTTCCATCTTCAAGAAAGCCAACGTTTGCGCCAGGCCATCATGGATTTCACGTGCCAGCCTTGTGCGCTCCTTTAATACAGCCTGGTATTCCAGTTGAACCAACAACTCTTTGTTTTCAGCGTTCAAACTGTTAAATTCTTCTTTTGACAGAGCAGGTTGCCTGCCTTGGCGAAGGGAGTCTAATTCCTGAGAATGTGCATGCAAAGCATCCAGTCTCAGGTCAGTAAGACGGACCAATTCTGACAGGAAAAGTTCCTGGCTCCCAGTAATTTTTGGTGGTTTATGGAAAAAGTAATTAAGCACACCGATCTCTCGTCCCCCACAACGTAGGGCTAAACAATAAACCCTGTCTGCATCGGCAGGGTTTGGGAGGAGGATGCATTTCATGCCCGCTTCTTTGTCTTTACAGTTTCTACAGCTATGTCGCGTTGCAGGGTCTGTTAAGCGTGTTTGCCAGACTGGTTCCTGCAAAAATTGGAAATCGCCGTGCTTTAGAACCGTAACAGATTGCTTCCATTCGTTGAAAGGGACAAAGGCAGATCCTTCGGCTTCCAGCAGATCAAATCCCGAACGCATGGCAGCCATGATTACAGCCTCTTCGTTATGGGCTGCCAACAAATATCCGCTGAGAGAAAAACTGGCATTTATATTTTTATTGGTGTTTTCAATTTCTTCATTCGTGCTTTGCCTCTGTTTTTGTATACGCAAAAGAAACATTCCGATAACAAAAACGCCCCCTGCCAACAGGAGGATAAGAGACAAGTCGTTGGAGAAATAAAAAGTAGGCATAAAAATATACTGATATTTTACTTCATTGCAGAAAACGATACCATTTTCTGCATGCGGGATTTTAAAATCGGAGCTTGGTTAAAAGAATTTGGTGGATTTTCCAAGATCCTGTACAGCTTTTGATAATTATAGTCGAGGCTAAGCCATGAGTATGCATCAGGACTGATCAAGTGGTAAAAAGGCGGTCATCATCCCGACTAAAGCATCAACCCCCGAAGAATTACCCCAGCTGATCAACCCGGGGATTACCTCATCAAGGTGATATTTTCCAGTGGCAAGGTGGTCAACCGCCTGGATCAGACGTTCGTCAGCCGATCCCAAAGCCGCACATTCTATAAGATTCGCACTTAGGGTAGTTGTATGCTTATAGGCTGCCTCAACTATTTCTTTGTTAAAGGTTGCCAGATTTTTTATTTGATGGAAAATGGTACTCCAGCGATTAATACTGAGGAGCAGTCCGATAACGAAATCATCGCCCGAAGGGGTTAGGCCACCTCCCAACCCAAGAAATGATTGGATAGTTTGGGATAGGGGTAGCAGATTACCCACTGCAATTTGATTTCTTATTTCTTCAATTTTCGCATTGAAGCCTTGATATTGAGTGTTTCCCTTTGCATTTTCTGGAGAAAAACCAACCATTGCTGGGAGCATCTCGCTGAGCCCTTCCCCTTTTTTAGATTGATAAATATCTAAAGCCAAGCCACGAATTAGGCCTAAACGATCTTCAGGGTTTATAGATGATTCTGTTGGTTTGGATGGCTTCCATACTTTTGAATTCGATGTTGAAATACTTATTTTAGAATCTGGAAATAGTATCGCCTCTCGGAAAAATGTAACTTTTCCACCTCTAGATAAGCGTGTAAAATGGCGAAAATCCCCGGACAGATTAGCGGTCAATGGCCCCCGATAGTCTTCGAAGGATAAGAAAACCATTTTATTGTTTTCAAATTTTATAAAAATCCCCTTCGAGGTAATACCAAGTATTTCAGCGATTTTCTCAACTGAAAGTATATCCATTGCTCTATTCCCGATAGAATGGATACTCAATTCAGTTTTTTCAATGTTTTTCATCAATAAATTATAGTGTACTTAGTTTTTTTAATTGGATTGGAAAGAAAAAACCCTACTCCAAAAAGGTATGGAGCGGGGTTGGTGTACCCCCACTGCGACTCGAACGCAGGCTTCTACCTCCGGAGGGTAGCGCTCTATCCACTGAGCTATGGGGGCAATGCGAAGGCGATTTTACCACGAAAAGACTCTTCTCTTATTGATCTTGAGAGGGTTGAGAACATGGTTTAAGCTTCAGCTTTTTCCCGTAGAGTTTTCAACTCAGCACGATATTTTTTGATGATCTCCACATTCTCTTTTTCATTGCCCAGAGTGTGGTATTGATGTTTCTTGTGAGCCAGCTCTCCACATATTTGATAGAAGCGCTGTGTTGCAGGATAGCGGCCATTGAAGAATGCCTGAAAACGAGCTGAAGTTTGTTTCCAGGTGGAAGTGGCAGTGTGATATTGTGTGGCGGTTATTAATCCCAGCGAAACCTCTTCTTTAAGATGGATCATAAGCAGTTTGCGCTCACTGGCGACCGCCCAAAGAATGAACAGGAACATGAAGAACCAACCTGTCCAGTCCATGAAGGTGCCAATTGCAAGTCCAGACGTGCCGGTCAGAAAAGAAGCCATTGTATTATGAAAAGCATGCGTGAACATGGCAATACTGATCCCGATCAGAGGCGCAAGATATCTGATACAACCAGAGCGCTGCAGCCGAGTGATGGCCAGGCCAATTCCTGTGAAGGCGGTGTAAAAAGGATGCTGCCAGCCGACGAGGATCACACGCACGAAAACGAGGAACCAGAGTCCTTCCCAGCCGCTTTCGAGGTAGCCCAGGTTATAAATATAGTGAGTGTTTTCAGTAGCAGCGAACCCCAGGGCGGCGATGCCCGCATAGACGATCCCGTCCAGAATGGAGTCAAATTCTTTGCGAAAGACGAGGAAAACGATCAGCACTGCGAGGCCTTTGAGCGCCTCCTCGACAATGGGTGCAATAATGGATCCCGTCGTCAGATCGGAAGCGGTTTCTGACCCTGTGAAAATATAAACGCCCATCCCCAACACAGTATTGATGATAAAGGCTCCGCCCGCAGCGATCGCGACCCCCCAAAAAAAGACCGCTACAAGGAGAATTTTGGGTTCTCTCTCATAGCGGTCTGTCCAATAGAGGATATAGGCGAAAAAAAACATGGGCACAAAGCCGAAAAACAAGGATGTTAGAAAGGGCACAAGACCTCCAATGGTCTTTTCGCTGTGAGTTTTGCAGTTTCCTACCTTATTTTACCCCCAAATATAGAAAGATCGCATTGGTTCTCCTTGTTGTGCCTTTATTAGAGACCATATCATTCTGAGCGGAACCCCTTACTCAGAAAAGATCAACTTTGTTCGTTCAACGCGTACATCCTCGACAGGAATGCCCAATTCTGCGAGAACCTCGTCTGGGCGGCCGGTCGCGCCTTCGCGGGCAGAGAGGTGCATAAAAAGACGGATAGCGTTATCTTCTTTGCCAGGTGGTAATTTTACTAATTTCAAAATTAAAGGACGCAGATCGTAGGTTGGAGGAGCGCTGGTGAAGTGTTTGCGTTTTTTGTGTTTAACGCGCTTGGGTCTCAGAATGGATTCTGCCTCCATAAGGGTGGCAAGTTTCTCGTTTATGAGCGAAGCGGGATTTTCATCCAATAAAGTCACTTCGTATTCAGACGATACTATTTGGGTTTGGAGGGCAGGGCTGCCCAATTCCACTTCCTGCACATCAAGTATCGCAATTCCCTCAGGAACAGCAGATTGTAGTTTTTCTCCTATGTCTGAAGTCTGAATTCTATTCTCTTCAATCCAAATGTCCACAACCTCGGCGCGGCTAGAAAACCCCAGCGCCAAAGCGGATGCAAGCTGTATTTTGGGCTGAGGGTGAAATCCCTGGCTATAAACAAGGGGCAGTCCGGCACGACGGATACTCCGCTGCCAGATATGGTGCAGGTCGAGATGACCGATAAAACGCAACGGGCCTTCTTTGGAGAAGGAAATCCTTAATCTTTTATTGATGGGTTGTTGATCGTTCTTCATATTTAGTTGATCGTGATCAATTCATCAGGTTGCATGGCTGTTTTTGGTTTTCTGCTTTTCACTTCTGGGCACATCCAGATATCGCCGGGATTTTCACGGCGCAGATCCTTGAAGATCGGCAGAATGCCACAGGCAAAGCATTGTTCTCGGCAATCAACCCGAATTAGACCTTCGAGCGATTGACGGTAATCCTCGAAGATGAATTTTTTATGCACAGCCGTAGAAATATGCTCCCAGGGGAAGATTTCATCTACACGCCGTTGGCGATGCGTGTAAAATGTGGGGTCAAGGTTATGTTCTGCAAAGGCATCCATCCAAATATCATAGCGGCGCTGGTCGCCCCAGGCGTCGAATTTTGCACCATTTTTCCAGGCAGTATAAATCACATCGGCGAGGCGGCGGTCTCCACGCGAAAGAAAAGCTTCGATTATCGTATCTTCGGGGTCAGTCCACGCGAGTTTGATGCCACGCCCAAGTTCTTTTTTGAGCAAATTCTGCTTAGTGTTTATTTGCTCAAAATTATCCACTGAAACCCACTGGAAGGAGGTCTGCGGCTTCGGCACGAAGGTCCCCACGCCGAGATTGAGCTTTGCCTTTCCTCCGATCGCCTTGCGCCCCTCAGCCAGAACTTTATTGCTCAGATCGATAATTGCCTGCACGTCTTCGAGAGTTTCAGAGGGATGCCCGATCATGAAATAGAGTTTGATCGTCGTCCAACCACGGCTGTAAATCTCGCGGGCAGTATCAAGTAATTGTTCATCGGTGATGAATTTGTTGATGATCTTCCGCATCCGTTCTGTGGCGGCTTCGGGAGCGAGGGTAAATCCCGCAGTGCGATGTTTTTTCAGCCCCTCCATCAGGTCGACGGAAACTGATTCGACCCGCAGCGAGGGCAGCGAGATGCTCATTTTTTCATCGGGAAAACGTTCGCTTACGGCTTCGACCAATTCGGCGATGCCAGTGTAATCGGAGGAGGAAAGGGAGAGGAAGGAGACCTCTTCAAAACCGGTGGAAGCAATCGCTTTTTCTGCGGCATCCAGCACCTCTTCAACGCTTCGTTCGCGGACTGGACGCGTGGTGAACCCCGCATGGCAGAATCTGCACCCGCGCGTGCATCCGCGCATCACCTCGACAGTTGCGCGGTTATGGACGATTTTTATATTCGGGACGATGAAATCCGTTGGCGGAGGTGGCAGTTTGGCAACGATGCGTTTCAAAACTCTCGCTGGAGCTTCTTCGACAAGGGGGATGGTTTCGGCGATGGTGCCATCATCCATATAGTTGACTTTATAAAGCGAGGGGACATAGACGCCGGGGATTTGGGCGAGGGCTTTTAGGAGGCTTTCCCGTTTTACCGTTTTACCGTTATGCTGTTGGGACGAGTCAACGGGAAAACGGGAATACGCCTGAACGGTGTCCACAATATCGTGAATGACCTCCTCCCCTTCGCCGACAACATAAGCGTCGATAAAGGCGTGCATCGGCTCGGGATTTGTGCAGGTATGTCCGCCGGCGATGATGAGGGGATGCTCGGGACCGCGAGCTGCGCTTTTAACCGGAATCCCGGCCAGGTCAAGGGCGTTCAGGGTGTTGGTGTAGAGAGTCTCGTAGGGGATGCTGATCCCGATGATATCGAAATCGATCAGCGGATGTTTTGATTCCAGCGCATAGAGGGGTATCTCGTTGGCACGCATGATTTCTTCAAAATCAAGCCAGGGAAGATAAGCACGCTCGGCCAGGGCATCATCACGTTGGTTGATCTGGTCGTAAAGAATTTTAAGACCCACGTTGGAGACGCCGAGATCGTAAATGTCCGGGAAGAGAAAAGCGACTTTGGTCTGAATTGAGTCCCAATCTTTATGGACTGCATTGAACTCACCGCCCACATAGCGACCGGGCTTTTGTACCGTTAAGAGTACCCGCTCGAGGCGGGCTTCAATTTGTTGAGGGGTTAACATGCGCGAAATTATAACAGACAAGGATTGTCCACAATAGATAGCCTACGTGGGGGGGCTAAAGTAGTAAGTGTTTATGAGATACAAAAGAGATTATGAATTGTCCAAACTGCGGAGAAAGAATCCTCCAACACAAGATAGAGTTCACGAATGCGAAAAGCCAACGTTTAAGTGCCAGCATTGCGAAAAAAGATATACCCGAGAGCCTAAATCTCGCGTCTATTCAGAAAGTCTTCGCAAAAAAGCCATCCTATTGTATGTTGATGGTCTTATTTTTTTGACGTATCGGTCGCATACCGTCAGTTTATCATCAGAGCGTTATCAATTGGGATAATGCTTATGCAGAAGAACTTCCAGAGGCTTCTGTTCCCGATGAAACAGAATCTACATAATTCTCTTCATATAAAGGAGCTAATACCGAGTTACGATATTAGCTGGCATGTTTAGCAAGAAAATCACGTTGTTTTTCTCGATGTGAGAAAGCTCTCAGGAAAGCGGTCAAGATTTTTGCCTTTTCTTTCAATAAACGACAACTGTACAAACAACAATATCCGAAATATCCAACTCATCTAATTGGTTTTGTATACTCACCAAATTAGGCACTCTCGGTCGCAGACATGTCTCAGTCTTCCTTCCTTGGTTCTCTATTAGGCACCGATAGGTCGCAGTGGGTCGCAAAATAACATAAAGTTGTGACTATTGGGTGATAATAAAATATTACTCTCGCCGATATACTTAGCATAGAAAAAAATACTAAGGAGAACGAAATGAAGAAACTACAAATGGGTAGATAGAAAAAGGGCTACATTGCTTTTAGAATGTCGGTAAATTTGCAAAGGAGAATTATTATGAAGAAAAACCCAATCATGCTTTTTATTTTTTTAGCTTTTGCTTTGACAGCTTGTAACGCCGTTCCGGTTGCTCCGCCGACAGCCCCTCCGCCGGTTATTGTCACTGTAATTGTGCCCGTGGAAGTTACACAACCTGCGCCTCCACCATTGGCAACTGCTATTCCGACAGAACCCCCTCTTCCGACTTCTACACAAGTACAGGAAGAGCCAACGGTTGAACCGACAGAAATCCCTCCCAGTGTTGCTCCACAATCTAATGTTGGTGGGCTTGTGTTTACCGATATCACCCGTTTATCTGATACTTTGTCGTTGAACTGTTTGCCAACCGAGATCACTTTTAATGTGACCGCGATAGATCCATATATAGTTGAAGCTAATTTGTATATTCGTATGCAAGAATATCCTTCTGGTTCAGTCACTGGATGGAAGAATGCCGCTGTGATGGAGAGGGATGGCAATAATTACAGTTACGTTTTGAAAGCAGTTGATATTAACCCTGATTGGCGCTATGAGAAAGGTTGGCTTGATTACCAGTTTGTTGCCGTCAATAAATATCATGATGTGATTGGACGTAGTGAAAAGATTACCAAAGAGATCGTCTTCACTCGCAACTGTTCCTAGGTGTAAGATATTTTCATCAAAAAAGGACGAGAGTTTTTTGCTCTCGTCCTTTTTTGTAAATAGAGTTGGGTTACTGAACTACGGATTCTCTGCTGAATTGTTCACGTCCCAAGATCCATAACGCGCCGAGACCAAATAGGGCAACGATCAGCTTGATCATCCAGCCCGCGAAGGGGACAGACATGATTGTGGCAAGAATAACTACGCCGACAACCAGGGGCCATACTTTGTGGTTGACCAGATCAGGTTGCACTCGGGCCAGGATCAACTTGCCGCCCAGGACGCTGACGATAATCTTGGTTCCATAGGCAACTGTCAGGATGAAGCCAACGATCAGGGTGAAGAGAGCGAGCAAGCCAAGAATGATGATCGTGCCACTCAGTCCACCCAAAGAGAGGAAGCCGAGGATGACTGCACCCATAACCATCGCTGTAAAGATGACCAGCAAGGCAAAGTAGAAGGCTGCATAGGCGACCACACCCCATCCCAGGCTTGGCCAGGTCTGAGTTTGCAGTTTATGCCCTGCACCATGAAGAAAATTCGGGAAAAGCCAGCCGAGTAGAAGACCAATTGCGATCAGGGTGATGATCGTGCGAAGCAAATTCAGTGCCCAAAATCCAACCAGTTGTGCAGGGGTGGGAGGCGTGGGCCGTTCATATTCGTAATTATAGTTGTCAAATTCCGGTTCAACACGCAGGGTTTCTCCAGCAACAACACCGGTGGGGAAAACGATCTCATCAAATGAGGTATAGCTTAAGTCACCACCGATGGAGGCATCTTTGGCAATCGTGATCCCTGAGGTGACAGAGGGAATGCTGATATTCATAGAGGGACCAAAGGACATTGGAGACATCCCTTGATCTTTATTGGATATATCGACATATGCCTTGACGTTTCCGTTTACACCGCCGCTTAATTCAAATGCAGCGGTGCCAGCGATAAGATCACCTTCAGTATCGCCTGCAACGAGAACTTGAGCGCTGCCGACAAGAATATCCCCGCCGACGAGGCTTCCGCTTTTCGCTTCGAGACTTGCACCGCCAAAAAGCAGGTCGTCGCCGATTTTTGCTTCAGGACCAAGTTGAATGGCGGCAGCACCGGAGCGAATATCGTCTCCTACGGTACCATTGATCGTAACGCTTTGTGCGAATGCAACGAGATCACCTTCAACAGTACCGTTGATGATGACCGTCTGCGCACCAACGTATAGATCGCCTTTGATGACGCCGTCAACGACGAGCGATTCAGCACCGACGTAGAGATCGTCTTCGATAACTTCGTCGGCTTCGATGACAATCCGGTCACCTTCCCGGCCTTCAAAGGCTGAGGCGGTGGGAACAATGGCAAGCGCGACCAGCATAAAGATGGCAAATGCGCTAAATAACTTTGTTTTGTGGGACATGAGTTTCTCCTAATTCTTAAAAAATATGGTTGCGTAAAGGTATACGCAGAAATTTAACGGAGGTTGCACTACAAAATAATGTAGGTAATCCTTAACCGCGTGTGAGGAGATTTATCTCAGATTTTTCCGAATGCGCAGATGAACGCTTTTCAATATTGACGCGATAGAGTATCCAGGTATTCATTCCCCACACAATGATTGAAAGGAGGACATAAAGATTTTCATGCGGATGTTCGAGGATATTTGCAGTAAGTCCAAGCCCAATTGCAAAAAATGAAATAAGGATAAAAATCAGGATGGTTTTTATAGGGGAGAATCCCTGGTGAATAAGCGTGATCAGGCCAAGGAATATTGGAATCAACAGAAGGAGTTGATCGTATGGCCAAAGATAGGGGGCAGATAGCAGGCTGACGATAAGAATCTGGCCATACTCCAGGGACAGAGAGGCATCTTTCCATTTGAATAATAACCAGATATTTATTGCCAGAAAAGTAAGTATCCCTATAAGACCGAATATGATTGTACAGGATGTGTCAAAATCACACGACAGGCCAGAAATTCCCCAGATAGTAGGAGAAAAGCCAAAAGTATTTGATATTTTATTGCTACCAATTGCCAGATATTTTGAGATCCATAAAGGATCTTTGATGAGACCAATAATTAAAAGAAGAAGGGATGCTGAGATAATTCCGCTAATAGCCTTAAATTGTTTTTTGTTGAGTAACCAAAGTGTTGTCAGTGCCAGAAGAGGGAGACCAATACTGGGTTTGAGCGTGAAAAATGCGATAAAGAATCCACCCCAAAACCATTTCCTCTGTTGCCAAAAATAAATTGCAAGGCTGGCAAATAACAGGAGTACCGCGCTGAGTTGGCCAAGAAACAGGGTGATGAGCGTTGGAGGAAATAGAGGGCTGAACAGGAGAAAGGGGATGGCTAAGTAAATTATTTGCGGATGTGTTTTTCCGAAGCGAAGAATGATGCTAATGGAAATAATTATCAGGCAGGCTGATAGAAATACCCACATAGTGAAAGCCTGATGTAGATTTAAAAGGCCTAATGGAGCCAGAAATACGGCGAGAGGAAGGGGATATAGAAATTCTGGCTCCGGAATATTTTCTGAGCCAAATTGGATCCTTGCGTTAATCCAATCGGAAGCATTATACGGATCTATGTCTACCCAATTGGAGTAGCCAGCGAGCCAGAAGACAAGGAAATCGTTGTTGATGTAATCTGCTTTAGTAGCAATACTCTGCGCCGCAATGAATAAACTGATTATTATCAGGATGACAAGAATGCCGCCCCATATTTTTTTTGTCATATTATTTCTTTATTCACCAATAATCTTGACCAATACCCGTTTTTTGCGACGACCATCGAATTCGCCGTAGAAGATCTGCTCCCAGGTTCCGAAATCGAGTTTTCCGTTGGTGATGGCGATGGTGACTTCGCGACCCATGATCTGGCGCTTCATATGCGCATCGGCGTTATCTTCGCCTGTGTCATTATGACGATATTGATCTATGGGCGCATGGGGAGCAAGCTTTTCGAGCCACATTTCGTAATCCTGATGCAACCCATGCTCATGGTCGTTGATGAAGACGGATGCGGTGATATGCATGGCGTTTACCAGCCGAAACCAAATACGACTTTCAGTTGTCCCCAAAGCTTGTGGCTCTCCTATCATTTCCAAGAGTTAGTCTCCTAACGCAAAATCTAGCGTAATTTGTTCATAAGAAAAGATTTGTCGTCGCTCCCTGATAATACTATCAGGGAGCTTTTATTATTCACCGATTATTTTTATAAGGACACGTTTTCTGCGGCGACCGTCAAACTCGCCGTAGAAGATTTGCTCCCATGTACCAAAGTCAAGTTTTCCGTTAGTGACAGCAACAACAACTTCACGCCCCATAATCTGCCTTTTCATATGCGCGTCCGCGTTATCCTCACCCGTATCATTATGTCTATATTGATCAATGGGGGCATGGGGAGCAAGTTTTTCAAGCCATTCTTCATAATCCTGATGAAGGCCATATTCATGGTCATTGATAAAGACAGAGGCTGTTATATGCATCGCTGAAACCAGGGCTAGGCCCTCTTTCACTCCACTCTCTTGGAGAGCTTCGTTAACTTGTGGTGTGATATTAATGAATTCTCGGCGGGTAGGGGTGTGGAACCAGAGTTCTTTGCGATAGGATTTCATAATGTCCTCTCTTTGATAATCAAGTAAAAACTGCTTGTAGAATACTATGGAGCTATATGGAATGCAAGTGTTTTGTGCAGATATACTTTTCGAGTACAATCTTGCCTTATGATGATTATCACAGAATTCAAACAACGCAAATATGAACGATCACAAAGAAGGTTCCTATATCTCTTGCTTTTAGGCAGTGGAATGTCTATGTTTTTGCCACTCGTTTGGACAAATTACAATCTGCAAATAAGTTTAGGAGAAACTCTGTCTCAAACAGCTTTAGCATATCAAATTGTCTTGCTATTCTTTTTGATTGTGGCTGGCTTTATAACCGCTTGTTGTATAGATGCTGCTATTCGCAATCGAGTAGTGTTTTTTTCAGCACCTCAGCCCGGACATTGGAGAGAGCGTATTTTGTATTGGTGGGGATATGAATTAGTTGCTCAAGATGACACACAATCATTGGAAAAACTGGACAGTTTAACCGATGATATCATTCTAATTGAAGATAAACCCTTGAGACCACGAAGGAGAGGGCGTAAACCAGCCTTTCCTCTGGAACGTTGGTTACCAATTGCTGCTCAATGGGAAAGCCGAGACTCTATTCGTGATGCCTTTACTTTGGCAGAATTAATTGCTGAACATCTTGGGATAAACGCTGATGGTTCCCCGGTTGTTTCTGAACAGGCTTATTACACTACTTGGCGAGACCGCGCACTAGAAGAATTAGAAAGAAGAGCAAAAAAGAAAAAGAAGCCAAAATACAGATGAAATAATCTTATATGAATTCTTGTAATCAATTCATAAACTAACCCATAAACTTAGTTGTCTCTCACTTGATAAAAGAGTCGTTATCGCGGCTCTTTTTATTTTTAAATTCAACGAGGTGAAGTACATGGCGAAAGTTATTGTTTATTTACGAGATCATGAAGTATTGGCACTGAATGATTTGGCTGAACGCGAGTACCGCGTTCCAAAAGCGCAAGCAGCCCTCATTATCCGAAAAGAATTGGAACGGCTCCAACTTGTTCCTTGTGAAGAATTTGCAACCGAGGTGGGTTCACAAGATGTGTCAAAATCCAATGATTAGCACCCTATTACCTACTCTTGTTGCTATAGGCATGTTTTTTGGCCCATTAGTGTTTGGTGGTGTTCTTTATTTATTGATTTTCAAGAAATCAAAATAGTCGAGGAAGGATAAATGTCTACAAAAATCATCTGTATTGCCAACCAGAAAGGTGGGGTTGGTAAAACCACCACAGCTGTTTCTCTTGCTCATGGACTTGCTATACGCGGTAAGCAGGTCTTACTTGTAGACCTGGACCCACAGGGACAGTCCGCTACAGCTTTGGGGCGCAATCCTGAATCAGGTGTTTTTTACCTGCTCACGATGGGAAACTCCCCACAGGAAAGCAGTTTTGTGCAGTCCTGGGTGCGTTCGTCTGGCAGAGATGGGTTATATCTTTATCCAGGTGACCAACAGACGATGGCAGCCCAAACCGTGCTTAATGCCCAGAACCAGCCAGTCTCTTCGATCCGGACTGCGCTCAAACCTTTTTTCAAAGAAGGGTTGCATTATATTATTTTCGATACCGCACCCAGCGTGGGAGGTATTCAGGAGCGGGCTGTTTGGGCATCTGATCTCGTAATCGTTCCTACCGCAACCGAGTTTCTTTCTGCGGAAGGTGTGGGAAAAGTTGCCTATATGATGAATATCTTGCAACAAAAGAAGGGTTGGAAAGGAGCACTTTTAGGCATCCTGCCAACCTTCTATGATGCCCAAACCAGAGAAAGCAAGATCACGAATACAGCACTAAAAGAACGTTTCGGAGAGAGTGTCTTGGATCCCATTCACCGAGCCACTATTCTGAGAGAATGTGCTGCTTCAGGGAAAACGATCTTTGAATATGATGAGAAATGTCGCTCCGCAGAGGAGTATATGAGCCTAACGAAGCAGGTTCTGAAATTCTAGGAGGGAATATGAGTGATCGAAGAAATCCCTTTGGGGATATGCCTGCAAGTGAAAGCTCATCCGCTGCACCACCTGATATTTATGAATCCCTGCCTATGGCTGCCCCACGTCGGCGCAAACGGGATTGGGAGCGAAATCATCAGAGTGAGAAGGTGGTCTATCGTGGTGTTGATCCACAAGCAGCTTTGCAAGTACGTCAGCTTGCAGAAGAACTGCATGTGCCTATAGGTGAAGTCGCTCGTGCGTTGCTGGAGTATGGACTGGATGCTTATAGTCGCGGCAAACTTATTCTTGCCCCACGTCCTAACCCCGAACGCTTGCGGATGACGCTTTTTCCTAAGAGAACTGCATCCAAACGAAAGATAGGAAAGGCAGGTCGAAAAAAGCTGCCCAAAGAAGCATCCTGGCGGGTGGTCACGACTTGGCGAAATTTCTCTGCTGAACTCAAGGATGAGATCGGTGTACTGGCATCTGAGAAGGGCTTGGATATTCCAGTGGGAGAGCTCATCTCTGCATTTTTACAATATGCACTCAAAGCGTATAGCAGTGGCGAGTTGGTACTCCAGCCTGTTGAAAAAACGACGAATTACAGTTTAGTGCTGGATGGAGATTTTTGATGCCTGGACAAATTCTTGAAAAACTTTTTACAAAAATAGCGAGCGTAGACGGCAATGACAACGTGTCGCCTACGTCTTGTCTACGCTCCGTCTACATACCCGCCTACGTTGCCGTCTACGCCGAAGCCACAGGAAGCCCAAAACCGAGCGGAACAGACAGTTGCCTTCTGCTTGCACAGGTGGGCTAAGGAAGGCTTTTTTATGGATATTCAAAAAGCCTGGAAAATTGTCTTGGGACAACTGCAAATGGAGATGCCGCGTGCCTCTTTCGATACCTGGGTGCGAGACACGAAAGCTTTGGAGTTTAGTCATGGTGCTTTGACCATTGGTGTTCGCAACGCCTATGCTCGTGATTGGTTGGAAAGTCGCCTAACCAGCACGGTCTCCCGCCTCCTGATCGGGGTGATGAATCAGTCTGTACAGGTTGAGTTTGTGGTCTCAGAAAGTGAAGCATCGCAAGATGATGATGTCGAAGACGAGCTTGACAAAAAAGAGATTGCAGTCTCAAGCGAAGAAATTGCGTCTCTGTATTACCAGGTGGTACGTCCAGATAGAGCTGTTTATCTGCCTGGGTACTTCCGTAAACATCTCAGCCAGTTAGGCCCAGATTTAGGTTGGATGTATGTGGGCTTTAGGCAGGCTGCCTATTCAGAAGGTGGACGTGGTGGTCAAAAGACTGCTCGCTTATCAGGAAAACAGATTGCCACACTTTGTGGCATTAGTGAGCGTACTTTTTGGAATCGAGTTGAACGAGAGAAAACCTGGGAGAAGTTATCTGGCTTGGTGACTTCAAAGACGACTGAGCCTGAGTGGGCAGAGGGCGCACAGCCTCGTCGCCTACCAAGAAAATACACTGTTGCAATTACGCTGCCTTTGACCGGTTCTGATTCCTTTTCACTGGCACAGTGGTTGCAATCTGGTGTTGAGACTTTTAACGGCCCCGCCGGCGTTTTGGCTGCTTCTTGCGAAACACCTCTAAGTGAACTATTTGCACCTCAACAAGAAAATAGCTCACCTGGCAAACCAATGGATGTGGCTGAGATCGTGCGGTATTTATTCTCAGGGGAGTTACCCGCTTCGCAACTAGAGGCTTTTGCTGAAAGACTACGCATGCATCTCATGCCGCAAAACGACCAAATCGTAATTTCTCTTTTCTTTTTGGAGCATATCCTGCCCCATTTGGGTGCAGGTCCAGCCTGGATGTATATTCTCTTACGAGATCGTTGCTATGAGGGGCAAGATGAGCAACGAGATATTTGCACAGTGCAGGGTGGCTATGCTGAAATTGCCCATTGGCTGGGTATTTCCCGCCCCATGACGATCTATGAATGGATGAATGGACGTTTCGGCAAAAAAGCCAAAGAGCCGGGAAAGTTGCGCCATCCTGTAACTCTTGCTTACCTAAAAAATCTGGATGAAGGGCGTGCAGAAAATTTCAACCACAGTCCGCGTACTTTCCGTGTTTTATTGAATGATATTCCGCCTGAGATCGTGCAAGCTGCGCTCGAATGTGAGGAAGAAGCTTACGCGGATTGCAGTATCGTCTTTACGCGATTTGCATATGATCTTTACGCGATTTGCAGTATGGGCTTTACGCGATTTGCAGACGATCTTTACGCGACTTGCAGAGTCTTTAAACCCCTTAACTCTTTAAAGAACCCCTTAACTCCTTTAAAAACCTCCCCCCTAATCCCCCCACAAGAAAAAAAGAAATATCGCCACAAAGAAAAAACGGGGGTGGGGTCTATGTCTTATTGGGATTTAAACCATCTGCTGGCAATTAATGTCGCTAGCCCCCAAAAGCGCAACACCTTGCGCAGAGCAGGTGCAACCGGCGAGACTTTTGCTGCATGGCTACTTTATGCCTATACCCCGGCTGGGGCGGGCTTGCATGACGCAAGCGGGGTTTCCAATGCGATTGCGCGCACGCTGGAATCGCCGCGAGGTGGTCCAGGGTGGCCAGCAAATGCTCTGGCAAAACTTTCCCCCTATAAACTCAAAGCTATGCTTGAAAAAGATTTAGAAGGGAAAGCTGTGGATGATGAAATTTATCTGGCTGCCTTCAGCTCATTGGAAGACCAAGCCAAAGAGGAATTATTGAAACGTCTTTTTGGCGAGTGAGATTTCAAAAAAGGAATTGAATCATGCGAAAAATTATTCTTTTACGCTCAGCTTTCTCTCAAGCTTGGGGGGTGATGTTCCGTCGCAGACTTGGTGAAAAAATATTTGTTTTTATCTACCCTACAAAAACGCGCCGGCTTTTTCAGACCTTTTTTTGTCCGTCTTTGCGTATTGTGGCTTTGGCAAGGGGGGATGAGCAAGATGTTGAAATTGTCTTTAAAAAGGTAATCTCTTCTTGGTGTTTTGTGTCCTTGCCCCCGGCAGATTTGATCGTGGAGATGGCTCCGGATATGCAAATGGATGAAAAGTTGATAGCAGACATTATCTCCGCAGTGGGAGAGCATAAAAACTCAGCGGTGGGCGGAATTGATGCAAATACGGGGATCAAGGATTTAATCTTTGCCCTTTTTGCTGCCTCAGTAGCCGATCTCAGGCGGGTTCGCTCTGTGTGTGGGATTAGTGGCTATGGGCGTGTAGATCCGGAAATTATAAGAAACCACTTTTCGCCCTGGGAGCGTGGCAAGATATTGGCTTCCGCAGGTTTTATTCTGGATTGCCGTATCGAAGCGCAAATCAGCATCCCAGATGGGGCGGTTAGTTTATCCAGACAAATGTTTGATGTGGAGAATGCTTTCCAGGATGAACTCTTCGCAGCAGCTTTGGCTGGCGTTCCTTGGGAAAAAGAATTTTCAAAAGCTTGTATTCGTTGTGGAAAAAATGCTTCCTGGCGTTTTGTTTTGCCTAGTGAGAATCTCTCTCCTGAACTTGCCTGGCGCTTAAAGCGTCCTGAAAATGCAGTTCCGCTTTGTAGAGACTGCACTCGGAAACTTCATTTTGCCAAAAATGAGCAGGTGCGCCGCCAACTCCTTTGGGGATTATGGGGTCCACGCTTTGAAGCATTGGAAAGTTGGTTCTTGGCTGTGCGTGGTGAGGGTGTTTATCGTCTACCCCACAATTGGGACAAAGCTGAACATCCCTTATGGCCAGAAGAGTTCGGTGGCAAAAACTGGGCTTCTGGAAGCGGCAATGTGATGAATTGCGTGCCTCGCGAACCAAAAGAAATCCGCCGGACGCAAGCGCAAAAGAGAGTTTTAGCTGAACTTTTGGGGAGCACGCCACGACTACCCTGAACCATTAGCTGGTATTTTCTTGAAAAACGGAGGTGTGTTTTATGACAGGTTTGGCTTTTTTAGGTGCGCTCAGTGTAGCGGCCTTTGTATTTGAAATTATTTCGACTTTCCAATATGGGGTTTTTCGCCATAGTCGTTTGGATGGCGCCTTTCAGGATGCAAATAAAATCCCACAACGACGATCAACTTGGGATGCGATTCTGATTGCCATTCTCCCCAAACGTTTTGACCCGGAACATGCAAAGAATATGCTGGATGTGGTGGGACTAATCCGCAGAGCGGGCTATCCCTATGATACGCCAGGGGAATTCTATGCCGCCGCTATTCGTGAGTTCAGCAAGTATTTGCTGGTTGGCGGTTTGATGGCAGGCGCACTCGCGATGAACGGGATGTTGGTTGCCGCCCCTCTTTTTGCCGCTTTTTATATCTATCTGGGCTTACGTCGCCCCTATACGCGTTTGGAGAAAATGGCAAAAGCACGCGCAGAAACCATGCGCAATAATATGTTAATTGCGCTATCTGTGCTTGAATCGCTTTTATCGTCTGGTGTTGGGGTACAGGATGCCTTGCGCAGAACGGCATCGGTAGGCGGCACATTCAGTAATCTGCTGGGACTATTGGTAGCACAGATAGAGATCAAAGATATTGAAGAGGCTGTAGAAGTTGTTCAAGCACACCTGCCCGATCCATCTGATGTGGATGCGACACTTTTTCTGACCGATATTCTGGATTTCTTCCAGCGCAGCCGTCCTATCCTCACAAGCGTAACTGCTTTGCGAGAGTCAGTTCATCGCACGGTATTGGAGATCACCGAAACGCGTGCCGCTCTTGTGCGCAGGCGCAGTGGTCTTTTTGGGGTTACCGCTGTGGTGGGCTTGGTGCTATCCATGGTGATGCCTTTTCTCGGTAGTGTTTTTTAAAAGATATGAGTAATCTGATGGTGAAAAAAGACTTCCCGCAGGAAGTCTTTTTTTGTGCATGTGCATAGATACCCACCTGCTCTTTATGTTTATATAGCGGTTGAACAACCATTCATTGAATCAAGGAGAAAAGGATGTTTAAAGAAATAAAGAAGTTTTTAAGTGATGAAAGCGGGCAGGATTTTGGCGAATATGCCTTAATCTTTGGTGCGATCGGTGTGATCGCAATGGCAGTTATTCCGCAGTTTCGAGAAGCGGTGATCAACGCCTTCCAGACCGGGATAAATGCTCTCAATATGGCTGCAGGTGGATAAGGAAATTTGGATGAGAAAGAATGCTGAGCGCGGACAGGCTCTTCGGTGTTACTCAGAGCACCGCCTTCGACATTGCTCACCCGTACCTGCGGCACGAGCACAGGCAGGACAGGCTATGCCGGAATTTGCCCTAATGATCCCGATTATGACCTTGCTGATTTTCGGATTGGTCTTTGCTGGCTTTTATGCTTTTCGGGCAACAGCGGCAGATTGGGGCGTCTTCATTACCGGAGTTGCCGAAGGTTCTTATAACACCCCAGCCACCAGCATCGCCAGAGGCACAATCCTCTGGCCCGATATTCAAGAAGCAGTTGCTACCAGCCAAGATGCGCCTCGCAGAGTTCGTTCGACGATTTCCATAGAAAAGACCACGCCCTGGGCTTTTGGGATCACTTTGATAGAAGCCCAAAAAGGAGAGTCCGTTTTCAGACTTTGGCGTTTCTATCCCGGTCCGCCCCCGCCAGGAGGCTTTGAGTAATGCGAGCGAAGGCTAGAAGATCGGAGAAGGGGCAGGCGATGGCAGAAACGGCTATGTTTTCTGTATTGCTGGTGCTGATGGCCTTTGGCTTTTTGTCGCTAATTCCTATTCACCGGGCACGCACCGCAGCAACCGCATCTGCTTATGGTTGCGCCCAATTTTTGAGCCAATCTCCCGATGCAGTTCGGGCTGCACAAAATGCTTATCAAATTGCAAATACCACCCTGAACTCCGAATGGAGTGGCACTTTTGGTGTGCAGTATAGGGTAAGCGTAGAACCGCCGCGCGCACCAGGCGACCCCGGAGCTTGTACTGTCTCCTGGCAAATCCCGGAATTATTCAGGCTTGGATTTGGGAATGGCTCTTCCCAAGAAAGATTTATCTCTCGTTCAGAAACTTGGAAAGCAAAATGGCGTTGAGAAAAAATAATCCCAGTGAACGTGGACAGACCATTGCACTCTATGCCATTATCCTGCCCCTGATGGCTGTTTTTTTGATGGGTTTGCTTGATTATATGACCACCAGTGTGCGTGTGATGGATGCCGTTGCCATTGGTGATCTGGCTGCTCATGCTGGCGCACAGGAAATTGAAGTGCTGCCAAATGGTGTCATCCGCTCAACTGCCGAAGGGAATGCGGTTGCAGCTACTTATTTTCGTAATCAGGCCCCCTCATATTTACAGATGAACTTTGTGCGGTGCGGGCGTTATCAGGGCAGACCAGGCTGTTTGGTGCAGGCTGGGATTGAAACCCCTGGTTTTCTTTTCCCCAAGCACTGGATTGCAGTCAATACCGTAGGCTATCTGGCGCATGGGGTGACACGAGAAGACCAATAATAAAAAAGGAAAATTATGCTGAAGTTCTTTACCTATACAGATTTATCTGGAAAGCGGCGCTTGCGTACCTATGTGATTATCGCTATCGCTTCATTTGCCTTATTGCTTTTGCTCGCTGGCGGAGCAATGCTTTGGCGTATCTCGGAGTTTGATTCTACTGATATTGTAGAGACACCCGTCTTCGCCCCTCTTAGAGAGACCGCTATTCCTGAAACACCACCAACCAACACACCAGAAGTCTGCCCCTCTAATCCTGCTGATTGGGCTTTGTTGGATTTACCTTTGAGCAAGAACTACAAGTCGCTTAACCCGGCCTGTGTCTACACAGAATTGGGGCGGACGGTAGCTTGGGTATTGGCAATTAGTGAAGGCTATAGCCGAGCAGAAGCAACAGAAGTTCTAGGCTTTTCCACTATGCCCATGACTATGCAAACAGGCGAACTGACAATCCTCACAGACAATAAAGGCCCTCTGTCTGTGCAAATGCTTATCAGTCCCCAAGTGCCTGGTTTGGCACAGTGGGCAATTGATGGGGCGGGAAATCCCGCTACAGCGATGGCGTTGCGAGGTTGTTTTCGCACATTTACCTTCGCTGGAAATGAGCAGCAGAATTGGGGAGATGGATATGAAGTAATTTGCGTCGTATCCAAAGATACAGAAGCCTCTTATGGGTTGATGCAATTAGGAGAGCATCTCTTCATTGGCGGAGATGGGCAGATCACAGCCTCGCGCACCTTCCTGCTCTTTGGCTATAAGGGTAAGCGTTGGACTTGGCTTGGTTGGCGTGAAGACGGGGGACGTGTCGATTATGAAGAAATTGGCTTGACCGCTGAATTGGCTACTGCTGATCGTGAAATGAAAAGCTCTATTTTTAGCCTGCCTCTATGGGATAGTGCCTGGTTGGAAGAAAGCTATGGTTTGGCAATGAAGGCTTTGCCAGATAGCTGGAAAGATGCCACAGATACTGCTATCCGCGATGCTATCCTGAATGAAATTAATGCTTATTTTGAATAGGGGAAAAGACTGTCTGGAGACCATCATGAACTCGAAAAAGTTTTTCTTTATTCCGATTATCTTTGCGCTCATATTAAGCCTTATCCAAATAGCACCCGCTCATGCTGATGCAGGGGATTGTTTTTATACGCCACCAGATACTGTAAGCTGCACTACAGGTGGAAGTGGGAATAACGGTGAAAGCGGAGAAGGTGGGAATGGAGGATCGGGTGGTGAGGAAAGAGAACCTTGTACCGAAGTAGCTTTAGCTGATTTCTCGGATGTTTTGATCCCCGCAAGTTATTTTACGACACTGGGTGGTTCAGCCCCTCCTGGTAGCTGCATTCCTGCCAGCGGACTTGTAGATACTTGTTCTGGCAATATTTTTGCTGCCTATACTTCTGGACTTCCAACCGATTGCCCAACAGAATATACCCCGCCGCCAAATCCATGCACAACAGAATTGATCGTAACCTCTGGTGGCGTGATCTGTGGCACTGATTGGGATTGGAATCTTACAGCCAGTGTGAGGTTGCCTGTGATCTCTTTGGATGCCCGTCCCTACCCTGCGACTTTAGTCCGCTGGGAAGACACAGCTCTCCGTCTTGGGGCACTGCCTACTAGTGCTGGAACAGGGCGACTTGATTACGCTGCTTTGGGCGGTGGTAGTCCTGGTAACCCTGCCCCAGGAGATTGGTGTGATATTCGCCTGACCCTGACCTTCCGACCAGCCCAAAGCTCAGCAAGTGTTTCCTTGCCGCATATTGGTGAATTTAATTTACCGCTGGGAGACAATCCCATGCTTTTCTATTGGGACTTACCCTCTCATCCAGAAGCTGGTGGTGGTCCTTTGGCGGGAAGCGTAGGCCTGGATGAATTACCCGCAGATTTTCCTCTTTTTGAAGGCAGAGCCCAAGCGCCTTATCGTCTGTATTGGGAATTGCGTTATTTGGAATGGGATAGTCATTGTGAAGAGGGTGGCAGTGGGGCACTCAACTGCGGACGTGATGAGTATGGCAACTTCACGGGGCATCGCGAATGGGATTGGGAAGGTCGCTCTTCTGGTGGAGAAATTCCCCCATCAGCTGTGCGGGGCTTACCGGCTTCAATGATGGCAGACCTGGATCATAATGGTGCGCCAGATGCTTATTGGGATCGCTCTGTGCAAATCCGCCGTATGGATAATGCCAATCGGGTAGACAATCCGCTTTGGGCGCGGAGCTATTCCTGGGGCAGCATCTTTTATTGGGGCGTGCGAGAAGGGCAAGGGCAAATTGGCTGGCAGGAATAATTTCGCACGAGCCGACTACCCTTTGAAAAAGAGTATATACTTATTATTGAAAGGTCGCTTGGGTGCCCCCCTCACCCAGGTGGCTTTTCATTTTAAGGCATCGGTGAAGGCATGAGCAATGGACAAAAAGCATTCCTGATTGCCTTTATTTTTCTCGTACTGTTTTTCTGTAGCTTTACTTTCTGGAAAGAATTGGAAGCGGATTTTAGTGCAATAGCCTACCTCGAAGGCAAAGGCTATAGATCTGTGAGAATTACTGGTCAACTTGCTGAAGGGCATGGCTGCAAGCCAGATGATGCTTATCGCTTTTCTTTTGACGCGATTCCATCTGATGGTAAAAAAAGAGTGGGTGGTAAGGTCTGTGGCGGTGGCACAGACACTTGGTATGAAGAAAATGTTCTCTGGTAATAAAATTGCGCACGGGCTGACCACCCTTTGAAAAAGACTATATACTGATAATTGAAAGGTCGCTTGGGTGCCCCCTTCACCCAGGCGGCTTTTCGCTTTAATGGTGGTCTTGCATGGGAATATTCAAGAAAATACATCCATCACTCAGGGTACCCCCATAATTATTATCGTATGATGCCCTCTCAGGAGACCGCAACCCAATGCAGAGAAATGCGATATGGCTATTCTTATTCTTATCTTTTAGCACATCAGGTTATCTATCCAAAAACCATGATCAAGGTGTCATGCCCGATTTTCTTGACGAATCCCCGTGTACGGAATTATCAGTAAGTGAAGAAGGCATCATCTGTAAGGTAGGAGAGCCCTTCTGGTATACCCGCCTTTTTCTTCCCTTTCCCCATTTATATGTTGATGAAGAAAGGATTGATTCTATACGGGCTTTTCCGAGTAGCTCTGTGAGTGAGACCATAGAATTTCTGAAAACACCAAGAGAGGAAGATGCTTCCTTCCTTGAGCTGAAACGAGTTCGCCTCACACTTTCCTTCCAACCAATTACCCCAACTTATTTAATGCCCTACATTTCTGATATTTGGCCTTTTTGGGGTGGAAATCGTGTTCCCTATGCGGCAGAGTGGGAGCTTTCTTATTTGCTTCTCGTTGGCGAAGACTGGGAAGAGAGACTGTCTTCAGGAAAAATAACACCAACTGATATTCCTGATCTACAGGACCACCTTGCTGCTGACGCAGATTTCAACAACAATCCTTCTGCCTTTTGGAATTATCAGGTGGAGTTGAGTAAATGAATCTGTTTTTTCTCCTTGCGCTTCTGTCTCTAACTGCTTTTGTGTCCCTATATGATCTTCACCATGCCCGCATTCCAAATTGGGCAACAATCCCACTTCTAATCCTTGGGCTTATTGCCAACAGCCCTCATCCTCTTGGCATCTACATTATCTTACTCAGCTTTTGGATAGCATGGAAACTAGGCTGGATGGGCGCAGGTGATGCAAAATTGTGGATGGGATTGATAGTCTCTCTACCCGCTGCATATCAAATGCTCTGGGCTATTCCCCTTGTTTTCTTCGCTACAGCTGCTTTGCAATTGCTCTGGAGAAAAGTTAGGGGGAAAACCTTGGCAGGTGTCCGTAGTCCAGGCGCGTGGCGAACGCCGGTTTATATGCTCGTTATTTTGGTTCAGGAACTTCACTATGCCTACTGATCTTTTTATGGCTCTCCTTGATAAACGCAACCAGCAGGCGCGTGGAAACCCGATCCTGCCAGCCCTTTTATATATCTTTTGTCCCGCTGCAGCAGGTTGGTGGTTGGCAGGGGCAAATCCTGAGCCTGTCTTTGATGTTGCCTGGCATGCACTGGAAGATTTCAGTCAAGGAAAAACACTCAAGGAAGCCCTCACAGAACATGGAATAGGTGAAGCTGTTCTCGGCGATATTGAAAAATATATTGGTGAAGTGGCCACTTACCGCAGCCACCACCCGATGAGCTCTCCTGAACTCTCGCCTCTTTTCCCTGGTGGGAGATTTGACCCTAGCCACCGACTTGGTTCGCATGTTACGATCAAGAAGATGGGCGGTTGGAATAAGGTCCTGGAATATGCCCGTGTCTGGGCATATCTGATCTATGATTGGCAGGGAGATATGAAAATCTCTCAAGATTCTGATATTCAAATAGAGATGGAATGGTTGGCAATTACTTCACGAGGGGTGCGGAAAGCAGCCTACTTTCCGGCTTGGGTTTGGACAGCAAAGATTGGCAAAGTGGAACGTGATCATATCGGTCTCTTGGTTGAAGATGGACGGGGACATGACCAATTACGTTTCGCTTTGGTACAAGCATCGGATAAAAGGGGAGACAAGACCTGGTCTAATCCCCCGCTGGTTTTTGGTTTGCAACGCGAGAGTGGCGATGCTGAGCTTTTCCAATCAGCTTTTGAGATAGAGAAGTTAATGCAAATGCTCCTGCCTCTGGCAGAAAGAGCAACATCAAAAGTATCTTTCCCTATGCGAGCATTGCGTAATCCTCGTGCTTGTCTGGACTGTGGCTATCAACACCTATGCTACCCGGATAGGACAAAAAAAGGGCGGCAAAAGCCCCTCTTTGGGGATGTTTCTTTAAAAATGCTTCAAAGGTAAAGTCTATGCTTTCTCATAAAAGAATCCATCGCACATTCTCCGTTTTGCTAATAGCGCTTTCAATGGTCTTTCTGATGCTTGCTTCTTCCAGTATCGCTCCCGTATCCGCAGGCGGAGAAGTAAGGATGCAGGCACAGACTGATACGCCTGAAGGTGGAGATGATCCGGACGACGCTGAAGAGCCTCCCGAAGAATCTACATCCGTGGTTACTTCAATTACCCAATCTTTCTTCAATGTTGTCTTTCACGATGATACGATTTCCAAGGCATTGAGCAATCTCTTCAAGAAAACTGCCGAAGCGCAAAAGACAGATTTCCAAAAAGAAGTTGCCCGCTGGTCATCCGCTTTGAACGAATTAGTAAAGCCTGCTGAAAAAGATCAATTCACTACTGTCGCAAAATCAGGGTTGAAGACTGCCGCGGCTTTGGCTCCCGCCCTATTCCTGCTTCGTCTTGCACTCTATCATTGGAGCAAGTTACTCGGAGATGGAAATGACACTCCAATGGTTGTAGTTGGGGATTGGCTAACAGCCGGATTATTAGCCGTCCTTTCTGGTCCTTTTCTTGATCTGATCTCACGCTTAGGCTGGTGGATGTGCAAAGTCGCTGCTGTTGGAGAAACACGTGTCCTCGCATCCAATTTTGTGACCCTGATGTCTGCTCCTTCCTTTCTGAGTATTACCTCAGTCATTCCTGGGCTTGTCTTTTTGCAATCCTTGATCGGGATTGGGATGACCTTCGCCGCTATCTTAGCCATGTCTGGGCTTCTTTTTGCCTTTGTCTCTGCGCAAGCCACTCTCTTTGTTTTGGCTGTTTTGGGTCCTGCCATTTCTGTGGGTGCAGTCATTCCACAAATGCGCTGGTTGCGTTCTCTATGGTTAAAGGCAGTTGTTTTAATTTCCCTTCTGCCACTGATTGCAGGAGCGATTTTTAAGGCAGCCGTCTCTGTGGCTGGAGCGATTAGTCAGGGTGGGATGGTACTCAGCCTGGTACGCTTATTATGGCTCTTTGGCGCAACGGGAGCCTTGCTTTCTCTGTCTGGCATTCTGGCAAAAATGACCTTGAGCGCTTCTGGAGAAGCGGCTAAGAAAATCTTTGGAGTGGCAAAAGGATTAGTGGCAACTGCGGCTTTGGCAGCGGCTACAGGCGGGGTTGGTGCTGCGGCAGGTGGGGCGGCAGCCGCGGGAGGAGGGGCAGCGGCTGGTACAGGAGCTACTGGAGCAGGAGCGGCAGCAACAGCCGCAGGTACAGAAATGGCACATCTCGCCAAATCGCAAGGCTTTAATAAATTGGGAACAGCCCTTGATGCAGTGGGTGCCCATAAACAAGCCAGAGTAGCTTATGGCATGGCTCGAAGCAGTGACCTTTCAGCCAGACAAGATCGCTTGCAAACAAAAATAGATGGCTTTGGTGGTGCGTCAAGCAAGCCCCAAGCTAATCAATCATCACCAGCATCTTCAGACCTTGGTTTTTCTGCTTCTGCTGGAGTCAAAAAAGATATTCTCTCAGGCTTTGGGGGTTCATCAGATGAGTTTCGTTCAGCTTATAGTGGGCTATCTTCTCATATGGAAGCAGCAGGCTTTTCCCCCGATGGCTTTGCTTCCCAATACCCGCAAGCGGTAGGGATGATGGCGAAAACCTATACCCAATCCCAGCAGGAAATAGATGATGCCACAGCCCCTTTATGGGAGACCGCTAACAGAGCTGGAGTGGATGCCGAACTACTTTCTCTTCTTGAGCAGGCAAAAAAACAAGATGGTTGACGCGAACGCAACACCTTTTTGGTTGCTATCCTTTGCGCTCTTCAGCTTTGCGGATTTGCGTTATCGCCTGGTACCAGCGATTGAGATTTTCTTCTTGGCAAGCCTTTTTATTGCCGCTTCTGGTTCTTTCCCTCAGGTTCTTGCAATTGTCCTGGCGGTAGCTTGGGGCATCTTTACTTCTTTCCCCGGATTTCTGGTTATCCCAGCCTTATTCTTCCCTCCAGCTTGGGTGTTATTACTGACCGGATTTGGCGTTCGGCGCGGCTTAATTGGCAGAGCAGACCTTCTTGCCCTAGCTGGCATCGCAGCTTTATTTCCTTGGACAGCCCTAATTCTATCTGTCTTGGGGGTGGAATTATGGCGCAGATGGTGGCGGAAACGCTACCCAAACGATGGACTTTCCCCCGCCTTGCCGGGCATGTTATTGGGACTGTCTGTCTTTAGCCTTGCCCAATGGCTTTGGGTTGTATAAAGCCGTTGTTTTTTGGGGAATGTTTTGTGCTGCAAGTATTTCTCTTTCAGCAATAATCATCGTAGAGAAAAGAATTTAACGCATATCAGGGGGTACCCCCATGCGGAATCTTCTATACTGCCGCCATGAGAGCAGGTGTTATTGGCGTTCCAACCCCCTATCAGATTTTTGGCGAATTTGCCGGGCTCCCCTTTTGGGGAGGCGGTCTTACACTACTAGCAGCTGCTCCTGGTGTTGGAAAAACAAGTTGGATGTTGCGGATGCTTTTTGATGCCGCGGCCCAAAATATCCCCACCGCTATAGGCTGTTATGAGCATACCGAAGAAGAATTGAAATACAGAATATCCCAACAGGCTTCTGCCATGCTTGCAGGCCCTCATGGGGAAGCAGAGCAATTCGCCAGAGAAGATAAATTAGCAGAATGTGGGAACGCAGTCTTGCTCTCTTTGGATGATCGCCGTGATACGGTGCGTGGCTTGGAAGATGTTTTACTGAACACCTACAACTTCCCTCAAAAAGGAAAGGCCCTGCTGACTGTGGATTATCTCAACCGTATGCCAGTGGTTGGACTAACAGGGATGATCCCCTTGGAGTTGCGTAGCGGAGAAGCCGCCGCGGCTTTACGTGCGATGTCCAGACGACATGAATGGGCGATTATTGTGGCTGCCGCTTTAAAGGCAGAAAGTTTTTATTTGGACGAAGATTTTAACCTGGGGCATTTACTAGGCGATGAGCGTGTGCCTTATGAAGCAGATCGTGTCCTTTTGGTTTCTCGAGAAGGTGAGCCTGCCAACTGTGGTTGTCTTAATCTGGTGGTGCATACCCTCAAAGACCGTACTGGTCCAACCCGCACCTGGAAGCTCCAGTTCTGGGGAGAGCGTTTCTACCCTGCACTCGAATCTGAATTCGATGAGCATATCCAATAGGCGGACTTGATGAGTAGTGTTGCAGATATTCTGCTTGGCATTTTCAGGGAAGCATGGCAGGTACTGGTCGCATTGACCTTGGCTATTGGGTTGTTGGCTGGGCTAGCACAAATCCTGCGTCTCTCCGCAGGCACAATGATTGGCGCAAATCTGTGGGTCTGGGAAGCGATGGCAGGTATTTCCGGTGTATTGATGCTGGTTCTTTTTGCCTTTTTAGGTATTCCTGTTTTGGTAGAAGCAACCTCATCTTCCATCCCCGGTGGGGCTGGGTGCGGACCGATTAATGATTTGGGTACATTTTCAGCGATGCTGATCGCAGGGCTGGCGGGTTTGCGCATGTTGAAAGCGACCTTTTTGGCAGTCTTGTCGGCATCTGCTGGAGGGGCAAGTAATACGACTAATGCCTTGATTGAAATCGTTGAAGCGATGTTTGGGATGCTACTGGCAAGTGTCGCCGTCCCTGCTGCGGCAATCTTTTTAGGTGCATGTTGACACTATTTTTGGAGTATATCTATGAGTTTTTCAGGTGCTAATCCCCAGTCTTTACTGGATGATGGTCCAGGACTTTTTGGCCCCGTCATGGAGCAAATCCTAATTCTAGCCAGAGATGCGTGGGGTTTTCTGGTTGGGTTGATCGTCGTTGTTGCCCTGCTGGGTGGTTTGTTTTATGTCCTGCAAGGCAGTGCGGGGATGGCATTTGGTGGTTCCAAGATGGCGACCTATGCCATTTTGGGTGTGGTGGGCTTGGTGATTATGGTGCTAATTGGTTTTCTAATCTTGCCGCAGCTCGGAGAGTTGCTGGAAGGCTTTAAACCCAACCCTCCTTTTCGTCCAGCCCCACAACCTTGGGAAGAAATAGGCAGATTGCTAAAGGGACACCTTCCTTATGTTTAACGATCGTGACCTAAGCATTATGGGCGTAGGGGCGATTGCGGCGGTAATTTGCCTGCTCATTCCTTCTCTGGGGCTGGTTGCTAAAGGGATTATCGCATTTGTGATTTTGATGATCTTCATGGCCTTGGCTTTGATTCGCTTGGGCCCAGACCGCGTGCCGATGGAAGTCTTTCTAAAACGACGCATCAAATTTGCAACCCAGGTTCGGCAGCACACCTATCACGGGAGACGTGATAGAGCTATCCCTACAACACATATCCCAAAAACACCTTCTCATTTTCGCCCCTTATCTTTGCAACTGGATGATAGCAATATCTATTGGGTGGTTTCTATTTGGCTGGCAGTGATAGGGATTTATTTTGTGATCTGGTTACAAAATGGGGGTGCTGAAGAAATTTCTTTTTGGATCAGACAACTATAGGCATTAGGAGAAAGAATGATTTTTTTATTATCCCTCATTGGTGCATTGGCATTGGCTTCGATTCCCCTTCTTCTGGGGTGGAGGCGTACATATAGTGCCGCACAAATGGCCAGGCAGATGGGCGTAGCCCCACCTGAGAAACGCGTTGATCTGGAGAAGATGGCGCGCCAAACAGGAACAGGCTTGACGCTTAATCAAATTCTTTTTGGCTTCCTGACTTGGGCTGGGGGAGGTCTTGTTGCTGGTTTGACTTTGGGCATGGTGCCTGCTATTTTATTCTCTATTGCGGGGGGATTGATCTATAGCGGTTCACTATCTGATATTCGGCAGGCTTTTCGCTTGCAGCAAGCCAAAGATATTTTGCGTGGCTTATCTGTGGTAGAGACTTTGTTGGGGCAAGGGAGAACCTTGCAGGATTCTTTGGAAGGGGCAGCCAGATCGGTTGGACCAGATGGTCGTCTTGTTCTCGAAGATTTGGTCTTGCGCTTGCGTACAGCAGCTTCTGATCAGGCAGCGAAGGCAGTCAAGGAATGGACGTTGACTTGGGACAATCCAGCCGTTGATATTGTAGCGACCTCTTTGCTCGCATCTATTGAAGGGCGAATTGAAATCTCTCCACTGATTGCTAATCTACGCACAACATTGGGTGCTGTTGTGGAAGTTCTATCTCGTGCGCGTGCAGCCTCCAAAGGTATCGAATGGCAAGCTCGTTTTCTAGCACTTTTTCCGCCAGGAGTGCTGGTTGTGATTTCAATTATGACACCAGAGAACGGACGAATGTATGCGCAGAATCCAGTTTTTCTCTTGCCTGTACTGCTTGGTTCAGGACTGTCCTATTGGCTATCTATGCGGATGGTTCGCAACGGACTTTCAATTGAAGCTTCGATGGGGTTACAGTCTGGGGAAGTAGGTATGATCCAGTTGGATCGGATAGGGAAGGTTCTCTAAGACTCTATGAAAGGTTTATTGAAAATCACCGGTGGGGCAATCGCTCTCCCCTTCTTATGTGGAATTGTTTTTGTGGTTGCCTATGTGGTAATGGTGGGGGTTGCTATTCCGCAACTACCTTCCTGGGCGCAACCCAGTCTAACCAAGTGGCTTTTGGATATCCCTCAGGATAGTGATAATTATGATGCGCCAGCCTGGAATGAATACGATCCTACGCGTGCTTTTTCTGGCACTTGGACGGACTATATAGGTTTAGATGCAGAGATTATTGGCATTCCTTTATGGGGACCGCTAACAAAATGGGGTGAAGTTTATGAAAAGCCCTTATTAGGTTGTACATACCATGATTCGAACTATAGTTCTCACACTGGCGTTGATTTCCCCGTAGATGTGGGCACACCGCTTCATGCTGTCTTGAGCGGTGAGGTTGTTTGGGCAGGGATGAATGGTCCCTGGGGTAGATTGGTTGTGATTGAAAATAATGGCTATCAGGTTTGGTTAGCGCATTTTAGCGAAATCTATGTGGAAGAAGGGCAAATCATAGAACGGGGAGATATTTTGGGACTATCCGGAGGTGACCCGGCTGATCCTGGTTCTGGAAATTCTTCTGGACCGCACCTGCATTATGGGATCAAGCAGCGTGATGGAGATGATTATTGGTGGGTTAATCCAAACCAGTTTTTCACGTCGGATGATTATCTCCCTTGGGGATGTTCCGACTAAAGCTACAATGGCCGTACATATCCGAAATATCCTCTTTGCAGGCACAGAGAGTTTGGAGATTTCTCCAGGGCGTTGGACAGATACCTTTCTCTATCCCATTTCTTATAATCACTCTCTTCCCCCTTGGGACTATGGTCGTGCGGTGCGGACAAAGATCAATACTTTAGCCAAGTACCGGCGGGGAGCCTCTCTATGGATACAGGTTGAATCACCAGGTAGGTGGTATTGGGAAGAGGTAAAATCTGCTCTTTACGGTTTGCCTCTTGCAACGGCAATTACACGTAGAGACACTCGCCCTGTGTTGACAGATTTTTCTTTTATCCCGCGTACTTTTATTAAACCCTCACCTGGTGCGCCCGCTGCCGAAAGTTGGCAGCCTTTTGATATGGCAGATGAAGAAATCCAAGCCTTACGTGTTTTGGCGAGGATCAAGACAGGCTACACATCGGAAGTTTCTTCTCTAACCGGTTATAGTGTTTGGAAGGCGAGACGAATACTGCGAGATTTGCATAAAAAGGAATTGATTGTTTTCCATGAAGAACCACCCAAAGAACAGGATGAGAGAAAAAGTTTTTATCCATTCTGGAGTGTGAAGCGGAAAGGCGTTTCATTAGCTTTGCGTAGCTGGGGAATCCCAAAGGGAGCTAATTTTACAGCTTATAGAGAAAGACGAAACCCTAAAGATGGACGGCATCGACGTACTTCGCGTTTGTGGATTGCTTCTTTACGTAGGGCATGGTCTGGGGCTGAGATTTGGACAGGTTGGAGCGAAGTCCAAATACCTGGTTTGAGAACCGCACCAGATGCGTTAGCTTGGGGAAAGTTAAATGGACATGAAACTTTATTTTGGTTGGAGGTAGAGGGGGGAGGAACTTCTGGGAGGGTGATTATGCAGCGTTCAGCAAAGCGTTTTCGGAAGGCGATCTTATATGCAGAGGAGCATGATCTCCATTTGGTCTTTGCCTTGCTTGCCAAGCCTTGGGCTGGGAGAGCGGCGAGATTGGCTTTTGTGGGGGTGCCTGAAAATATAGCGGTTGTTGTTGCTGATTGGAAGGGGTTTGGGGCTTTGCCTATTCCGCAGTGGAAGAGAGTGGTTTTCGGGAGGGGATTGAAACACTGAGCGAACTCTAAGGAAAAACCTAAAAGGGCGAATTTTCAGGTGTTTTTTGGAAAAACAGAGATGTTATCTCCTAGTGTAGCGTTTCGCTATCTTGATTATTTTCACTTGGGTTTATAAACGTAATAAAGCCTCCTTATGGGGAGTATGTTTGTTATGGCTCGGTTGAGAAAGATAAGCTAGCTCGATTTCCTTTTTCATCTACGTAGGAATAATTGTAATCACCAGTACCCTTGTGAAGATATGAAGTAACAAGATTTCCAAGCGCATCTGTTTTTTTTTGATAATCAACAGTCCATGCTGATGTTACCTGGCTCCCATCGCTACAAACTGTCTCGCTGTAATTTGAAGATACTGTAATTACGCTATTAGGTTCAAATCCGGTTAGATTTATTCGAACATCCCACTCACAGGGGCGAATTAATTTATTACTAACTAAGCTAGCTGCTGCTTCTGTTGAATGTGCGGGCGTATCTTGTTCAGATAAAGACCACACTTTAATATCATCTAAGTGTACTTCTTCATTGCCTCCAATATAAAAACCTATGCCGCCACTTTCTCGGACAAGTGGTAAATTAGCTTCTGTGGTTGATGCTAATTTATCATCGACGTAGAAACTTAGTGTGCTCTGATCAAGCTCGAAACGAAACGTATACCATTGGTTATGTCTAATTGAATAGCTCTTACTAATATCATATCCACCCCATTCTACGTTCTGTGCTACATCAAACTCAGATAAAGCTATATAGTTATCATTACTACCTATATAGAAAGTATAAAATGCACTTCCGCCGTCTGCACTGTCAACGACAATTAGAAAAGGACATGGCGACAATTAGAAATGCCCATAGTTAT